>NZ_JAUOQO010000386.1:0-267 GCF_030547725.1 Staphylococcus pasteuri | reverse complement strand
ACCAGACACCATACCAAATAAGCCCGACGCTATGGTCGCTATTTTTGCGGCTCCGCCACGTGATCGACCACCGACCCTCAGAGCAAGGTTAAGCAGTGCATGGCCTCCGCCTGATTGGAGAAGAAAGCTACCAAATACAGTAAACGCCGCTATCACTGTAGCCGCCACACCCAATAACATCCCCCACAAACCTAAATCCCCCAAAAAAAGGGTTTCTGGTACAAAGTACACATCAAATCCACGATGCTTTAATGGTTCAGGTAGGTA
>NZ_JAUOQO010000385.1:0-267 GCF_030547725.1 Staphylococcus pasteuri | reverse complement strand
CCGTCGACCAGACCCACCGGCAACACGCAATCATCGAGAACGTCCACGCCGACCTGAAGAACTCGGCCCTGGCTCACCTGCCCTCAGGCAAGTTCACCGCCAACGCCGCCTGGCTGGTCCTGGCCATCATCGCGTTCAACCTGACCCGGGCCGCCGCCTGCACCGCCGCCAGCGGCCTGGCGAAAGCGACCACCGCCACCATCCGACGCAAACTGATCCACGTCCCGGCCCGGGTCGCGTCCTCGGCCCGGCAGCTCACCCTGCACC
>NZ_JAUOQO010000384.1:0-268 GCF_030547725.1 Staphylococcus pasteuri | reverse complement strand
CAACAACGACATCGCCGAGATCGACATCCTCGATCTTGCTTTTCCAGCCAGCACCGACGCGGCCAAATTGGCCGAAGGCGTCAATCATCCCGCCCCCGACAAAATGACAGTGGTGTTTGCGACCTACCAGTCCATTCAGGTGATTGCCGATGCCCAAAAGCAGCACGACTTTCCTGAATTCGATCTGATCATCTGTGACGAAGCACACCGCACGACCGGCGCGACACTCGCAGGCGACGACGAATCCAACTTCGTGAAGGTTCACGAC
>NZ_JAUOQO010000383.1:0-268 GCF_030547725.1 Staphylococcus pasteuri | reverse complement strand
GTCTACTATACTATATTATTCAAAACATAAAATTCATGACAAACACTTTCCTTCATTGTAAACCATTATTTGAGACTCCCAAGGCTAAAGCCGCTAGCTCTATACCTAGAGGTTTAACGAGTGGGATTCTTGCATGACTTACCGTTCGCAATCCATTTCTGTTTTGAACAGCCTGCAAGTTAAGGGGCATCTCATTGCCCCGCCCTGTTTCGTTCCACCCATCTTTGATAGGCGTGTACCAAAACAGGCGGTGTCACTATTACCACGA
>NZ_JAUOQO010000382.1:0-268 GCF_030547725.1 Staphylococcus pasteuri | reverse complement strand
GAAACAGGCAGTCGAGTTAAAAATACAATGGCAAGTTTAAATAGGAAAAATTGGTGTTGAAGCACATTGAACATTTATATGTCACTCACTACATTGACGACGTTAGCTTGCTCAAAACTTGCCATCTCATTATAAAAAGCTAATGCAGATTGAATTAATGGTAAACACAAAGCCGCCCCTGTCCCTTCACCAAGTCTCATGTTTAAGTTTAATAACGGTTTAGCATCAAACCATTGCAACATTTTGTCGTGCCCTTGTTCTCCTGAAC
>NZ_JAUOQO010000381.1:0-268 GCF_030547725.1 Staphylococcus pasteuri | reverse complement strand
GATTGTAGTAAACTTGTTCCGATTGCTGAACGAGTACCAGACTGACAGTGAACGACGATTGTTTTATCTTCTGGAATGTCATTCGCCTGTTCTTCTAAATAGCCAAGCATGTGATGATTAGCTCCAGGAATATGGCCTGCGTTCCATTCATTTTCTTTTCGAATATCTACAACATAAACATCTTCTTTGTCATATACATCATTCAATTGTTCCGTTGAGATAAAGGAATATCCCTCTAGATCATCCCACTGGGAAAGAAGTTCTGGAC
>NZ_JAUOQO010000020.1:0-9303 GCF_030547725.1 Staphylococcus pasteuri | reverse complement strand
AAAGACAATTTCTATATTATTTCAATAGAAATTGTCTTTTTTTCACTTATCCAAGAACTTTATGTCCCGGACTCTTTATTAATAATCAATCTATAAGTTGATTACGCTTCTGTAGAAGCTTTATCTTCTTTTTTATCTTGAATATCATATTTAAATTCTTCACCATCATGATCAACAGTTACATTCTTACCTTCTAATTGATTACCGTCTAATATTAATTCACTTAGGTTATCTTCAACTGTCTTCTGAATTGCGCGGATAAGTGGTCTTGCACCATATTCTGGGTCATATCCTTCTTCAGCAATTTTTTCTTTAGCTTTTTCAGTTACTTCAATATTTATATTTTGTTCTGATAAGCGTAGTGTTAATTTATTAACCATCATAGTTACGATTTCTTTAAGTTCATCTTTAGATAATTTATGGAAAACAATAATGTCATCCACACGGTTTAAGAATTCTGGACGGAATGCATTTTTAAGTTCTTTCATCATTGTTTTACGTATTGATTCATAATCTTGACCATCATTGGCACCACCAAAACCTGCGAAACGTTGATCTTGTAATTCTTGAGCGCCAACATTTGAAGTCATAATAATCACTGTATTACGGAAGTCAACTTGACGTCCTTTAGTATCAGTTAAATGACCATCATCTAATACTTGTAGCAAGATATTAAATACGTCTGGATGTGCTTTTTCAATTTCATCGAATAGTATAACTGAATAAGGTTTACGTCTAACTTTTTCAGTTAATTGGCCACCGTCATCATGGCCTACATAGCCAGGAGGGGCACCAACTAAACGACTGACAGCGTGTTTTTCCATAAATTCACTCATATCAACACGAATCATTGCATCATCTTCGCCAAACATAGATTCAGCTAAAGCACGAGCTAGTTCTGTTTTACCTACGCCTGTAGGACCTAAGAATATAAAGCTACCAATTGGACGTTTAGGATCTTTTAATCCTGCTCTTGCACGTCTTACCGCTTTACTAATAGAAGTCACAGCATCTTTTTGACCAATAACTCGATGATGTAATGTGTCTTCTAAGTTAAGTAAGCGATCTGATTCAGTTTCATTAATTCTAGTTAATGGAATACCTGTCCAACCCGCAATAACTTCTGCAATATCTTCTTCAGATAATGATGTACTTACGCCATCTTGTGCGTTTTTCCATTCATTTTTAGCTTCTTCAAATTGTTTTTCTAATTTAGTTTGTTTATCTCTAAGATTTGCCGCGTTTTCAAATTCTTGAGCATGAACGGCTGCGTCTTTTTCATTTTTAACTTTTTCAATTTGTTGTTCAATTTCTTTTAAGTTATTAGGTGTTGTATGACTTTTTAGTCTTACTTTTGAGCTTGCTTCGTCAATTAAATCAATTGCTTTATCAGGTAAAAATCTTTCTGATACATAACGATGACTTAATTTAGCTGCCGCTTCTAAAGCTTCATCTGAAATGTTAATACGATGATGGGCTTCATAACGGTCACGAAGTCCTTTTAAAATTGCAACAGTATCTTCAACTGAAGGTTCATCAACTTGTATAGGTTGGAAACGACGTTCTAATGCTGCGTCTTTTTCAATATTTTTGCGATATTCGTCTAAAGTAGTCGCACCAATGCATTGTAATTCTCCACGAGCTAAAGCAGGTTTTAGAATATTAGAAGCATCTATGGCACCTTCAGCTCCACCAGCACCGACTAATGTGTGCAATTCATCAATAAATAGAATAACATTGCCTGCTTGATGAATTTCTTCCATTACTTTTTTCAAACGTTCTTCGAATTCGCCACGATATTTAGTTCCAGCTACAACTGTTCCCATATCTAAAGACATGACACGTTTGTTTTTCAATGTTTCTGGTACTTCATTATTTACAATTGCTTGCGCTAATCCTTCAGCAATCGCTGTTTTACCTACACCAGGTTCACCAATTAATACTGGGTTGTTTTTAGTACGACGACTAAGTACTTCTATAACACGTGTGATTTCTTTATCACGTCCTACTACAGGATCTAATGTTCCATCTTTAGCAATGACTGTTAAATCACGTGCTAAACCATCTAAAGTTGGTGTGTTATTAGATTTATTTGCTTGAGCATTTTTATTACTCATTTCTGGACTACCTAAAGCTTTAACGACTTGAGCACGTGCTTTTGTAATATTTAAATCGAGATTTGCAAATACACGTGCAGCTACGCCTTCGTTTTCTCTAATTAAACCAAGTAGTATATGTTCTGTTCCTACGAAATTATGATGTAATTTTCGTGCTTCATCCATTGATAATTCAATAACTTTTTTAGCTCTAGGCGTATAGTGAAGTGTCGCCATTGGTTCTTGACCGTGTCCAATAAGTTTTTCTACTTCTTCTACTACTCTGTCCTCTGTAATATTAAAACTTTCTAATACTTTTGCTGCAATGCCTTCAGGTTCTTTCATTAAACCTAGTAAAAGATGTTCTGTTCCAATATTTGAATGATTCAATCGAATTGCTTCTTCTTGTGCATGTGCTAACACACGCTGCGCACGTTCTGTTAATCTACCAAATAGCATATAATGTGTTACCTCCTATTTTATATGTTCTCTCAAAATATTAGCTCTTTTTTCATTGACTGGTGTTTCATCTTCTTCATCAAATAAAAATGGAGTTTGAATGCCTACCATTAATTCATTAAATTTAAAATTATCAAGTTTAATATAATTTAAATCTATACCTAATTTAACTTCACTCAACCGGTATGATGCTTCTTCCATAGAAATAAGTCTGCTATTTTGAAGTATTCCTAGCGAACGATAAACTCTATCTAACGTTTCTAATTGCTTATGCTCATCTAATCTTTCCCGAATTTGAAGCTCTTCATTTATAATCTGATTAATAACTTCTGTTAAGTTTTCAATAATTTCTTCTTCTGTTTTCCCCAATGTTAATTGGTTTGAAACCTGATAAATATGACCATATACTTGTGATCCTTCACCATAAATACCTCGAATTGTAAATCCAAATCTATTTATAGTTTGAGAAATGCCTGTCATTCTTTTCATAATTGAAAGACCTGGTAAGTGCAACATCACGCTTGCTCTCATCCCAGTACCTATATTAGTAGGACAAGTAGTTAAATAACCTAAATGTTCATCATAACTAATATCAAGTTTTTGATCTATTGTATCATCAAGTGCTGAGGCTTCTTTGTACAATCTTTCCAATGATAAATCAGTACCTAATGCTTGAATTCTTATATGGTCTTCTTCATTTATCATTACACTGATAGATTCATCATCATTTAACATGACAGCTGCTGCCGGTTGTTTAATTAATTCTGGACTTACTAAATGTTTAGCTACTAACTTCATTTTATTTTGTTGGTCCATCACATCTAGTCTTTTTAAAGTCATATTAGGTAAAGCATCTTGTACTTCATTAATAACTCTGAATCCATCTTGTTCTGTTGGGAACATAAGGGGGTGAACGTGATTTTCTAGATTTCTAGCTAAACGAATTCTTGATGAAATCACAACCGGTGCTTCCTTTGCTGTTTTCATCCATTTACTTACATTTGGCTCTAAGTCACTCATCATGTTGCACCTCGCCCTCTTCACGTAGCGCTTTAATTTCATCACGTATAATGGCTGCTTGTTCAAAATCTTGTTCATCTATTAACTTTTGTAAATATTGATTTTTTTCTTCGATTTTCTTTTTAAGTGCAAGTTTATGATAAGAAGACTGAGGTACTTTTCCAACATGTTCAAATTGACCACCTTGCACACGTCTAACAATGTCTAAAATGTCATCTTTAAAAGTTGCATAACAATCTGAACAACCGAATTTACCTACATGTGCAATATCTTTTAATGTCATCTGACAAGTTGGACATCGCTTTTCTTCTTTAAATGCCATTTCGTGAAAATTAATACCATGCTTAGTAGCTAAATGTTGTAATATTTGTTTTACAACAAATGCTTCTTCGATATCATCTTGATGATATGATGATTGTTCTTGATGTGTCCATGGATTATCACCTTGTGCACAAGTACTACATACCCATTTTTCTTGCACACCATCTTTACTTTTAACAGTTAATTTAACTTCAGCCTCATTTAAATGGCAATTTTCACAAAGCAAAAAGCAACACCTCAATTCTCCTAATAATAATTGATAACTGGTAAAATTCTTTTGAGAATATTAGCTCTAATAATATCACGAGATACAATATCCATTTTCAGAGTTTCTCGATCAATTACTGCAATAATCATTTTAGCTTCTCTTTCATTAACTAGTCCTTTATCTAACAACCCATCTATTAAATAGAGTGCTTGTTGTTGAGATATGGATGGACCTATTAACTGAAGTAAATGATTAATATAACCTGTCTCATCTTTGTTTTCAATTTTTGTGATTCGGATGTAACCACCGCCACCACGTTTACTTTCTATTTCGTAACCATGCTCATTTGTGAATCGTGTTTTAATAACATAGTTTAATTGAGAAGGGACACAATCGAAACGTTGAGCTATGTTTGCTCTTTGAATTTCAACCACGTCTTCATTGGTTTCTTCAAATAAATGTTTAATGTATTGTTCTATGATGTCGGACATATTATGCATGATTATCACCTCTTTTTTGACCTTCTTTGACTATATTATATGACCAACTTTGACCATTTTCAATTATTTTGACTTTAAATTTTTAAAATTTATGATGTTAGCGTTTCTATTTTATTGTATGATAGACAATAGAATAAATTAAAGGAATGAAAAAACACATGCATATTCTCATTGGGATTATTGGAATCATTTTCTTCTTAGCACTCGCGTACTTATTTAGTTCAGATAGAAAGAATATTCGATGGCAATATGTTGGATTATTGCTAGTTATTCAATTAATTTTTGCGTTTATTTTACTTAAAACTAATATTGGTATTTCAGTCATTGGTGCTATATCTAATGGATTTGGTTATTTATTGTCAAAAGCAGCAGAAGGAGTTAATTTTGTTTTTGGTGGTTTTAAATATGTTGACCCTAAAAACCCACCATTTTTCTTTAACGTTTTATTACCAATTGTATTTATTTCAGCATTAATTGGTATCTTGCAGTATACAAGAATTTTACCTCTTATTATTAATGTCTTAGGTTTTCTTATTTCAAAAATTAATGGTATGGGCAGATTAGAATCATACAATGCTGTAGCAGCAGCAATTTTAGGTCAATCAGAAGTTTTTATCTCATTAAAACAACAATTACCTTACATACCTAAACAACGTTTATATACATTAACGGCATCAGCAATGTCTACAGTATCAGCTTCAATTATTGGTGCTTACTTTACATTGATTGAACCAAAATACGTTGTAACAGCTGTTGTATTAAATTTATTTGGTGGCTTCATTATTGCATCTATCATTAATCCATATAAAGTTAATGAAGAAGATGATAAATTATTAGTTGCTGAAAGTGAAACAAAAAATCAATCTTTCTTTGAAATGCTTGGAGAGTATATCTTAGACGGATTTAAAGTTGCAGTAATAGTTGGTGCAATGTTAATTGGATATATCGCAATTATCGCATTACTAAATGGTTTAGTGAGCGGCGGCTTTAGTTTAGCAAGTGGTGGCGCAATCAAATGGGATTTCCAAACTTTAATTGGATTTGTATTTGCTCCGTTTGCATTTTTAGCAGGTGTTCCATGGAACGATGCAGTTCAATCAGGTTCTGTGATGGCTACTAAACTATTATCAAATGAATTTGTGGCAATGCAAGCACTTGGTAAATTAAATGGGATTTCTGAACATGCTAAAGGTGTTACTTCAGTATTCTTAGTATCATTTGCAAACTTTAGTTCAATTGGAATTATTTCAGGTGCTATTAAATCTCTTAATGATAAAAAAGGTGATGTTGTTGCAAGATTCGGATTAAAATTATTATTCGGTGCAACTCTTGTATCATTCATTTCAGCAGCAATTGCTGGATTCTTCATCTAATAATAAATAAAAGGCAATGCATACATTGGAGTTTGTAACCAATCCAATCATGCATTGCCTTATTTTTATTTTTGAATCATATGATTAATAAAATAATCAGTTACTCGGTAATCATCTGTTAATTCTGGATGGAAAGAAACTCCTAAATATTTATCTTGCTTTACAGCGACAATTTTGTCGCCTACTTCGCTTAAGATTTCAACATTATCTCCAACTTTTGCTATATGAGGTGCTCTAATAAATACGCCTTCAATATCAGTAGCTATACCTTTGATTTCTAATTCGGATTCAAAACTATCTACCTGTCTTCCAAATGAATTACGTTCAACAGTAATATCCAACTTATTTAAATATCCAGATTCTCCTTCAACATCACTGGCTAATACTATTAGCCCTGCACATGTACCAAACATAGGTAATTCTGATTGTTGTAACTTTTCTTTAAAACCATATAAATCCATTAATCTTCTCAATGTTGTTGACTCGCCACCAGGTAATATTAAGCCATCAATATCATCTAACTGTTCTACTTTTTTGATTGCAATACCTTCATGACCACTTAACTCTATATGTCGAATATGTTCTCGAACTGCTCCTTGCAGTGCTAATACACCTATTTTCATATACTACCAACCACGCTCTTGCATACGTTCTTCTAAAGAAATTTGATTAATATCTAAACCTTTCATAGCTGTACCTAATTCTGCTGCTAGTTTACCGATAAGTTCATAGTCTTGATAATGAGTAGTAGCTTGAACGATAGCTTTAGCAAATTTTTCCGGATCTTCAGATTTAAAAATACCTGAGCCAACGAATACTCCATCTGCGCCTAATTCCATCATTAAGGCAGCATCTTGAGGAGTAGCAACACCACCAGCTGCAAAGTTTACTACTGGTAATCTACCATGATCTTTAATTTGTTTTAATACTTCGTATGGTGCACCAATATCTTTAGCAAAAGTCATGATTTCATCATCATTCATAACAGTCAAACGACTTACTTCAGCATTCACTCTTCTCATATGTCTAACTGCTTCTACTATATTACCTGTACCAGGCTCTCCTTTAGTACGTAACATAGCTGCTCCTTCGCCAATACGACGAGCTGCTTCGCCCAGATTACGACAACCACAAACGAAAGGTACAGTGAATTGATCTTTACGTAAATGGTATTCTTCATCTGCTGGAGTTAATACTTCTGATTCATCTATATAGTCCACTCCCATTGCTTCTAAAACGCGCGCCTCTGTAATATGACCAATTCGTGCTTTAGCCATTACTGGGATTGATACTGCATTCATTACTTCTTCAACAATTTTAGGATTAGCACTACGAGCAACGCCACCCGCCGCTCTAATATCAGAAGGTACTCTTTCTAAAGCCATTACTGCTACAGCACCAGCTTCTTCAGCAATTTTCGCTTGTTCAGCATTAACTACGTCCATAATGACGCCGCCTTTTTGCATTTCAGCCATACCACGTTTAACTCTTTCAGATCCAACTATTTTAGACATACAATCTACCCCTTTACTTCTTGATTAAATTTATTGTAAAGGATAAACTGATATTTAAAAAGGTTCAATTTATACATAATAAAGGCGGTCAGTTTAATGAGACATTCTAATTCATTATATTTAGATTTATATGAAAAACTGAAAAAACAAATAATAGAAGGACAATATCAATCCAACGATAGATTTCCCTCTAAACGACAATTAAGCGAACATTTATCTTTAAGTAACACAACGATTGAGCATGCCTATCAATTACTACTAGATGAAGGATTTATATACTCTAAACCGAGATCTGGATACTATGTATCTGATATTGAATCATTACCGGTTCTTCCTAACCCCTATGTAACAATTTCAAATGAACAAATTGATGGAATTGATTTAAATGTAGAACATAATGATTATGATTATTCTTTTAATTTATCAGAAATTGATGCAGAACATTTCCCATCTCATTTATTCCGGAAATACGCTAAAGAAGTATTTGAAGATCATAACTTAGATTTTTTACAAAGAGGTAATAAACAAGGGGAATTCGAGTTAAGACAACAAATTGCACATTACTTATTCACTAGTAGAGGTGTTACTGCACACCCTCAACAAATTGTTATTGGTTCTTCTACTGAACAATTATTAAATATGCTAACTGATATACTTAAATCTTCATCATTTATTATTGAAAAGCCAAGTTATCCACCTATTAAACAAGTTCTAGATAAAAAGAAATTTAAATATTTACAAGTACCAGTCGAAAAAAGCGGCATACAAACTAAACCCATTTTTTCTTCGAATTATAACGTACTTTATATTACTCCATCACATCAATTTCCAACAGGACACGTTATGAATTTGAAAAAAAGAACACAGCTTATCAATTGGGCTCAACATCAAACTAACAGATATATTATTGAAGATGATTATGATTCAGAGTTTAGATATTTTGGAAAGCCAATACCCGCATTACAAAGTCTAGATTCACAAGATAAAATTATTTACATCAGTACATTCTCTAAATCAATTTACCCAAGCTGTAGAATAGCGTATATAGTATTACCTCCTAAAATATTAGATTTATACCACCAATATGATTATAGTGAAGCAAACACTGCTCCAGTACATATACAAAGAATTATCGCTCAATTCATGAGCAGTGGAAGTTTTGAACGTCATTTAAATAAAATGAGGAAAATTTATAAAGAAAAATTAACGTATATTTTAAATGCACTTTCCCCATATGAAGAACAACTAAAAGTTGATGGTGCTTTAACTGGTATGCATTTTACATTAACAGTTTTAAATGGATTAAGTATGGAAGAATGCATAGATCGTGCTAAACATCACTCATTAAAATTAACACCATATCAATTCGATGATGATGTAAAAATAAAACCAAAGTTTATTATAGGTTTTGGAGGAATTCCAAAAGAACAATTAAATTCACATACAGAAGCCCTTATTAATTCGTTAATTATAAAGTAACACTTCTTTTTATTTAAAAAGTTAGTGTTACTTATGCAATTGACTTTAGTCTATTGTATTCATAATTAACTTTACAAAAACATTCCTTAATATATTAGTTGCATATTCTAAAAATGATTTCATCATCCAAAAATATTGTATTAAAAAACTGGACAGATAAAATTTGAATTTTCATCCGTTCAGTTTTTTTTAAATAGATAAATTAAGACATAAAAAAAAGACCTTACGGTCTCAATGCGGCTCATCGCATCCTATCATTTGCCTGGCATATATAGTTGTACTTAATAGCTAAAGCTATTAAGTAAGTAAAACAATGCGATTATAAATCGCTGT
>NZ_JAUOQO010000002.1:0-310729 GCF_030547725.1 Staphylococcus pasteuri | reverse complement strand
GACAGCGACTCAGATTCAGATAGCGATTCCGACTCAGATAGCGACTCAGATTCAGATAGCGACTCAGATTCAGATAGTGACTCAGATTCAGATGCAGACAAAGATCATTCAGATGATAAAGCATTACCAGAAACTGGTGAAGAATCAAATTCAAATAATGCAACATTATTCGGATCTTTATTTGCTGGCTTAGGCTCACTATTCTTATTGGGTAGACGACGTAAAAAAGAAGATAAATAAGAAACTCATTTTAAAAGTGCTACTAGTTGCCATAGGGAGGTAATTAGTAGCATTTTCATATTTATTATTATTAAGATAAAGCGATAAAAATAATTGTGATACAACTTATATTAGTTTTAAAATGAATATGTTTTTGAATTTTTAATGAAATACAAAAATGTTTTAATAAAGTGTAAAAATATTAAGTTTAACTTAATATTTAACGTTGACTAACATTTAAAAAGGTTATATAATTTTAAATGCAAACGATTGAGGTTAATTGGTGAAAGAAATTATGTGAAGTATTTTGTCAATTGATTAAAGAGTATAAAATAATTAAATATCTCAAATAACAACTATATAAATCTAGATAATCCTTTTGAATGTTATATTTAGAACAGATAAATATAAGGCAGATCGGTTACCCATATATTTATGTCATTTCTAAATAAAAATAACACCTATAATAAAGAGGATTATTTTTTTTATACATTATAAGTATTTATTTTTTATGTAAAAACAATAAATGGTATGGAATTTTCTGTTTTAAAAGAGAAGTTTTGACCTTACATTCTTTAATTTAATTATTTATTATAGTATTTTGTGGATATTAAATGTTGTAAAATTTGATTGTTTATATTATTATTTAAAGCGACAGCTACTAATTTTTAAGTGGTTGTTACATACAGTTATTAAGAAGTAACTAGGAGGAAATATATGAAAAAAAGAATGGATTTTTTACCTAACAAATTGAACAAATATTCTATCAGAAGATTTACAGTAGGGACTGCATCAATATTAGTAGGGGCTACTCTATTATTCGGTCTTGGAAATCAAGAAGCTAAAGCAGCGGAAAATAATACAGAAGAGACATCAACACAAGCAAGTGAAGATACATCTTCACAAGATGATGCTGTTAAACAAAAAGGCGATGTTCAAACAAGTGAACAAACTAAAAACAATAGTGATATTCCTGAACAAACTGATGTAACAAACGACAATAATGCATCAGAAGAACAAACTACTCAAGAAGATTCGAAAGCAAATAATTCTGAAGAGTCATCAACACAAGAAGACTCAAAAGTAGATACAACTAAAGAAGAACCAACAAAAGAGGCTCCAAAAGCAGAAACAACTGAAGAGTCATCAACACAAGAAGACTCAAAAGCAGATACAACTAAAGAAGAACCAACTAAAGAGTCATCAAAAGCAGAAACAACTGAAGCACAAACAACAACAGAAGATTCAAAAGCAAGTACTACTAAAGAAGAACCAACAAAAGAAGCACCAAAAGCAGAAACAACTGAAGCACAAACAACAACAGAAGATTCAAAAGCAAACACTACTAAAGAACAATCAACTGAAGAAGCATCAAAAGCTGAGACTACTACAGAACAAACTCCTGAATCAACTCAAACTGATTCAAAAGAAACTACTTCAGAAGAAACACCTCAAACAACAACTCAATCTCAAAATTCACAAAAAACAAATAATACACAAGATGTTGATACTGTAGTTAACGATGTTCAAAATGCTACAACAACACAAGATAAACAAGATGCATTAACTAATTACATTGCTGATACTAATAACACAAGCAAAGAAGATGCTAAAGCTCAAGTTAAAGACTTAAATTTAGACTATAATAATCTTGATGAAAATACATTATTAAGTGCATTAGCTAAAGATTATTCAAATAAAAAAGAATCTACAGCAACATATGCAACTGCTCGTGCCTCTGAATCAACTGCTAAACCAGTGAAGAAATTTGCTGTAAGAAAATTGGCTGCAGAACAAGGTACAAATGTAAATGATTTAATTACAGTTGTTAGTCAATCTATTACAGAAGGTAATAGTGAAGATGGCGTTATAGAAGCTCACCAAGGTGAACCAGTCGAATATCAATCTCAATTCAAAATTGATAATAAAGTTAAATCTGGCGATACTATGACTATTCAATATGATCCACGTATGATACCTTCAGATTTAACAAAAGATTATACTCCAGTTGATATAACAGATCCATCAGGTGAAGTGATTGCTACTGGTACTTTTGATGAAGCAACTAAAACATCAACATATACATTTACGAATTATGTTGATAAATATGAAGATGTAACTGCTAATCTTGATACGTTCTCATATATTGATAAAAAAGATGTACCAAATGAAGAAAATCTTGATTTAACTTATGGTACTGCAGGTAAAACAGTTTCTAAAAATGTAGATGTTGAATATCAAAGACCAATTGTACAAGGATCATCTAACATTCAATCGATCTTTAGTAACTTAGATTTAGATAAAGATGAAGTTGAACAAACAATTTATGTGAATCCTAAGAAATACAATGCTAATAATTCAAGTGTATGGATTAGAAGTGGTGGCTTTGATGACGACGGTCAACCATATAATGGCTATGGAAGTACTATTATTGACAATAATACTGACATTAAAATTTACAAAGTTGGTGACAACCAAGAATTACCACAAAGTAATAAAATTTATGATTATAGCCAATATGAAGATGTAACAGATCAATTTACTATTGATAAAAATGCTAATGCTAACTCAGCAAATATAGACTTTGGTAATATTGATTCAGCGTATATTGTTAAAGTTGTAAGTAAATTTACACCTGGTGCTGAAGATAGTTTATCTATACAACAGGCAGCACGTATGACAACAACAAATAGTAATGGCTATCCTCAATATTCTCAGTATACAAATACAGTTAATTCTACTAGTGACTCAGGTGGCGGTAATGGTACTGAAGCACCTGAAAAATTATATAAAATTGGAGACTATGTATGGGAAGATACTGACAAAGATGGTGTACAAGGTACAGATTCTAATGAAAAACCAATCCCAGGTGTCTTAGTTACATTAGAATATCCAGATGGCACAACTAAATCTGTAAGAACAGACGAAAATGGTCATTATGAATTTGATAATTTACATGATGGAGAAACATATACAGTTACATTTGAAACGCCTGAAGGCTACACGCCAACACAAGTTAAAGTTGGAGACGGATCATTGGATTCAAACGGTAGTTCTGTAACAGTAACTATTGATGGTCATGACGATATGACTTTAGATAGTGGTTTCTATAAAGAAGATACTGATTCAGACAGCGATTCTGATTCAGATAGCGACTCAGATTCAGACAGCGATTCAGACTCAGATAGCGATTCAGATTCAGATAGCGACTCAGATTCAGACAGCGATTCAGATAGCGATTCAGATTCAGACAGCGATTCAGACTCAGACAGCGATTCAGACTCAGATAGCGACTCAGATTCAGACAGCGACTCCGACTCAGATAGCGATTCAGACTCAGATAGCGACTCAGAATCAGACAGCGACTCCGACTCAGATAGCGATTCAGACTCAGATAGCGATTCAGACTCAGATAGCGATTCAGACTCAGATAGCGACTCAGATTCAGACAGCGACTCCGACTCAGATAGCGATTCTGATTCAGATAGCGACTCAGACTCAGATAGCGATTCAGACTCAGATAGCGACTCAGATTCAGATAGCGACTCAGATTCAGATAGCGATTCAGACTCAGATAGCGACTCAGATTCAGACAGCGACTCAGATTCAGACAGCGACTCAGATTCAGATAGCGATTCCGACTCAGATAGCGATTCAGACTCAGATAGCGACTCAGATTCAGACAGCGACTCAGATTCAGATAGCGATTCAGACTCAGATAGCGACTCAGATTCAGACAGCGACTCCGACTCAGATAGCGATTCCGACTCAGATAGCGACTCAGATTCAGACAGCGACTCAGATTCAGACAGCGACTCAGATTCAGATAGCGATTCAGACTCAGATAGCGACTCAGACTCAGATAGCGATTCAGACTCAGATAGCGACTCAGATTCAGACAGCGACTCAGATTCAGACAGCGACTTAGACTTAGATAGCGATTTAGGTATTGATACTGATTCAGATAGCAATCATGACGATGACAAAGGTCATTCAGATGATAAAGCATTACCAGAAACTGGTGAAGAATCAAATTCAAATAATGCAACATTATTCGGATCATTATTTGCTGGATTAGGATCATTATTCTTATTCGGTAGACGCCGTAAAAAAGATGCAGATAACAAATAATATTCGATTATTTAATAAATAGTCATTATTGAAAAACCAGGTCTAATAGGCCTGGTTTTTATTCTATATAAAATACATGCATTAAAATTAATGATAAAATTAAAGAAATACTTGTATTAAACATGGAAGGAATCATGAGAATAGAAGATAGAGTTAGTAAGTTACTCAGTGAAATTAACATTGAAAAGTTCAAGGATTCGAATGCATTTGTTAGTTTGGGGAAACCTAACGTAAAAGCAACTGTTAAATTGTATAAAAAGATAAACTACTTAGAGAGATATTAATAAACAATGTCTTAAATTTAAAAAACAATCTGGTGAATATCCGGAGTGGATAAAACTTGATTTTGTGACAGATCAAGAAAATATTACTTTTAATGAAGTTAAAGAAGAACTTGAACAGACACGACGTAATTATGTACACTTTGGTGTTGCATTTGACCAATACTGGAATTTAGCCTTTTTACCGGAAGAAATCAATGTTAATGCATTTTTAAACCTGATAAAGCGACTGGTGAATTAGAATTAGCTGAAGATAATATTAATAACTATTTAAGAAAATATACTAGCCACAAAAAAGAATTTACAAACGAGTTTTACAATGATAAAAATGTCATAAAGTTTTCAACTTAAAGCTATATGTTAGATGGTGATGAAGTATTTGAATTATTTTCTGATGGAAATAGAAAGGGATTGCGTAAAGTAAATAATTTACATCAAGAAATAGACAAAATGATTAATACTAGTGTCCCTTATTTGAAAAATATGATAACTAAAAACGGTAAGTATAATTATGGTTATTTCCCACATTTTGATAAAAAAATAAATTTCTATAATATATTACGACATTCTTCATCTACCTATGCATTAATTGAAGATTTAAATTATTTGAACCAATCAATTGAACCAGTTGAAAAAGCCATAGATTATATAATTGATAATTATATTTATGAACAAGATGGCAGAGGATATGTTTTTGATAATACAGAGAACAGTAATGAAATTAACTTAGGTCAAAATGCTTCATTTATATTTGCAGTCTGTGAATATCTTAAAAAGAATAAAAATAAACGTTATTTAAATACGACTCAAAAGGTAGCCAAGGTATATTGGCCATGATCAATGAAAATACCTTTGAAACTACTCATGTATCAAATTATCCTGATTTATCAGTTAAAGAACAATTTAGAATCTATACTATGATGGAGAAGCAGCACTTGCATTATTGAGAATATATCAACACAATCAAAATGAAGTCTGGTTGAAACAGTAAAAAATCTATTTGAGTTCTTTATTAAAGACGAATACTGGCAATATCACGATCATTGGTTAGGTTATTGTACGAATGAACTAGTACAAATTTCACCAGAAGATAAATATATTATTTTTGGTATTAAAAATGTGAGTGAAAATCTTGCGTTCATTAGAAGAAATAAGTTAGCATTTGCTACATTTTTAGAAATGTTAATGGCTTCTTATCGTTTAATTCAAAAAGCTAAGTCTATTGGTAAGCAAAATCTAGTTGACGAGAATATAGATGAAGATAAATTTATAGATACTATACATTTAAGAGCTGATTACCAAAGAGTAGGGTATTTTTATCCTGAATTGGCTATGTGTTTTAAAAATCCACAAAGAGTACTAGTTTCATTCTTTGTTAAAGACCAGGGATATAGAGTGAGAATTGCTAATATAGAGCATTTTCTTTCAGTCTATGTCCAATACCAAAAAGCATTTAAAAATTAAACGAAATTCCCGAGAAATCATATGTCTCGGGAATTTTTTAATGAAGATTATAGTGTTTTCAAGAATGTTTTCCATTGATCAATTAAATTGTCTTCAGAAAATTGATTTGCTACTTTGACGCTATTAACAGAAAATTCATGTTGTAATTCTGGATGGTCTAATAGATATTTCACTTTTTCATATAAGGCATTTTCATCGTCTTTCTGAATTAAATAACCATTCTCTCCATTATTAATCATTTCGGCTGGACCATATTTGATATCGTAACTGATTACTGGTACACCGTGAGAAAGTGATTCAAGAAGTGACAAAGAGAACCCTTCCATATTACTAGTTATAATAGAAAGATAAGCATCTTTAAATTCATTTTCTAAGTCAGGTAAGAAACCACGTAATAAGACACTATTTTCTAATTGTTTTTCTTTAATTAGAGTTTCTAATTTTGCTTTTTCTATACCTGAACCATACATATGTAATTGTATTTCAGGATAATCTGCTTTTAATTTTTCGATTAATCTAATTTGATGATCTAATTGTTTTTCAGGTGAATATCTAGCAATAGATATCAATTTTTTAACTGGAATTTTTTTAAGTTCGCTTTTAGTTGATGATGAGAAACCTACAGGTAAATTAAATATAGGTATTTTATTTTGTATGCGATTTGAAACGTCTTTTTTTTGTTCATTAGTTGAAGTAATGATTGCTTTGTATCTGTTTAAATTATTAAAAACTGGTTTATAAATATTTTTATAATTAGAACTATTAATTTCTTGCGAATTTTTCACATGAGTACTATGTAAAACAGCTACTACAGGGATTTTTGAATCAGTCAAATTAAATGCAGGAGATGTATTTCTGTTTTTATCACTAAAGAATAAATCTCCTTCTTGATATAAATCTTCAATGAAATAAGCTACAAGTTCTTCTTCACTATTAAAGAAATAGTGCTTTTGGTGATGATTTAAGACGATTAAATCCAATTGAGATTCACCAGAAACAGTGTGGTAATATTTTTCAATCAATATTTCACCATTTTCGTTATGATAAGATTCATACACAGTTTCTTGACGCCCTGTTAAAATTTTTGTACAACTTAAAAAACCTCTAATATCAAAAAGTTCTCTTTTAACTTTTCTTCTATTTTTATCAAAGTAATTAATGTAATCAATATGTTTATAACTACGATTTAAAAAGTGGGCATACATAATGAATGTTTTGCCATCATAAACTCTAATGTCGTTAGTGTTAGGAATGTATTCAATATTAAAATGACATTCACTTTCCCAATATGTTATCCAATCGAAATGATATGACTCAGTGACATCATCTATTTCTTGGAAATAATCGTACATATTAATAAAATCTTCTCTATCGATGAAGTCGTTATGTTGTTTAGATAAATAACGGTTCCATTTAATAAAAACGCATTTAGCAGGTAAGTCTGCCTTTTTAAATAGATAAAGACGATTGATTAAAGCTTTCTCAATACCTGTTATAGTACTTCCTAAATTAAAGCCTACAAAATAATTCATAAAACTACCCCATACTTAACATATTTTTCATTTATTATAACATGAATATTACATATAAATATATAAACGCATGCAATATTCATCTGTTTTCTAAATCATTTTAAAATTCTAACTATTTGTGGTAGCGCTTACAAATAAATGTGTGATAAACTACATACAAGTGTAAATGTTCATGAAGGGGTGGGGCTTAATGAAACGTTATCGTTATTTTATTATTACTATGATTGTGCTTATGACAATGATTAATTACATTGACAGGGGGGCCATTTCATACGCGCAAGAAGATATTATTAAAGAATTTGGATTTGACACGATTGCTTGGGGAACTATTCTTGGCTATTTCGGTTATGGTTATATGTTTGGTTCCCTATTAGGTGGAATTACAGCGGATAAAAAAGGGCCAAAATTTGTTTGGATTGTAGCAGGAACAGCTTGGTCATTAGTTGAAATTGGAATGGCATTTGCTGGGGAACTAGGTATAGCAGTGTTTGGTGGTTCAGCTTTAGCTGGTTTTGGTATGCTACGCGTTATGTTTGGTATAGCTGAAGGTCCAATATTTTCAACAATCAGTAAAACAAATGCGAACTGGGCAGCACCAAAAGAAAGAGGCTTACTTTCTGCCTTAGGATTAATTGGAGTCCCTCTAGGCGCAGTAATTACAGCTCCAATAGTTTCAGGCTTTTTAACTATTTCAAATTGGCGTCTATTATTTATTTTACTAGGTTTATTAGGTCTTGTTTGGGTAGTTATTTGGGCGAAGGTATTTACAGATTACCCTGAAGATAATAAAAGAATTTCTGAAGAAGAACTTAAATCAATACGTTCTACAGAGGATAGTTTAAATGTTGAAAAGACAGTTGATACTGAACAATCTAAAGAAAAATGGTATCACTTTTTCACAAGTACAACACTTATTTGTAATATGTTAGGTTATTTTGGTTTCCAATATGTGAACTTCTTGATATTAACTTGGACTCCTAAATACTTACAAGATGAATATCACTTTGAAATACACTCTTTATGGTATTTAGGTATGATTCCTTGGATAGGTGCGGTGTTCACAGCATACTTTGGTGGTCAACTTTCAGATTGGCTTAGAAAGAAAACGGGAAGTTTAAGAATTGCACGATCAGGTTTATCAATAGCTGGTATGATTTGTGCAGGAACATGTTTCGTGATTATTCCATTTACGCATAGTATTGTCGCAGTGATGATATTGATGATGATAGGAAATGCCTTTATCTTCTTACCAAACGCAGTTTATTGGGCAGTTATCATTGATACTACACCAAATAATACTGGTACATTTGGTGGTATCACACATTTCTTTGTTAATACAGCGACAGTTATTGCACCAACATTAACAGGTTACTTAGTAGCATCATATGGTTATTCTTCAATGTTCGTTTCTGCAGTAGTAGCATCATTGATTAGTATTGTTGCAATGTGCTTTGTTAAACCAGGTGAAAAGAAAATGCATATTTCAAAATAAAAATAACCTGAGACTTAATTACAAGTCTCAGGTTAACAAATAAATAATATATTGGCAGTCCATCCGTTATAGAAATATCGGATGGACTGTTTTTTTATTTTCTATATTTTAAGCGAGCAAATGCATCATGTTGGTGTATTGATTCTTCATTTCTGCATTCAATGTCAAATCCCTCAATCCAATCGAATTCAACTAAATCTGCAGCAATCAAACGAATTAAGTCTTCAACAAAACGTGGATTTTCATAGGCACGTTCTGTAACACTTTTTTCGTCTGGGCGTTTCAATATAGGATATAATATTGAACTAGCGTTAGCTTCCATAGCATCTAAAATTTTATCTTTGTAATCATCTATAACTATGTCATCTTTGTTTAGATATGCTTTAACTGTAACAATCCCACGTTGGTTATGCGCAGAGTATTCGCTGATTTCTTTAGAGCAAGGACATAAAGTAGTAACAGCTGCTTGAATAGTTACTTCTTTACGCGTAACTTTAGTACCTTCAATTGCAATACCATAAGTGACATCAGCATTTCCAATCGCTTTGATATTAGTTACAGGGCTAAAACGATCAAAGAACCATTTACCACTAACATCAACACCGGCAGCATTTTGGTTCATTTTTTCTTGCAATGTTCGTAAAACATGGTATAACGTATTAAATTCCAATTCAATACCATTATTGTAATGTTTTTCAACACTTTCTAAAATGCGGCTCATATTTATGCCTTTTTCATCTTTATTTAAACTTGTTGAAAAACTAAATGTACCTGCTGTTTGAAATTGATCAATTAATACAGGATAAGTTAAGTTTTTAATACCAACTTCTTCGATTTCAAATAAGAAGTTTTTGTGCGTACTTTGCAAATCAGTCATTTCATTTTTAGTTGTGGGTTTCGTACCTTCGATAGGGTCAACAGAACCAAAATGTTTCCATCGGCCTTCACGTGTAGATAAATCAAATTCTGTCATTGTTAACCTCCATTAAGATTCGAAATGATAAGTCCAGAATGGTTCAATTTCTAAAAAGCTATGAACTTCTCCACCAACTTGTGGACTTGCTAATTCTTTTAAAAATGGTCCAGTTTGTGAAGCATGTGCTTCAAAGGCTTTAATTTTAATATCCTTATATTTAGAAATATCATTTTGGATGTCAGGTTCACCTAATATATCGGGTGCATCATTACTAAACGCAACTAATGTTAATCTTGGACGTTCATTCTCTGGCATACGACCAACAGTTCTTACTACTGCTTCACCAGTTGCTTCGTGGTCTGGATGAACTGCAAATTTCGGATAAAAAGAAATAATTAATGAAGGATTAGTTTCATCAATCAAATTTTTAACCATATCATCCATTTGATCATGTGGTTCGAATTCAACAGTTTTATCTCTGAGTCCCATTTTTCTTAAATCAGTAATGCCAATCGCTTTAGCGGCATTTTCCAATTCTTTTTCACGAATATCTGGTAATGATTCTCTAGTAGCAAATGGAGGATTACCCAAATTCCTGCCCATTTGGCCTAAAGTTAAACAAGCATATGTTACCGGAACGCCTGCCTCGATATAACTTGCGATTGTTCCCGCAGATGAGAAGGCTTCATCATCTGGATGAGGGAATATAACGAGTACATGTCTTTCATCTGTCATGAATCTTACCTCCTCTATATTGTAAATGGCTTATCGCTAATTTCTAATGTAGCAGCCAATTGTCCTTCATAATTAAATCCAGCTATGAGACATTCATTATTTTGGTTAACTTCATAATGTGTTAGTCCCTGAACATAAACCCAACCTCCGTCGCGAAGTTTTAATCCGATACGGTATGGATCTTTATCTCCACCTTTAAGTTGTGCATGTTCAAATGTTACTTGTATATTTCTCAAAAAAGTACCAGCATTAAATACACGTTCATCAAAATGGTTAGCATAAGCACCATTTGTTGTTTCAACATGTAGGTAAACGGGTTTGTTTTCATAAGAAGTTAATAAATCCATTACTTCTTCATATTTAATAGGTTCCAACACGTTCACTCCTTACACCATTCAATGTGTTTATCAGTCTATTTTACTAAAAACAACTCAATAAATGTACATCTCTGCTCAATTTATTTAATTAATTTTGTAATTATTTCCATATATTAACATTTTCATGAAGGGATATCACTTTATTACGGAAAAATGTTGTGTCGTGTTATAATCCAAAATGTAATTAAGGGGTTGGTTATTATATTGTTTGGTAGTAATTATTTGAGGTGATTTATTATGAAAATTATTAATTTAGGCACTAAAGAATTAGCATCATTTTATGTTGCTTGCGAATTATTTAAACAAATGGATGAATATCCAAATAGTAATTTAGGTTTAGCGACTGGTGGAACTATGACAAATGTTTATGAACATTTAGTTTCGTTATTAAAGAAAAATCAATTAGATGTATCAAAGATAACAACATTTAATTTAGATGAATATGTTGGTTTAGAGCCTGAACACAATCAAAGTTATCATTATTATATGAATCAAATTTTATTTAATCAGTATCCGTATTTCAATCGTCAAAATATTCATATACCAAATGGAGATGTCTCCAACTTAGATGAAGAAGTGAAACGGTATAATCAAATCATTGAATCTGAGGGGCCTATCGACGTTCAATTGCTAGGTATTGGAGAAAATGGGCATATAGGATTTAACGAGCCTGGAACAGATTTTGATAGTGAAACTCACGTAGTTGATTTAACTGAAAGTACGATTAAAGCGAATAGTAGATACTTTAATCATGAGTCTGAAGTGCCTAAACAGGCAGTATCTATGGGACTTCAATCCATCATTAAAGCTGAAAGAATTATATTATTGGCATTTGGCGAGAAAAAAAGACAAGCCATAAACAATTTATTAACTCAACCTATATCAGAAGATATTCCATCTACCATTTTAAAAACACATGCTAATGTAGAAATATATGTAGATGATGCAGCTGCACCGGATGTCGATTAGCTTATAAATATACGCTTCGTTTAAAGTAAAAGTTTAAAGGGTAATTCATTCAATGTGAGAGAAAAAACAGTTTAAACTGAAAGGATGAATTATAATGGAATTACAATTAGCAATTGACTTATTAAATAAAGAAGAAGCAGCAGAATTAGCGAAAAAAGTAGAAGAATATGTTGATATTGTTGAAATTGGTACTCCAATCGTAATTAATGAAGGTTTACCTGCAGTACAACATTTAAATGAAAATATTAACAATGCAAAAGTTTTAGCTGACTTAAAAATCATGGACGCAGCGGACTATGAAGTTAGCCAAGCAGTTAAATTTGGTGCAGATGTTGTAACAATTTTAGGTGTAGCTGAAGATGCTTCAATTAAAGCGGCAGTAGAAGAAGCACACAAAAATGATAAACAATTATTAGTAGATATGATTGCAGTGCAAGATTTAGAAAAACGCGCAAAAGAATTAGACGAAATGGGTGCTGACTACATTGCAGTCCATACTGGTTATGATTTACAAGCAGAAGGACAATCTCCATTAGATAGCTTACGTAAAGTTAAATCAGTAATTAAAAATTCTAAAGTAGCTGTAGCTGGCGGTATTAAACCAGATACTATTAAAGATATTGTTGCAGAAGATCCTGACTTAGTTATTGTTGGTGGCGGTATTGCTAACGCTGACGATCCTGTAGAAGCTGCTAAACAATGTCGTGACGCTATTGAAGGTAAGTAATTATGACTAAATTTAATAATTATCAACTCATTTTAGATGAGTTAAAAGGAACTTTATCTCACGTAAAGGATGAAGAATTCGACGGATTTGCTTCTGAAGTAACAGAAGCTTCACGAATCTTCGTTGCAGGTAAGGGTCGTTCTGGATTTGTTGCAAATAGCTTTGCAATGAGATTGAATCAATTAGGCAAGCAAGCATTTGTCATTGGTGAGTCAACGACGCCATCTATACAAAAAGGCGATTTATTCATTGTCATTTCTGGTTCAGGTTCTACAGAACATTTACGCTTATTAGCTGATAAAACAAAATCAGTGGAAGCAGAAGTTGTACTATTAACTACTAAACTTGATTCTGCAATTGGTGAAATTGCAGACACGGTTGTTGAATTGCCAGCAGGTACTAAACATGATGCTGAAGGTTCAAATCAACCATTAGGTAGTTTATTCGAACAATCGTCTCAAATCTTTTTAGATAGTATTGTGATTGGTTTAATGAACCAACTTAATGTTGACGAAACGACAATGCAAAATAATCATGCAAACTTAGAATAAATAATCAATTTAGGCTGGGACATAGAAAGATGTCTCAGCTTTTATTATGGCATAATATATGTTAATTTTGTTATATAATAAAAAGATAAACCTTAATTTGATATTTTAGAGGTGAATAATTTGAATTTTGATAATTATATTTTTGATTTTGACGGGACATTAGCAGATTCAAAGCAATGTTCAATTGAGGCGACTAAAGAAGCCTTTGCACAATTTGGATTAACAGAGCCAAGTGATTCAGAAATTATTCATTATATGGGAATACCAATTGAAAAGTCATTTATGGAGATGAGTGATCGTTTTTTATCTGAAGAAGCGTTAGATCAACTGATACAACTTTTTAGAGAACAGTATCAACAATTCGAGGCGAGATATTTATGTTCTTATTCTGGAATAGCAGAAACACTAGATCAATTAAGTAGACAAAATAAGCAAATGTTTGTTGTATCTAGTAAAAAAACGAATGTATTACAAAGGAATTTAGAACATTTAGGTTTGAGTCGATTTATTAAAGAAGCTATTGGTTCTGATAAAGTGAAACATTATAAACCCGACCCAGACGGATTACAGTACATTCTTCAAAATCATAACCTTAATCCAGCGAATAGTATATATATCGGGGATGCTATATTTGATATTCAAATGGCTAAAGCAGCTGGAATTAAATCTTGTGCAGTAACTTGGGGTTCACATTCATCAAAAGATTTAATCAGTGAAAATCCAGATTATGTATTAAGTGAAGTGGACGAGATAATTAGAGTTTTATAACTTACAAACATGATAAATAAATAATATATCAATTAAAGTTAGAGTATTAAGTCATTAAAATGACAGTTAAAAATGCTCTAACTTTTTTATTTATCAATGAAACAAATTAAATGTTAATATAATATACAAATAAGTTAACATTTGTAGGTGGGAATATGTCAGAATTACTTCGACAATTACAACAATATGCTATAACAAAATCAGATCAACCAGCTGTGATTATTGATGATGAAACAGTTACGTACCATGAAATATGTTTATTGATAAACCAAAACAAAAAAACAATGACTTCTATCCCAAAAGGCGTCAGGGTAGCATTATGCCATCATAATGCATTAAAAAATATTATCGACTATTTGACTTTATTGTCTTTAGATTGTGTACCGTGTTTATTGGATAGCAAATGGAGTTTGAAAATGATTAGAGAACTTATGAATACTTATCATATACCATTTCATAATATGGAAAATGAAATATCGAAAGTCTCAGCAGTTAAACTGACATCAATAAAAGATAATCCAACTAATATCTTACATATTGGTTTTACTTCAGGTACAACTGGTTTACCTAAAGCTTACTATCGTAACGAACCGTCATGGATTGTTTCGTTCGAACAAAATGAAATGCTTATGCAAAGACAAGAAAAAATATTTGTAGCACCTGGCCCTTTATCACACTCTTTGTCACTATATGCTTGTATATACGCTCTTTATACTGGTCGCACGTTTATTGGACAAAATCATTTTAATTCGATACAACTCATTGACAAATTGAACACCATTCAACTTCCTACTGCGATGTTTTTAGTGCCAACCATGTTACATCAACTATTGTCCAATCATGATATGCCAACATGTTTGTCTAGTATTTTTAGTAGTGGTGCTAAATTAAATAAGCATATGTTCTATAAATTAAAAGAACAGTTATCTCATGTAAATTTAATAGAATTTTTTGGGACATCGGAAGCTAGTTTTATAAGTTATAACTTAAACCAAAGCGCACCCGAATCATCAGTTGGTAAATTATTTTCAAATGTTGATTACCAAATAAAGAACAAAGATGAAGAAGGTATAGGTCGATTATATGTCAGAAGTAATATGACGTTTAGTGGTTATGTGAATGATGAGAACGAATTACATGATTATCAATGGATTAGTACAGGTGATTATGCACATATTGATGAGAAGCAATGTTTGTATTTAAGAGGAAGAGTTGGGTCAAGATTGATTATAGGCGGTAAAAACGTTTATCCAGCTAAAATAGAAAGCGAAGTTACTAAAATCCATGGAATTAATGAAGCTATTGTTATAGGACAGCAACATGATAAATTTGGAGAAATTGCTGTTTTACTATATACAGGCGATATTGAATTAGATTATAGACAATTGAAAACGTATTTAATGAATAAAATAGATAGGTACGAAATTCCTTCTAAGATAAAGAAGGTAACTAAAATGTCGTATACACGAAGCGGCAAAATATCTCGATTTGAAATGGAAAAAAGATGGAATACAGGAGAACTAAAATAATGAAACAACCCGTTATTGTTGCAGCTAAAAGGACAGCATTTGGCAAATATGGAGGTAAATTAAAACATCTAGAACCAGAGGAATTATTAAAATCATTATTTAACTATTATCAAGATAATTATTCAGAAGTGATTGCTAATTTAGATGAAGTTATTTTAGGAAATACAGTAGGAAATGGTGGCAATATTGCACGGAAATCTTTATTAGAGGCTGGCATTGATGATGCGATACCAGGATTAACGATAGATAGACAATGTGGTTCGGGGTTAGAAAGTATAATTTATGCTTGTCGAATGATACAAAGTGAAGCTGGAAAAATTTATCTTGCTGGAGGAGTAGAAAGTACAAGTCGAGCACCATGGAAAATACTACGACCTCAATCTGTATATGAACAACATTTCCCTCAATTTTATGAGAAAGCTTCATTTGCACCAAAGGGACAGGATCCAACTATGATTGAAGCAGCTGAAAACGTTGCTAGAAAATACAACGTATCACGGGAAGACCAAGATCAATTTGCATATCAAAGTCATCAGCGCACAAGATTGAATTATGAAAATGGAAATATAAACCAAGAAATAGTCCCTTTAATAGTAAAAGGTGAAAAATTTGAAGACGATGAAAGTATAAAACCTAATTTAAATTTAAAAACATTATCGCGATTTAAGCCACAATTACCTAATGGTACAGTGACAGTAGGAAATAGTTGTATGAAGAATGATGGAGCTGTATTGGTTTTAATTATGGAACTTGAAACAGCGAAATATTATGGATTTAACAATGGTCTATATTTTAAGGGTGCCATGACAAAAGGTGTAGACCCTAACATACTGGGGATTGGTCCGGTACCTGCTGTACAGAATTTACTTAATTGTTATGAATTAACCATTCATGATATTGATGCAATAGAACTGAATGAGGCATTTAGCGCACAAGTTTTAGCCTCACAAAAATTATTAAATATACCAGATTATAAATTAAATCAATGGGGTGGTGCTTTAGCGTCTGGACATCCATATGGAGCAAGTGGTGCAGCCTTAGTGACACGATTGTTTTATATGAAAGATAATTTTAGAACAATAGCGACTATGGGTATAGGAGGTGGCCTCGGTAATGCAGCTTTATTCGAACGATGGGACACAAAGTGAAATAAGAGAAATTCGATTTAATGAAGAGGAGGTAATGAGATATTGTCAAATTATTGGTGTGGAATATAAGGGTTATGTTCCTGAATTATTTTGTGCCAAGTTATGGCCAGAATTCACATTGTTCCAGGAATTTATAAATGAAAAAATCTATTTGAAAGAAACAAAAGTATACCAAACCAATAAATTAGTTACATGTACAAATTATAAAGCAGAATTACGCAAAAAAGAGGTACTTAAAATCAAAAATTTCATCAAATACACCTACACTTTGAAAATTAATAAAGATAATAATAATTGTATTTATATAGAACAAATATTTATAAAGGTAAATCAGATATGAAGATAAATGAGCAACTAATAAAACACTATTTGGCATGTGTAAACGATAAAAATGAAATCCATGATGATATTGTTCCAGGACAATTAGTTTGTGATATTGTGATGAATAAACTCGATATAACGTGGTCTTCTTATAAAATAAAATACTTTAGAACCATTGGTATTAATGAAGATATTGATTATTCAATGAAAAATAAGGATACGATAACGGTTTGGAATAAAGAAGATGGGGTAAAGTTAATTGTTGTAAAAATTAGATAAAATAGAATTTGTTTTAAATAATTTTTCTTAATGGATGATTTGATTGAATAGATTTTTTTATTTTAACTAATTTTCTGTAAAATGAATAAATTTGTATTTTTGAATTTAAATAAAATTAAATCAATTTGACAACATTAACTATCATAGTATAATTATGTAACATACAAAGGAGTGTTAAATTACATGGATTTCGAAAAAGAAAATATTAACATGGTCGACGCTCAAAAAGCGAAAAAAACCGTTGTCGCAACCGGTATTGGTAATGCCATGGAATGGTTTGACTTTGGTGTTTATGCTTATACGACAGCTTACATAGGAGCGAACTTTTTCTCTCCAGTCGACAATCCTCAAATTCAGCAAATATTTACATTTGCTGCATTAGCGATTGCATTCTTACTTAGACCTATAGGTGGTATCGTATTTGGTATTGTGGGAGACAAATACGGTCGTAAAGTTGTATTAACTACAACAATTATATTAATGGCACTGTCTACATTAACAATTGGTTTACTACCAAATTATGACACGATTGGTATATGGGCACCTATTCTCTTGTTATTAGCGCGTATTTTACAAGGTTTCTCTACTGGTGGGGAATATGCAGGTGCAATGACATATGTTGCAGAGTCTTCACCAGATAAAAAGCGTAATAGCTTAGGTAGTGGATTAGAAATTGGTACATTATCTGGTTATATTGCAGCTTCAATTATGATTGCATTATTAAGTTTCTTCTTAACTCATGATCAAATGCAAGCATGGGGTTGGAGAATTCCATTTATTTTAGGTTTATTCTTAGGTTTATTTGGATTATACTTACGTAGAAAATTGGAAGAATCACCTGTATTTGAAAATGATGTTGCAGAAACTCCGAAAAGAGATACGATTAATTTCTTTGGTATCATTCGTTATTACTACAAAGATATCATCGTTTGTTTCGTAGCAGTAGTATTCTTTAACGTTACGAACTATATGGTGACAGCATACTTACCTACATATTTAGGTCAAGTTGCAAAAGTAGATCAAACGACAACTAGTGTCATCATTACTTGTATCATGGCAATTATGATTCCATTAGCTTTAGGATTCGGTAAATTGGCAGATAAAATAGGTGAAAAGAAAGTATTCTTAATCGGTACTGGTGGATTAACGTTATTAAGTATTGTTGCATTTTCATTATTAGCAACAAAATCATTACCGTTCATTATCATTGGTGTCTTAATTCTAGGATTCTTCTTATCAACTTATGAAGCAACAATGCCAGGATCACTTCCAACGATATTCTATACACATATTAGATATCGTACATTATCAGTAACATTTAACGTATCTGTATCATTATTTGGTGGTACAACACCATTAATTGCTTCATGGTTAGTTGAAGCTACAGGTAATGTATTAGCACCAGCTTATTACTTAACAGCAATTAGTGTTATTGGATTCTTAGTTATTACATTATTACATGCAGCTACAGCAGGTAAGTCACTTAAAGGTTCTTACCCTAACGTAGATAATGAAAAAGATAAAGCTTATTATGAAGCTCACCCTGAAAAAGCATTATGGTGGGTAAAAGAACGACAAGAAAAAGAAGACTTTTAATTAATATGTGAGTCTTGTGGTAATTGTTAAATACAATTGTCATAAGACTCTTTTTTTAATAGAAAAGTGCTAATGTTAAGAAGGTTCAAAGTTTCTCTCTGAACCACCAAAGGGGACAACTTTGGTTAACATTAGCACTTTTTATCGTTATTAAGATGAGTATTTTAGGGATGATGGCATTTAAAGTGTCTGTAGTTAGGGGACAAGAAACTTTAAAACCATTGTTTGAACGTTTGAAACATGGATCTTTTACCTTTTAAACTTTAAATCTGTAGATTCTTGATGCTGAAAATAACAATCATGCGTGACTGAAATGCATTCTGTCGACGTCATTTTCAAGTAGAGAGAGTAATCGATAGATATCATTTTTATTAAAGGTTTCATCAAACTTAACAGTGATTGATTTGAATTTTTTAGTAATGATTTCGTATTTAGGAATACCGTCTTGGATATCTTGTTTATGAATAATCATGTTGTTATACCTCCTTTATCTCTCTACACTTTATATCATACACGTTCATCAACCATTAGACATGAGGCTTTGGTATCAACTTTAACTCAGTCTATCATTGGATAATCAACTACGACTATATATGTAGGTAGAAGTTAGGTGATTAATAGAATGAAAAAGGCTTACACTATACAAAACATGCGATAGTGTAAGCCTAGTCTATTTAATAAAATCTATGATTATATTTAAACTTCAGTTACTTGAACGTCAATTTGTTCTATACGACGGTTAGCACCATGGTCAACAGGGCCAACAAAGTCGTTCATTTTCCAACCATTTTTAATAGCTGAAGCAACGAATGCTTTTGCTGCAATGACTGCTTCTTTAGGTGATTTACCATTTGCAAGATAAGCTGTTGTCGCAGCTGCAAATGTGCATCCAGCACCATGATTGTAGCTTTGTTGGAACATATCTGTAGTTAATTGATAGAATGTTTTACCATCAAAGTACAAGTCATATGATTTATCTTGATCTAAAGCTTTACCGCCTTTAATAATAACGTGTTGAGCACCTTTGTCATAAATGATTTGAGCTGCTTTTTTCATTTCATCAATAGAAGTTAGTTTACCTAATCCTGATAATTGACCAGCTTCGAATAAATTAGGGGTAACCACTGTTGCTTTAGGTAATAAATATTGAATCATTGCATCAGTATTTCCCGGGTTAAGTACTTCATCTTCACCTTTACAAACCATAACAGGATCGACAACGAAATAGTTAGCGCCAGATTGTTCATAAACTTCACCAGCACGTTTAATGATTTCTTCTGTACCTAGCATACCAGTTTTAATAGCATCTGGACCAATAGAAATAGCAGTTTCAAGTTGTTTTTCAAATACATCCATAGGTAATGGTGTTACATCATGAGACCATGTTTCTTTATCCATAGTTACGATAGAAGTTAAAGCTACCATACCGTATACGTCTAATTCTTGAAAAGTTTTTAAATCAGCTTGCATACCAGCACCTGCACTAGTATCTGAACCAGCAATTGTTAATACTTTTTTTAATGCCATTTGAATTCACTCCCAATGTTTTCTAATACTGTTACCATCATATCACGATTCACATAGTAGCAAAATAAAATAGTGTCATATTATAAAGTTTATTTGTCATGTTATCTAATTAGTTAAGATGAGTTATTTTTAACTGATGATCAATATCGATAAATGTCATATCATTTTTCGAAAGTAAATCTTCATTTAATTGAATTTTGAATATCTGGTTTGTGAAATAAGGTTTTAAAAAATAAGTCCTATTTTTACTATCCATTACTAATTGATATTGCGTGTAGTGTGTTTCCCCAGCATCAATGACGGCACCTTGAGGAATGCTTACAGAATCTAATATTTTAAAACAATTAATCAAATTTTGTTCTTCATCGTTTGATTGTGGTATTTGATGTCTTAAATAACTTGCTCTTACGAAACGTTCAGGAGAAGTATATCCACCTGGTAATCCATTTGTACCTGATTCAGCACCCATAGATTTTACTAATAATTTGCCTACTAAATGATTAGTAGACTTTTCAGGCGATAAAAAAGCATAATTTCTTAAATTTTGTATGTGCCATTCTAAATTGGGTGAATTAGTAAGCACATTTATATGATTGTCTTTAACAATAAGCAAACCATTATGTGGTTCTACTGACACAGTATGACCTTCACGGTCAGTTATAATGAAGTGAAGCGGTGGTACAATGTTCAACGTTTCATTCTTCTCATGCATAATATTGACCTTTTTGACTTTTTGCTTTAAGTCTTGAATATTTTTAGTGAAGCCAAGCACCCATATGATAAATTCTTCAGGAGCTAAATTAAAATAACCATAACGTTTATGTTTGCTATAAGATGCTTCGCCAGTAAAATAATGATTTGAAATAGCGATGCCGCATTCATTAACACCATCTCCAAAACGATATCGACCTACCTTTAAATTAGTGCCGACAAAACCGTAAGTGAGTTTCATAGATGGTTCTAAATCAAATTGATAATCAAAATTTCTAGGTACTACAGTTGGTATGCCGTTAAATTCAAAAGCAAAGTCCATAGTTCTAGCTAAATAATGATGTTGCTGTTTTGTGTAAAATGAAAATCCTGTACACATATACGTCTCTCCAAACTTTTAATTCATCTTATTATGAACTATATATAATTCAAGATAATTTGTAAACTTATTTTAAATAAAAGTTTACATTAAACCTAATTATAATTTGAAGGTAGAGATATGTTAAAATATCTTTGAGGTGAAAAAGGATGGAGTGGTCTGAAGTTTTTCATAATATTACGTCTAAACATGATTTCAAGGCAATGCATGACTTTCTTGAAAAAGAATATACAACACAAATTGTTTATCCAGATAGAGAAAATATTTATCAAGCCTTTGATTTAACACCGTTTGAAGACATTAAAGTTGTCATATTAGGGCAAGATCCTTATCATGGACCTAATCAAGCGCACGGATTAGCTTTTTCAGTTCAACCTAATGCTAAGTTTCCACCTTCATTAAGAAATATGTACCAAGAATTAGAAGAAGACATAGGTTGTAGACGTCAGTCACCACATTTACAGGATTGGGCAAGAGAAGGCGTATTACTTCTTAATACAGTATTAACTGTAAGACAAGGTGAGGCCCACTCACATAAAGATATCGGCTGGGAAATATTTACAGATGAAGTGATTCGTACCATTTCAGAAGAAAGAGAAGATATTGTGTTTATTTTATGGGGAAAACCCGCCCAACAAAAAATAAAATTAATCGATACATCTAAGCATCATATAATAAAGTCACCACATCCAAGTCCATTATCGGCGTATAGAGGGTTCTTCGGCTCTAAACCTTATTCCAAAGCAAATTCATTTTTAGAATCTAAAGGTAAAACGCCTATTCATTGGTGTGAAAGAGAGGATAATAGTCATGGATAAAGACAAAGTGATTCAATTAATAGAACGAGAACTCGTTCAAGCTGACGAATCAACTTCACAACAAGATTTTGAGAAACATATGTATGCGATACATACCATTACAGCACTTTATACATCTTCGGCTACAGACAAAATGAGTATGGGAAAATCTAAAGGTAATGATTTTACGCATACAGAGGTAAGTACAGCGAATAAACCAATGAGTGATAATTATAGTAAATCTGGCTATGATAATGTGACAGTTGAAGAAATTAGAGCAATGGGTGGAAAAGTTTCTAATACGGAAAGTGCAAAATCTCAACCAACCAATACGAATTCAATCTCTAATTCTAATTTAATGACGACTGATGATGAAATAGGCAACGGTGAGTCTATATTTGATTTTTAAACATAAAGGAGAACATAAATTATGATGAAATTATTTATTATATTAGGAGCCTTAAATACAATGATGGCTGTTGGAACTGGTGCATTCGGTGCACATGGTTTAGAAGGTAAGCTATCAGAAAAGTACATGTCTGTTTGGGAAAAAGCGACAATGTATCAAATGTACCATGGACTAGCATTATTAATTATTGGTGTGATTGGCGGAACAACATCAATCAACATTAATTGGGCTGGATGGTTAATATTCTTTGGTATTGTATTCTTTAGTGGTTCATTATATGTATTAGCTTTAACACAAGTGCGAATATTAGGTGCTATTACACCAATTGGTGGCGTATTATTTATTGTCGGCTGGTTAATGTTAATTATTGCAACGTTTAAGTTTTCAGGTTAATAAAACCGTTAGTTCAGTTTTTGAAATAAAATTAATAATAATTCGATATTTAAGTTACATGACTCACCTTTTCGGGTATACACATACATCGAGGTGAGTTTTTAATTATGGAAAATAACGAAAATAAAAAGGTAGATAGAGGCGACCTCAAAAAGAACTTATCAGAAAAGTTTGTTTGGGCGATTGCATATGGTTCATGTATTGGTTGGGGCGCATTTATACTACCAGGGGATTGGATTGGGCAAGCAGGTCCTGTAGCTGCGTCCATTGGTATTGTCATTGGCGCTATACTTATGATTTTAATCGCAGTAAGTTATGGTGCTTTAGTAGAAAAATTCCCCGTTTCTGGTGGGGCATTTGCATTTAGTTTCTTAAGTTTTGGTAGATATGTAAGTTTCTTCTCTTCATGGTTCTTAACCTTTGGTTATGTCTGTGTTGTAGCATTGAATGCCACCGCTTTTAGTTTATTGATTAAATTTTTATTACCAAGTGTACTCAATAACGGAAAAATGTATTCAGTTGCAGGTTGGGATGTCTACATAACTGAAATTATTATTGCAACAGTATTATTACTTGTCTTTATGTTTATAGCTATTAGAGGCGCAAGTGTATCTGGGTCATTACAATATTATTTCTGTGTAGCTATGGTTATTGTAGTATTATTAATGTTCTTTGGTTCATTCTTTGGTAATAACTTTGCCTTAGATAACTTAAAACCATTATCAAATCCACATGAAGGTTGGTTCATGTCTATTATCACTATAGTAGCAATTGCGCCATGGGCTTATGTAGGATTCGATAATATACCACAAACAGCCGAAGAATTTAACTTTGCACCAAACAAAACATTTAAATTAATTGTGTATAGTTTACTTGCAGCATCTATGACATATGTTGTAATGATTTTATATACAGGATGGTTAAGTACAGATCAAAAAAGTTTAAATGGCCAGTTATGGTTAACAGGTGCAGAAACACAAACAGCATTTGGTTATATTGGTTTAGCTGTATTAGCTATTGCTATTATGATGGGTATCTTTACTGGATTAAATGGATTCTTGATGAGTGCCAGCAGACTACTATTCTCTATGGGACGTTCAGGAATTATGCCAAGAGTATTTAGCCGCATTCATAGTAAATACAAGACACCTTATGTAGCAATTATTTTCTTAGTTGCGGTATCTTTAATAGCACCATGGTTAGGACGTACTGCGTTAACATGGATTGTTGATATGTCTTCAACAGGTGTTTCTGTAGCATACTTTGTGACTTGTTTATCTGCTACTAAGTTATTCAGTTACAATAAACAAAGTAATACGTATGCACCAATTTATAAAACATTCGGTATTATTGGTTCAGTCGTATCATTCATTTTCTTATGTTTATTATTAATTCCTGGTACACCAGCATCACTTTCATTACCATCTTATATTGCATTAGGTGTATGGTTAGTATTAGGATTGATTTTCTTTGTCATTCGCTATCCTAAATTGAAAAAAATTGATAACGATGAATTAAGTAGATTAATTTTAAATAGAAGTGAAGATGAAGTAGAAAACATGGTTGATGAACCAGTCAAAAATAAATAATAATTAAAAAGTCATGATGAGAAAAGAGATAACCTCTTAAATACTCATCATGACTTTTTTATATTTATAGTTTTTTTCTAGTTATAGCGAACCCAGAAATAATGATTTTTGAAATTTGATCTGCAAACAGTAAACCTAAAGCAATAGCGCCTGCAATTAATGTCACTTCAAGCATGGTGTTGATTGCTTTATTAAAGTGTAATAAAACTAAGCTTTTAGTAGCATCGTAAGCAAGACCACCAGGAACTAAAGGTATAATTCCAGTTACCATAAAAATAATAGCGGGTTCTTTTTTATATCTAGCCATATAGTGACTTAATAGACCTAATGCAAGACTACCGAAGAAGCTGGAATATATTGTATGAGCTTCTAATCCATTATAGAACAGTGTGTAAACCATCCAACCACAAGCCCCAACAAATCCACAAGATAGATATAATTTTCTAGGAGCATCGAATATGACACAAAAGAACAGAGATGCTAAAAAACTAAATATAAAATTTAATATCCAAAACATATAACAACTCTCCTAGATTAATATTAATATTGAACTTACACCTGCACCTATACCAAATGAAGTGACAAGTGCTTCTAAAGATTTCGTTGTAAACATAAGCATATGGCCACCAAATAAATCTTGAATCGCATTTGTTATCAATACACCAGGAACAATAGGCATGACTGAAGCGATAATAATGGTCGCAAGATTACCTTGAGGTACTAAAGTATGACCAGTTACAGCAATCAAAGCTATAACAACAGAGCCTATAAATTCAGGTATGAACTGAGCATGTAACTTTCTATCTAGTATTTCAACAACCAGATAACCTAAACTACCTGCAAGTAGAGCAGTAATAATATCTACTAGGGAACCACCTTGTAAATATAAAAAACTAACTGCAATGATTGCTGCGGCAAATCCTTTAAAAGGAAGGCTGCTATCTCTTTTAGCGACATAAATTTTTTCTAATTTTTCTTTAGCTTCTTCAAGACCCATCGTCCCTTTAGTAATTAAACGAGAAATTTCATTTGCTTGTGAAATCTTAATTAAATTAGTGTCTCTTGTTTTTATTCTAAACATACGTGGGGTTGCTTCATTATGTAAATGAAATTGAATAACGGTATTTGTAACGAAGCTATTACTTTCTTGATAACCTAATTTTTTAGCGATGCGATTCATTGTATCTTCTACCCGTGTACCTTCAGCACCAGATTCAAGTAAAACACGTGCGGCTAACATAACCACATCTTTGATGAGACGTTCATGCTCGTTTTCATTTACTACTTTTGTCATTTAATCACCAGTTTTTAAAATTTTTAAATTTAGATATATTAATTATAGAGTATGAAAAGAGAAAAAACCATTATATAGCGATAAAGAAAAGCTGTAAAACATTTCAGTTTTAATAACTATATAGAAAAAAGAAGTGAATGACAAAATTGATAAGCAATTTAATTCATGATTTTTCGATAAAATTTAGAAAAATAAAAGGAAAATGTATAAATTGATACTTATATAAACTTATTGCATTTTATATATAACTCAACACTAAAATAATGTTTCAAATATTTCAAAAAGGTTAAATTAATATTAGTTAACTATTACAAAATATATTGGGTAGCGACAATATATTTAATTTAGTTAACTTATACGTAGTAGTGATTAAAGTTCTCCCAAGGATACTACATGTCAGAAGTACACTTTGCTTGCAAAGTGTACTTTTTTAATTGAAGTTTAGACGTAAAAAATAGAATTCCTATTCGTATTAGAATAGGAATTCTTTACACAACATATTGTTAAATTTTGAAAAATTGATTGAAGTTTTCAGTGTTTAAAATATGACCTATATAGAAACTTCCGAAGTCTCCATAACGTGCAGTAGTTTCATCAAAACGCATTTCATAAACAATTTTTTTGAATTGTAAGACGTCATCTGAGAATAAAGTAACACCCCATTCAAAGTCATCAAAGCCGACAGAACCAGTGATAAATTGTTTGATTTTACCAGCATATTTACGTCCAATCATTCCGTGGTTATACATTAATGATTTTCTTTCTTCCATTGGTAACATATACCAGTTATATGTTTCATTTCTACGTTTATCCATAGGATAGAAACAAATATAATCAGAATGTGGTAGTTCAGGATATAATCTAGCTTTTACATGAGGGTTTTCATATGGATCCTCATCAGATTTACCTGCTAAGTAATTACTTAATTCAATGACTGACACATAAGAGTATGTCGGAATAAAGAAATCAGCTATACGTAATTTGTTAAGTTCATTTTCAATTAAATTAAGGTCTTTCATTTCAGGACGTAAGAACCATAATAATAAATCGGCTTTTTGTCCTGTAATATTATAAATAGCTTGATCTCCTGTATGAGAGCTTCTAGCTTCAGATTTATCGTTCACGAAACTTTCGAATTCAGCAATCATTGATTCGCGTTCTTCTTGAGGGACTAATCTAAAAGTAGCCCAATCAACTGCATAAAATAAATGTAAACTATACCAACCATCCAATGTTTCGGCTGCTTCACTCATATTTATCGCTCCTTTAATTCTATAATATCAATTCACATTAAATTTTATCATAAATAAATAGTCAGCTCCTAAGTAAATGATTACAAAAAAGTGAAATGGAATTCTATTTTAAAATAACGTATAATTAGTTTTGTAAACGTTATTATGAAAAAGAAATTCAAGGAGGACATTATGACTAATCTATTAAATGTATTAGAAAACAAATTATCAGGAAAAAATGTAAATATCGTGTTACCTGAAGGGGAAGACGAACGTGTGTTAACTGCGGCTACACAATTACAAACTACAGATTATGTAACACCAATCGTTTTAGGTAATAAAGAAAAAATTCAATCCTTAGCAGAAGACAAAGGTTTGGATATTGCTAATATAGAAGTCATCGATCCTTCAACAAGTGAATTGAAATCAGAATTAGTAGACGCATTTGTTGAACGCCGTAAAGGCAAAGCAACACAAGAACAAGCTGAAGAATTATTAGAAAACGTTAATTACTTTGGAACAATGCTTGTATACACTGGTAAAGCAGCAGGCTTAGTAAGTGGAGCAGCGCATTCAACTGGTGATACTGTTCGTCCAGCATTACAAGTTATCAAGACTAAACCTGGCGTATCTAAAACATCTGGTATCTTCTTTATGATGAAAGGCGAAGAACAATATATCTTTGGCGATTGTGCAATTAACCCTGAATTAGATGCACAAGGTCTTGCTGAAATTGCTGTTGAAAGTGCTAAATCTGCACAAAGTTTTGGTATGGAACCTAAAGTGGCTATGTTAAGCTTTTCAACTAAAGGATCTGCTAAATCAGATGACGTGACTAAAGTTCAAGATGCATTGAAATTAGCGCAAGATAAAGTAGCTGAAGAACAATTAGACAATGTTGTTATTGATGGGGAATTCCAATTTGATGCAGCAATCGTACCAAGTGTAGCTGAGAAAAAAGCGCCAGGTGCTAAAATTCAAGGAGATGCAAATGTTTTCATTTTCCCTAGTTTAGAAGCAGGTAATATTGGTTACAAAATAGCTCAAAGATTAGGTGGATATGATGCAGTTGGTCCAGTTTTACAAGGCTTGAATTCTCCTGTAAATGACTTATCTCGTGGATGTTCAATTGAAGATGTCTATAACTTATCAATTATTACTGCTGCACAATCATTACAATAATGGACTTAGCAAATAAATATTTTAATGACATAGAATGGCGATACATTGACCATTCCAGTGGTTTGGAACCTATGCAATCATTTGCTTTTGATGACACGTTTAGCGAAAGTGTAGGTAAAGATTTATCACCTAACGTAGTGAGAACTTGGATTCATCAACATACTGTTATTCTTGGTATTCATGACTCTCGATTACCATTCTTAAAGGATGGTATTGCCTATCTAACAGATGAAATGGGCTATAACGCGATTGTACGTAATTCGGGAGGTCTTGGGGTTGTCTTAGATCAAGGAATATTAAATATTTCATTAATGTTCAAAGGGCAGTCAGAAACGACAATTGATGAAGCATTTACTGTTATGTATTTGCTTGTTGCCAAAATGTTCGAAGACGAAGATGTAGAGATAGATACTCTTGAAATTACACATTCTTATTGCCCAGGAAAATTCGATTTAAGTATTAATGGTAAGAAATTTGCAGGCATTTCACAAAGACGTGTAAGAGGCGGTATTGCAGTTCAAGTCTATCTATGTGTTGAAGGTTCGGGTTCAGAACGTGCATTAATGATGAAACATTTTTATGACCGTGCTTTAAAAGGTGAAACAACTAAGTTTATTTATCCTGATATTGAACCACAATGCATGGCATCCCTTGAAACGCTTTTAAATAAAAAGATTACTGTACAAGACACCATGTTTTTATTACTATATGCCATCAAAGATTTAGGTGGACGCTTAAATATGGACCCAATCACTGACGATGAGTGGCAACGCTATGAAGGTTATTTTGATAAAATGATAGACCGTAATGCAAAAATGATAACTAAAATGAACGAAAAGTAGTATAAATTAGATAACAATGACAATTTAAAATAATTAGCCGTCTTATTTAATATGACTTAGTACCACAATATAATCGATATTGAGGTTTAATGTCTTTAAAATAAGACGGTTTTTTATAGTTTTTGCAGTGATAACGTAGTTTAATAAACTATAAAAATGATGTATTGAGTACATTAAATTTCTTATATTATATATAAATCTGTGTATTCCAAGAATTATTTGTAGTATTATAGTTTAGGTGGAAAAATTTATATAAAAAGAGCAGATTTAAGTTTATAAAATGTAAAAATGTTTACAAAACCTTAGTTAAAGGTAAATATATTCAAGATTTTGTATAGAGGTATAAAATATATAGTTTGTTATTTAAAATCGTAATAATATCATTACATATGATACTCGTTAAAATATTACTCTGTAAAAAACTATATATACAAACATAAACACGTAAAGACAATGAAGAATCAGATTAGTGAAGGTATAATAAAAGGTGATAATAACATGACAAAAAAAGGATACGGGGAGTCTACCGGTAAAATTATTTTGATAGGCGAGCACGCAGTAACTTTTGGCCAACCTGCTATAGCTATTCCATTTAACGCCGGTAAAATTAAAGTGTTAATAGAAAGCCTTGAAAAGGGAAATTATTCAGCCATCGAAAGTGATGTTTATGATGGTCTTCTTTATGATGCGCCAGAGCATTTAAAATCAATCGTGACACGTTTTATCGACAAAACGGGTGTAGAAGAGCCATTATTAATTAAAATTCAAACTAATTTACCACCTTCAAGAGGGTTAGGATCAAGTGCAGCAATAGCTGTTGCTTTTACTAGAGCAAGTTATGATTTTCTAGGAGAAACTTTAAGTGATAAAGAATTAATTGAAGAGGCTAACTGGGCAGAAAAAATTGCTCACGGTAAACCAAGTGGTATTGATACACAAACGATTGTTTCTAATAAACCAGTATGGTTTCAAAATGGTCATGCTGAAACTTTAAAAACACTTCAATTAAACGGCTATATGGTTGTTATTGACACTGGCGTAAAAGGTTCAACAAAACAAGCAGTTGAAGATGTTCACAATTTATGTGAATCACAAGAATACATGAAACATATTGAAAATATTGGGGACTTAGTATACCAAGCAAGTCAGGCAATCGAATATCATAATTTCAAACAATTAGCCAATATTTTTAATGAATGTCAGCAAGATTTAAGAAATTTAACAGTAAGTCATGATAAAATAGAAGAGTTGTTAGAAATAGGAAAATCCCATGGTGCAATTGCAGGTAAATTGACTGGTGGTGGACGTGGCGGAAGCATGTTGTTACTAGCTGAAGATTTACATACTGCAGAAAAAATTGTAGCGGCAGTTGAAAAAGCAGGAGCTGCACATACATGGATTGAGTATTTAGGAGGTTAACCCATTGGCAAAAAGTGGCAAAGCGCGTGCACATACAAATATTGCATTGATTAAATATTGGGGAAAAGCTGACGAAAAGTTAATTATCCCTATGAATAATAGTCTATCTGTATCATTGGAAAAGTTTTATACCGAAACTGAAGTAACGTTTGACAGTGACTATCAAAATGATCAATTTATTTTAAATGGTGAAGAAGCCAATGAAAAAGAAACTAAAAAAATTCAATCTTATATGGATATTGTTAGAGAAGTAGCAGGTACAAATTTACATGCTCGTATTGATAGTCATAATTTTGTGCCGACAGCTGCTGGTTTAGCATCATCTGCAAGTGCATACGCAGCGCTCGCAGCAGCTTGTAATGAAGCTTTACAACTTCGATTAACAGATAAAGATTTATCTCGTTTAGCACGTCGTGGGTCTGGTTCGGCATCTCGAAGCATTTTCGGTGGTTTTGCTGAATGGGAAAAGGGTCATGATGACGAAACATCATATGCTCATCCAGTCGATGCAAATCATTGGGAAGATGATTTGTCTATGATATTTGTCGTTATCAATAATCAATCTAAAAAAGTATCCAGTCGTTCAGGTATGTCATTGACACGTGATACATCTCGCTTTTATCAATATTGGTTAGATCACGTAGATGAGGATATAGCTGAAGTTAAGCGCGCGATGTCATCTAAAGACTTTAAACATCTTGGAGAAGTGATTGAGGCAAATGGTTTACGTATGCATGCTACAAACCTTGGTGCTCAACCGCCATTTACATATTTAGTACAAGAAAGCTATGATGCAATGGCTATTGTTCACAAATGTAGGGAAATGGGATTACCTTGTTATTTTACAATGGATGCTGGTCCAAATGTGAAAGTCCTTGTTGAAAAGAAAAATAAACAAGCAGTGATTGAACAATTTAAAAAACAATTTGATGATTCAAAAATAATTGCAAGTGATATTATCGCTACAGGCGTTGAAATAATTAAGTAAGGAATTGATAGAATGATTCAGGTCAAAGCACCCGGTAAACTTTATATAGCTGGTGAATATGCAGTTACAGAACCAGGATATAAATCTGTGTTAATTGCATTAAATCGCTTTGTTACAGCAACAATCGAACCTTCAAATCAAGTTGAAGGTACAATTCATTCAAAAACATTACATCACGAACCTGTAACATTTTATAGAGATGAAGATAGCATTGTCATTTCTGATCCACAGGCGGCTAAACAATTAAATTATGTTGTTACAGCCATAGAAGTGTTTGAACAGTATGCTAAGAGTTGTGACATCCCTTTAAAACATTTTCATTTAACAATTGATAGTAACTTAGATGATGCTAATGGTAATAAGTATGGTCTTGGTTCAAGTGCCGCTGTGTTAGTGTCAGTTGTTAAAGTACTTAACGAGTTTTATGAATTAGAATTATCTAATCTTTATATTTATAAATTAGCAGTTATTTCGAATATGAAATTACAAAGTTTAAGTTCTTGTGGCGACATTGCCGTAAGTGTTTATAGTGGTTGGTTAGCATATAGTACATTCGACCATGACTGGGTTAAGCAGCAAATCGAAACGACTTCAGTAAATACGGTATTAGACAAGAATTGGCCTGGTCTTCATATCGAACCATTACAAGCGCCAGAAAATATGGAAGTATTAATAGGATGGACTGGTTCACCAGCATCTTCACCACACCTAGTTAGCGAAGTTAAAAGACTTAAATCTGATCCCGCTTTTTATGGCGAATTTTTAGATAGTTCACATCAATGTGTTGAAAATTTAATCCATGCATTTAAAACTAACAATATTAAAGGTGTACAAAAGATGATTCGTCAAAATCGTCTTATCATTCGTCAAATGGATGATCAAGCATCAGTAGATATTGAAACAGAGAAATTAAAGCATTTGTGTGACATCGCTGAGCAACATGGCGGTGCTGCTAAAACTTCAGGAGCTGGCGGTGGAGATTGTGGTATTGCCATTATTCACCAAAATGCTGACAAACAAAAGATATATGAAGAATGGACCTCTAATGGTATTAAACCATTATTATTTAAAATATATCATGGGCAATAATGATATGAACCTTTTAAAATGATTAATTTTATCGTCGTTATAACAAATAACTTGAAGATAAATATCTAATCTATTTTAGAAGGCTTTTTTATGAACAAAACGTTACATAGTTCAAAAGTAACTTGAATTTTTTGGTAAAAAGAGTAAAATAATTAAAGTTATATATAGATTAGGAAGCACAATTATAAAAATAGATAACTATTAAAAAGTAATAATACATAAATATAGAAAGGTGGGCGATGACAATATGAAAATTAAATTTTTAATATGCGATGAATGTCAGGCAGTTAATATAAAAACGTTGCAAAAGAAATTAGAAAAGTTAGACCCTGAAGCTGAAATAGAAATAGGTTGTCAGTCATATTGTGGTCCGGGTAGACGTAAGACTTTTGCATTCGTAAATAATCGTCCACTAGCTGCTTTAACTGAAGAGGAATTAATTGAAAAGGTTACTAAACAACTGAAAAAACCTCGAGATCCTGAAGAAGAAGAACGTTTAAGAAAACGTAATGAAGAACGTAAAAGACGTAAAGAAGAACAAGATAGAAAATTAAAAGAAAAACTTGAAAAGAAAAAAGCATTGAAATAATAGTAGAGAAGCCATCATATTAACGAATGATGGCTTCTTTCTTTATATGTTAAACAAATCGTTGAATGATTCTGACATTGTTGGATGTGTGTAGATATTATCTCTTAAAACTTGATATGGAATGTTTTGATCCATTGCTAACTTAATTAGGTTGATCATTTCTTCTGATTCTTTACCATATAATGATGCACCTAAAATTTGATGATTTTCTTTATTAATGACTACTTTAAATAATCCTCGACTGTCATTATTAATTTTATGTCTAGGAATTTGATTGACGGGAAGTAGCTTGTCTATATAATTATAATTTGCTAATTTAGCTTGATCGCTAGTCATTCCAACTCGAGATAATGGTGGATCTATAAACATAGTATAAGGTATGAAACCTCTATTTTCTGTTGTACGATTTCCACCTCCATAAAGATGAGATTGTATAATACGATAATCATCTAATGATATATAAGTAAATTGCATGCCACCTTTAACATCACCAGCTGCATAAATATGTGCTACTGATGTTTGTAGATGTTCGTTCACTGCTATTGAACCATCTTTAGTTAATTGGATATCAGTATTTTCCAATCCTAAATCGACATTTGGTCTACGTCCTGTCGCAAGTAATACAGCATCAGATTCAAAGTCTCCTTGAGTGGTTTTAATAATGGTTTTGTCGACATCATCAATCAATTCAGTCGTATTAACATTAGTTAAAATAGTAACATCCTTATTCTCTAAGTCATTAATAATTGCATTAACGATGTCACTGTCTTCTCTAGGCATTAATTTTGAACCATGTTCTAAGATGGTTACTTTAGTATTTAAATTAGCAAACATAGAGGCAAATTCTAAAGCGATATAACCCCCACCAATGATTACTAAATGTTTAGGTTGATAAGATATATTTAATAAACCAGTGGAATCAAATAGATGTTTAGCATTATTGATACCTTTAATATTAGGAATATTTGCTTTAGCTCCAGTATTAATAATGATACGTGGGGCTGTAATAGTGTTAATGATGTCGTTGTTTTTATCTAATAAATGAACTTCAGTATTTGATTTAAATTGCGCTTTATAATTCAATACGCTTATATTTTCGTCGTTTGCTAAAAGTTGATAGTTTTTTTGATTTAATGCTTGTACAACTTCTTTTTTTCTTGAAAATGCATCCTCAAATTTTGTACCTGTAATTCCGTCATGAACAAGTACTTTTGATGGGATACACCCTATATTAATACAAGTACCGCCATACATAGCAGATGATTGCTCTATCATTGCGACTTGTTGTCCTTGTGCTGCTGCGAATTTTGCTAATGTCTTCCCGGCTTTACCAAATCCAATAATAATTAGATCATATTTGTTCATTGATGTTGTCCTCCTGTTGTATTTGATGAACTATATCTTGGATAGTTATAGAACTATAGTAGTTTAATATATGATTTGCTTCTTGGTTTTGATGGTATGTCATTGTATCGGCAATATGTCTTGCTATGATGCAATGACTTGATTGCTTCCCTGTAAAAATACGTTTTTGATTAGGTTGTTTATCTAACACAAAGTATTGATATAAGTCAGACAGTTTAACATGTTTTGTCATATCATTAGCCTGGTAGCCACCACTTTTTCCACGAATGGTGACAATATAATCGTGATAGGTAAGAAGCGTTGCAACTCGTCGTAATTGAACAGGGTTAATGCAAGTAAGTTCTGCTAATGCTGTACTGTGATATCTTTGATGATTATGTTTTGTTAAGAAAGCGAGCACATGAATCGCAATATTAAACTCTAAGTTCATAACATCCTCCAAAATGTAACTGTTATAGTTACATTAAATAAAAAAATTAATTAATAGTCAAGGAGTATAAATTTGAAGAGATTAAAAGTACGATTTTTAATTAATCTTATGATTGCGTTATGAAATCTAATAATTTAAACATGACTTCTTTATTTTCCTCAGGTACATCATAGTTAATAATCTCTTGAGGCGTTTGATTTAATACTGAATCAACTGCATAAGTATAGTCATTAATAACGATTTCTTTAACGTCGTAAGGCCCTGGTTCAAAATGGAATTGTAATCCAATTACATTTTGATTTAGTAGAAAGACTTGATTGTTTAAATGCTCACTTGAAAATAATAGCTCGGCATTTTTAGGTATTTGAAACATTTCTTCATGCCAATGTAAAGCCATTAATTCTTTTGGTAAGTATGGAATAGTATCAGTTTCTAGGTAAACTTTATCCCAACCAACTTCTTTCACTGGTGATTTACTTACTGTGTAGCCAATCGCTTTTGTAATTTGTTGTGCACCATAACAAGCTCCAAACATTGGCTTATTCACTTTTAATAAGTCTCTTATAAGTTCTCTTTCTTTATAAATCCATTCATCTGTATCATTAGGACTCATAGGCCCACCTAAGATAATAAGTAAATCTGTTTCGTCTGCAGTTGGTAATACACCGTTATAAAAATAGGGATGATAGATATATAAGTCATGGTTATTTTCTTTTGCCCAATCACCAATAGCTCCTACACCTTCATTTGGTGTATGTTGTAAAACATTAATTCTCATTTAATCAACTCCTTCTCATAGTTACTTTATAATATCAAATATTACTATATGAATGATACGTTTAATTTTAGGGTAAACATAAAGCATTAAAATACAATTCGCTGAAGGAGAGATGAATAGAATGGCTCAAGAAGTAACATTAGGTAAATCAGATGTTAAAGTATTTCCAATCGCACTAGGTACTAATGCTGTAGGTGGACATAATCTTTATCCAAATTTAGATGAAGAACAAGGTAAAGAAGTTGTTAGACAAGCGATTAATAATGGAATTACATTACTAGATACAGCATTTATTTATGGTCCAGAACGTTCTGAAGAATTAGTTGGAGAAGTTGTGAAAGAATATCCAAGAGAACAAGTCAAAATTGCTACGAAAGGCTCTCATTATTTCGATGAAAACAATGATGTACATCAAAATAATGATCCAGAGTTTATTAAACAACAAGTTGAAAACAGTTTAAAACGTCTTCAAACAGATTATATTGATTTATTTTATATTCATTTTCCAGATGATAATACGCCAAAAGATAAAGCAGTTGCAGCATTACAAGAATTAAAAGAAGAAGGAAAAATTAAAGCAATCGGTGTATCTAACTTCACATTAGATCAATTAAAAGAAGCAAATAAAGATGGTTTAGTAGATGTTGTTCAATTAGAATATAATTTATTGCATAGAGAAAATGAAGAAGTGATGGCATACGCTGCTGATAATCAAATTACATTCGTGCCATATTTCCCATTAGCGTCTGGAATTCTAGCGGGTAAATATGATGAAGATACAACATTTGAAGATCATCGTGCGACAAGAAGAGACTTTAAACCTGAGGTATTTAAAGATAATGTACGTCGAGTAAAACAGCTTACAGATATTGCTGAAGCTCATGATACAACTATAGCTAATGTAGTGTTAGCATTTTATCTTACTCGTCCAGCGTTAGATGTTGTAATTCCAGGTGCGAAACGTGCTGAACAAGTGGTAGAAAATATTGAAGCGGCTAACGTAAAATTATCACAAGACGAAATTGATAAAATCGATTCTCTATTTCCAATTAACAAATAAATAAACCAACCTTTTTTAAAATTAATCCCGTAAATAAGCTAAATATTGGCGATTTACGGGATATTTTAAATTTATATAATTCCAATTGATTAGATATAATAGTTAAAATTTTTTCATTCTCTGATACATATTTTTAACTTTAACGGGTAAAAAAACATATTGAATAGTTGAGCAACTTACTTAAAGAATAATAGATAAGGAGGAAAGGGTAATGATTACAGTTTTATTCGGTGGCAGTCGTCCAGAAGGAAACACAGCGCAATTAACGCAATACGCATTAGAAAATGTTGAACACCAATGGATAGACGTTACACAATATCAATTAAATCCAGTAAGAGATGTACGTCATAATGATAAGAAGATAGATTCATATCCAGATGATTATGAACAATTAATCAAAACTGTGCTAGAAAGTGATGTTGTCATTTTTGCGTCGCCAATTTATTGGTATAGTTTATCAGCATCATTAAAAGCGTTTATTGATCATTGGTCAGAAACAATGGTAGATGAAAGATATTCAGATTTTAAAGAAATAATGTCTAAAAAAGACTTTAGATTAATATTAGTAGGTGGAGACTGTCCGAAAGTGAAGTCTAAACCTTGTGTTGATCAAATGAAATATACATTAGAATTTATTGGCGGAGAACTCGCTGGTTACATTATTGGTACAGCTGAAAGACCTGGCGATATCATGAAAGACAATTACGCATTAGAAAAAGCGAGAGAATGGAATCATTTATTCAAACAATAGAATTAATGTAAATAACTTGTAGTACAATATAAGACCCTTCGCTTATGTATTAGTGAAGGGCTTTGTTATGTTTATAGTACTTCTTACAATACGAAGAATACAAAATATGAATTTTTATGAGTTGTTTTCATAGATAATTTTAAAAAATATATAAGTATATAAAATTAAATACGCTGCGTTAAATGAATACGATACATATATGATATAATGCATTTATTAATAACTTGTAATTGTTAGGGGAGACAAAAATGCATAGAGTCAGAGAAGCAACAAGTACAGATGCGATAGCGATTAGAGATGTAGCAACAAAAGCTTGGTATAATACGTATTTAAATATTTATGCTGCTAGCACAATCAATGAATTATTAGCAGCGTCATATAACGAAGAACATTTAAAGAAAAGAATGCAAGAACAATTATTTTTAGTTGCAGAAGAAGATGAAGAAATTGTAGGTTTTGCCAATTTTATTTATGGTGAAGAATTATATTTATCAGCGCATTATGTACATCCTGAGTCTCAACATAAAGGCTATGGTACGTTGTTATTAGAAAAAGGTTTAGAGTCATTTAAAGGGAAGTATGACACGGTTTTCTTAGAAGTTGATAATCAAAATGATGAAGGTATTCATTTCTATAAAGAACAAGGGTTTGAAATTATAAGATCTTATCAACCAGAAATGTATGGTGAAGTCATGAATTTAGCATTAATGAAGAAAGTCTTTTAGATCACAATCATTTTTATTTTAAAGAAAATTACAATGAATATATGCTATCAATGATTATGACTACTAACTAAATTTAATAGAGTTTATAGAGTAAATGTTAGGGGACATAAAAATATATGTCTCCCTTTAAAAGGAGGTATTTCATGACACAATCATCGTATGCAACGACGAAACTTGCAGAGGAAAAGGTATTCAAAGACCCTATACATAGGTATATACATGTTAAAGATCAATTGATTTGGGATTTAGTGAAGACAAGGGAATTTCAAAGATTACGTAGAATTAAGCAACTTGGCACATTATATCTTTCCTTTCATACAGCTGAACATAGTCGATTCGGGCATTCTCTAGGTGTTTATGAAATAGTGCGTCGTATGATAGATGAGACGTTTGAAGGTCGCGATGCATGGAATAATGAAGACCGTCCTCTTGCCTTGTGTGCTGCGTTGTTACATGATTTAGGTCATGGACCGTTTTCACATAGCTTTGAAAAGATTTTTAATACAGATCATGAGGCATTTACTCAGGAAATTATTACTGGAAATACAGAAGTAAATGAAGTATTGAGTCGTGTTTCAGCTACATTTCCACAACAAGTAGCTGATGTAATTAATAAGACTCACGATAATAAGTTAGTCATATCTATGATTTCATCACAAATTGATGCAGACCGAATGGATTATCTACAACGTGACGCTTACTTTACTGGAGTATCATATGGTGCTTTTGATATGGAACGTATTTTACGTTTGATGAGACCTTCTAAAGATGAAGTTTTAATTAAAGAAAGTGGTATGCATGCAGTTGAAAATTTCATCATGAGTCGTTATCAAATGTATTGGCAAATATATTTCCATCCTGTCAGCAGAGGCGGAGAGGTATTATTAAATAACTGTCTGAAAAGAGCTAAACAACTATATAATGAAGGGTATCAATTTAAGAAATCACCTGAAGATTTTATACCATTTTTCGAAGGGACAATGACAATTCAACAATATGTTGATTTAGACGAAGCAGTTGTTATCTATTATTTGAAAAAATGGGTTGATGAAGATGATAAGATTTTAAGTGATTTATCACGTCGTTTTATTAATCGTGATTTATTTAAATATATTCCGTTTGACGGCTCAATAATAACAATTTCAGAACTTCAAGAGTTATTTGAAGCGGGAGGAATTAATCCTAATTATTACTTTGTGAGCGAGTCGTTTTCAGATTTACCTTACGATTATGATCGACCAGGTTCTAATCGTAAACCCATTCACTTACTAAGAAGAGATGGTTCAATTAGAGAGATTAGTAATCAATCATTAGTCATTAATAGTATTACAGGAATTAATAGAGAAGATTATAAATTATATTATCCAAAAGAATTGATTTTAAATATTAAGGATGAAGAGATAAAAGGTTCTATTATTAATCTTTTAAATGAATTAAATTAATCAATCGATTGATAGAAATTGTTTGCTCATTTAATATAGAATTCAGTTGGAAATTGTCAGAGGAGGTGGCCTACGTGTCAGAAAAGAAAGGTTTTAATTTTAATATTATTAAAAATGATCCCTTAGATGGACATAAAGGTACCAATATTGGTTCAATTACTTTAGATAATATTGCGCCAGTATTTATAGATGTTGCAAATCAAGAAGCTTTTATTGATATTGGTGGCATGCATGCACGTGCTAAAGTTGAAAAAGGTGTTAAATGGATTACCGACAAATCAGAAGTAGAAGGCGAAGAAGCAAAAGAATACTGGCTTTGTTGGGTTACTACTGAAAGAGGAGAACATGGCCCATATTACGCTGGTGTAACGGGATGCTATTTATTAGTAAATAAAAGCATTCGTCGTGGGTATAAAAGTATGCCTGAACATGTGAACATGATGGATAAATCTATGAAACATCAAATTATTATCGATCATATTGGTAAAGAGAATAAAAAAGTACTTAAAGACTTTTTACAAAATCATAATGAAGATATGTGGAATAACTCAAGCAAAGAATTATTTGACGCATTTGAATAAATAATTAATAAACCAACAACTTTCAAAATCATCCTTTGATGATGTGTAGTTGTTGGTTTATTTTTATATTATAAATTGAGTTGTTCAACCATACATTTAGTTATTTGTTGGTAAATAGTTTGGATATTTTGATTATACTTTTTGGCGATTTCTTTGATTTGATCAAATTCTGGTTTGGCTTTGATTAATTCATCATTTTTATAAGCTAATTTAACTGACACATTGCCATAAGGTGTTTCAATATCATGATATTGACGACTTAGAATACGACGGTTAACTGTATAGCTTCTAACACCTAATGTTGATGTATGTGTAAGTATGAAATCTTCGATAGTTGATTTATCATCTGGTTTACAAATAACTGTAAGTTGAGTAGCTGGGCGTTGTTTTTTCATAATAATTGGTGTGTAGAATATGTCCAATACCTTTTGATTTAAAGTATTTTCCATTAAATCACCTAACATTTCAGCGGTCATATCATCAATTTGACATTCTATGACCTGTACCTGGTCAGCTTCATTTTGTTGGTCTAGTACTTCAAATTGAATGACTCTTAACACATTTGGAAAGTCGAAATCTTTGGTTCCGGCTCCATAACCAATGTTCTTCATTGTATTTGCAGGAAATGTACCAAACGAAGTTACAAGACTTTTAGCAAAAGCTGCCCCAGTAGGTGTAGTTAATTCACTAGATACATTAAACTGAGCTAAAGGGATTCCTTTTAATATTTCTGCAGTAGCTGGTGCTGGAATTGGATAAATACCATGTGCGATTTTTATTCGACCATTTCCTGTTGGAATAGGTGAACAATAAAGGGTATCTATGTCTAAAAGTTCTAGAGCAATACAGCCTCCAATGATATCAATGATTGAATCCATAGCGCCTACTTCATGAAAATGAACTTCGCCTACTGACATACCATGTATTTTAGCTTCAGCATGTGCAATAACATTGAAAATAGCTTTGCTACGCGTTTTAACTCTATCATTTAAAGTACTATTATCTATAATGTTATAAATATCAGAAGCTTTACGATGATGATGTGATTCTTCAAAATCAATTTTCAGTGACGTGGCTTGTATACCTTGTTTCATTACTTTATTAAAATGTAATGAAAACGTATCGATGGGTAATTTTTTTAATTCATTTTCAATTTCCTGAGGGTTAGCACCTATATCTACAAGTGCGGATAATAGCATGTCACCAGCAATACCGGCATGACAATCTAAATACAATGCATTACTCATATTAGTGTCTCCATTTCTATTTATTTTCCAACATATTTATAATCATCGAAGCATTATAACCAGCACCAAAACCATTATCTATATTAAGTACACTTGTTCCAGGCGCACATGAATTTATCATTGATAATAATGTTGTTATCCCATTTAAATTAGCGCCGTAACCTACACTAGTAGGCACTGCATAAACAGGATGATCCACTAATCCTCCAACAACGCTAGCTAATGCACCCTCCATACCTGCTATAACAATTGAAACATGACCTTTACGTATATCTTGGATATGTTCAAAAAGGCGGTGAATACCTGAAACACCTACATCATAAAATCTTTGAACATTTGTGCCCATGACTTCTGCTGTTAAAGCTGCTTCTTCAGCGATAGGTAAGTCAGAAGTACCAGCACATAATACTGATATATACGCATTAGATTTTGGTATGGCGCCAATTGGACTAGATATAATTTGCGCTAAATCGTGATATTGTAATTGTGGATGCTTATTGATAATATATTGTGCTTTGTCATTATTCACTCGAGTTACGAGAATAGTTTGATTGGTATTAAGTAAACTTTCGATAATTTGATCAATTTGTTCTTTAGTTTTACCTTGTCCAAAGATGACTTCAGGGAAACCTTGTCTTTGTGCACGATGTAAATCGATTTTAGCAAAGCCCAATTCGTCGTAATGACGGAGTTGGGCTTTCGCTTCTTCTACAGATATTTGATTGTCGTGAACCTTATTTAGAATTTGTTCTAGTTGTTCGTTGTTATCTTTCATATTTTGACATCCTTATAATTATTAGAATTAATACTTAAAATTCAGATGACTTAGTGTTTATAACTTCGTTCATACTACCTGTACGATAACCTTCTAAATCGATAGTTACGTAGTCAAATCCTAGCTCTTTAAGTCTTAATGTAATATTTGTTTTATTTTGAATAACTGTAGATAACGCATCATCTTCTACTTCAATACGTGCTATATTTTGATGATAACGTACACGAACATTATTAACGCCTAGACTTAGAATATATTTTTCTGCTTCATTAACTTTATTTACTTTTGAAAAGCTTAAAGGTTCACCATATGGAATTCTTGAAGCTAAACTACATAATGCTGGTTTATTCCAAACTGGTAAATGATGTTGTTGACTTAAATCACGTACTTCAGATTTGTATAGCTCAGCTTCTTGAAGTACACTTCGAACATTAAATTCTTCTCTAGCTTTTAATCCAGGACGGAAATCTTCTAAGTCATCCATAATCATTCCGTCGATAACATAGTTAAATCCGACTTGTTTTCTGATATCTTCTAAATTGCTATACATCAAACGTTTGCTATAATACCAGCTTTCTGGTGTGTTTTTAATAATATTTTCATCATTCAATTCAGACATTTCAGCTTCTACTACATGAATACCTAAGCTATTACCAAGTTCGATAGCTTGGTCAAATTCTTCATTACGGAAAAGTTCAGATTTGACTACAACAGGCATTACATTTTCAGTTCCTAAATTGTCGATTGCTTTTTTTAGAACGAGACTACTATCTACACCACCAGAAAAGGCGATAACTACACTTCCCATATTGTTTAATAATTGATCTAATTTTTCTTCTTTATTGTTTATATTAGTCATGTTGAATTCCTCCTATAAGTAATTTAAATTATTCATTTTCTACGTATGGAATTGTTAATGGACCTTGAGGCATGACACCAATCGTTAATGGACGACCATACGATTCTTCTAATTCTTGTAATGTTTTTTCGATATCTGATGTAGGATTAAGCATTGAGTCTTTAAGTTGTTGGTCAGTTAACTCTGAATATACATATACATTGGCAAATGTTTGAATACTTGCTTGTTTTTGTACTTGCCATTGGTCAACTTCAGAAAAGTTAGGATCATGTATTAAATCTAAAATACCTTGAGGCGTATCTGCCATTTTGAAAATTTCAGCGAATTTACCATGATCTGGGAAACCATCTGCACATTCAGAAACCATAATAATATTACCGCCTTCTTTAACCACTTTACTTGCAGCACTCATACCTTTAACAGTTTGATAAAGGTTTTGGTCAAGTGGATAACCTGAGTTAGAGGCAATAACGACATCGAATCGTTGATCACATTTAAACATGGCATGTTCTTTAACATAGGCACAACCTTGTTTGTGTGCTTCAAAAACTTCTCCGCCGAAAGCTGCAGTAATCTCTTTATCTTTGTTTAATGCAACGTTTAACATAAAGTGTGGCTTACACATTTTATTTACTTCACGAGCCATATTTTGGACAGGATTATCATCTAAATTTCCCCAAGTTGAACGAGGGTCGCCAATCATTTGGGCATTATGGAAAGTTTGAATGGTTTCAATTCCAGCAATACCTGGCATAATACCTTTAGGACCACCAGAAAAACCTGCAAAAAAGTGAGGCTCAATAAAACCAGTCACAATTTTAAAATCAGATTCTACATAGTCTTTATTTAAATAAACATCACAACCATATTGACTATGGCCAACTTTTGTTAAGCTTTCTTCTTCATTACAATGATTGTGAACAATTTTAACAGTGTCAACAATGTCTTCGCCTAACATACTTATTAATTCTTCTCGTGTTTGATCTCTATGTGTGCCAGTGCCATTGATAATCACAAAGTTTTCTCGAGGTACATGACTTAACTCTTCCATTAATAACGGTACCAATATATGGTTAGGTGTAGGTCGTGTAATATCACTAATGACAATAGAAACTGTATCACTACTTTTAACCATGTCTTTTAAAGGTTTCGAGTTGGTAGGATGTTGTAATACATCTTTAATCGTTCCCTCTACGTTTTCCACTGGATCAATATTTAAGGGTTCTATGACTGTGCTATCGTCAGGAACTTCAACATCTATTTCGGATTTCCCATATAATACTTTTGTTAACAAAATATTCCCCTCCGTTGTAGAAGCATTGAAATCTCTTCTTGTTTTTGTTCTGAATTGTTTGATTATTATAGTTAAATTATATCATAGGTATTGCAATATTTTAATTTATGAAAGTATATAATTATTACCACCATTGAATTGTTCTTTTATATGTAAATGTAAATTTATGAATTAATATTTTGTTTTCTATATTTATATTGTAAAAAAAGATTAAATAGTATTAACAAATTCATCAAAAAAATGTATATTTAATTTAGATAAACATAAGGAGGGTAAAATATGCCTGAACAACAAAAAGATAATAATGCATTAGTTTTTATAATCCTTGGATGGGTATTTTCTGCGCTATCACTAATAGTATTACCAATTATTTTTGGCCCAGCAGGAATTGTGTTTGGTGCTTTAACAATTAGTAAAGGTAAAAAGACACACGGTATTATCATTATCGTCGCTGCAATAGTATTTGCTATTTTAGGGTTCACTTTAGGATATATTATTGCATCAAATGCAGGTGCATAATTTTACCAATTGCTTTTAAGAAAAATCATATGTAAGTAGAATTATTAAATTTAGTAAGAAAATAAAATACAGCTATAAATTCAGCCATTCATTTTGAAAAAGAATGAATGGCTATTATTATAGGAAAGTTTAATGATTTTTAATGAATTAAAATTGATATAGGGGATGAGACCATGCAATTTAAATTAAAAGAAGATGAACTAATAGATTATTTAGAACTAAAATATCCTGAGTTAAATTTTGTTAAAGGTAGATTTTTAGTAGGACAACATAAGCAAGAAGACTTACATGTGTATTATTTAGGAGAAGATACGTTTGCGTGTGTCACTATTGCATTTAAAACTTTTGAAATTAAAGATGCTGATATTTTAGATTATGCACCTGTTATAGAGATAAGACTTAAAGATGGTATGTTATTTAGAAAAATGCGAATTGTAACTGAAGCGGGTGTATTAAAATATGGCACATCTAAAGTGTTGCTAAGTGACTTTCAAAAAGAAAACTATGACAAGTTTATAGATGGAAATAAAGAAAAAGTGATTTATAAAGAAGGAGCGTTCCAATAGTTATCATTTCAGTATAGGGTATATTTACACATACATATAAAAATGATAATATAAAAATTAAATAATTAATATTATAGAATATGAGGTATAGACATGAATAAATTAATATTCATTACAACATTGAGTTTCGGCATCGTATATTTCTATAAATATCAAATGGAAAAATATAAGTATCAAAGTGATATTGTTGATATTGAATCAGTAGAAGATTTGATTTAAGTATACTTGTTTTACTTTAAGTGGGTGAACTAATTATAGTTTGCTCATTTTTTTGTTTTTTAAATATTTTAAATAGGCCAATACTACAAGCAATAGGGCAATTATGCTATAATATCATGTATTATTGTGTAGAATAAGGGAGTAGTAAATTGGAAAATAATGTAAAAATTCAAACGAAACAAATTATTAAACAGAACGGCGATAAAGAGAAGTTTGATTTTACTACTGAGGGATCATGGCACAAGCGTCAGTCTCACATCATTAGATATAACGAAAATATAGATGATGCCAAAGTGAATGTAACGATTAAGATAGAGGACGACGGCGTAAAATTGATCCGTAAAGGCGACATTAATATGAACTTTCATTTTGTAGAAGGTGCGGAAACAACGACCCTTTACGATATACCAGCTGGACGTATTCCATTAAATGTTAAAACGTTAAGTATTCTACATTTTGTAACACCAGATGGTGGTAAACTGAAAGTACATTACGAACTATATCAAAATGAAGAAAAAATGGGTTCATACCAATATGAAATAAATTATAAGGAGTTAGGCTAATGAATATTATCGATCAAGTAAAGCAGACGCTTATTCAAGAAATAGAAGCAAGTATTAAAAAAGCTGAATTAGCAGAAGATATTCCAGAAATTAAAATTGAAATACCTAAAGATGTAAAGAATGGAGATTATTCAACAAATATCGCAATGGTATTAACTAAAATTGCTAAACGTAATCCAAGAGACATTGCTCAAGCGATTGTCGACAACTTAGATGCTAGTAAAGCACATGTTAAACAAATTGATATTGCAGGACCCGGATTTATTAATTTCTATCTAGACAATCAATACTTAACTGACATCATTCCAGAAGCAATCCAAAAAGGACATCAATTTGGGAATGCAGAAACATCTAAAAACAAAAATATTTTACTTGAATATGTATCAGCCAACCCAACTGGTGATTTACATATCGGTCATGCACGAAATGCGGCTGTTGGTGACACGCTAGCTAATATTTTAATTGCTGCTGGATATAATGTAACTCGTGAATATTATATTAATGATGCTGGTAATCAAATTTCTAATCTTGCGCGCTCTATCGAAACACGTTTCTTTGAGGCGTTAGGTGATAACAGTCATGAAATGCCTGAAGATGGATATAACGGCAAAGATATTATTGAAATTGGTAAAGATTTAGCTGATAAACAACCAGAAATTAAAGATTATAGCGATGAAGAACGTTTGAAGACATTTAGACAGCTAGGTGTCGATTATGAAATGTCTAAATTGAAAAAAGATTTATCAGATTTCCATACTCATTTTGATAGTTGGTTTAGCGAAACATCTCTTTATGAAAAAGGAGAAATTAAAGAAGTATTAGCTAAAATGAATGAATTAGGCTATACCTATGAAGCAGATGGTGCGACTTGGTTACGTACATCTGACTTTAAAGATGACAAAGATAGAGTTTTAATTAAAAAAGATGGCAATTACACTTATTTCTTACCTGACATTGCCTATCATTTTGATAAAGTTCAACGTGGAAATGATATTTTAATCGATTTAATGGGTGCTGATCATCACGGTTATATTAATCGTTTGAAAGCATCACTTGAAACTTTTGGTGTAGACAGTGACCGATTAGAAATTCAAATCATGCAAATGGTACGTTTAATGCAAAATGGTGAAGAAGTTAAAATGAGTAAACGTACAGGCAACGCGATTACTTTACGCGAAATTATGGATGAAGTTGGTGTGGATGCTGCGCGTTACTTCTTAACTATGCGTAGCCCAGATACACACTTTGATTTTGATATGGAATTAGCAAAAGAACAATCTCAAGACAATCCAGTGTATTATGCACAATATGCGCATGCTCGTATTTGTTCTATCTTGAAACAAGCTAAAGATCAAAGTATTGAGGTTAGTACTGATGTTGATTTTTCAAAAATTACTAATGACAAAGCAATTGAATTATTGAAAAAAGTAGCTGAATTTGAAACTACGATTGAAAGTGCTGCAGAATCAAGAGCACCACATCGTATGACTAATTACATTCAAGATTTAGCTTCTCATTTCCATAAATTCTATAATGCTGAAAAAGTACTTACAGATGACATTGAAAAAACAAAAGCACATGTTGCATTAATAGAAGCGGTAAGAATAACATTAAATAATGCTTTAGCATTAGTTGGTGTGTCAGCTCCAGAAACAATGTAGTAAATAGTATAAAACAAATTGTCTCAAATACCCTTATAGCTGCGGTTATAGGGGTATTTTTAATATAAAGAACTAGAAAGTGGTGAAAAATTGTTACACACACAAGAGTTATATGACATTCTATATCAAAATATGGGGCCTCAACATTGGTGGCCTGCCGCCAGTGAAATAGAAATGATGTTAGGAGCAATACTCGTCCAAAATACAAATTGGAAAAATGCGGACTTAGCCTTAACATCTTTAAAACATGAGACAAATTTTAACCCACAACATATTTTAGATATACCACTAGAAGACTTACAACAAATCATTAAATCGAGTGGATTCTATAAAAATAAAGGGAAGGCTATACATGCTTTATTATCATGGTTAAATGATTATCAATTTAATTATGAGGCTATTGTTTCAAAATTTGGAGACGATTTGAGAAAGGAATTATTAAAAATTAGAGGCGTCGGCAGTGAAACGGCTGACGTATTAATAGTTTACATTTTTGGTGGAATAGAATTTATTCCAGATAGTTATACGAGACGTTTGTATGCCAAATTAGGATATTCTAATACTGATAGTTATGATAAGTTTAAAAAAGAAATTCAATTACCAAGTACTTTTACGAATCAAGATGCTAATGAATTTCATGCTTTGTTAGATAACTTTGGAAAGAACTACTTCAATATTAAAAATGGCACACATTATACCTTTTTAGATCCGTATTTTGAATAAAATATTGTATATAAAGAATTATGATAAGTATTGGTATTCTTTGATTTTGTGAACTTTAATCATATAATAATCATTTTAAAATTAATCATAACTATAAATTACTATTATTTTGAAAACGTTTGAAAAACAATATATAAATTATATAATAGGAGATAAGAAAAAATAGGAGAAATGATTATGATTAATGCATATAAAAAGTTTTGGCAATATGCTTTTACGTGTGAAGGACGGACACGACGCAAAGATTTTTGGTTAGGTGCTTTATTAAATATTATTTGTTTAATAATCATGGCGATTATTGCTGCATTAGTTTTTGCACATATGGAAAATGGTAAAGTTTTATACGATATTGTGTTTTATATATTTTATGTTGTGCTGGCAATACCTATGTTTTCGATATCAGTGAGACGATTTCATGATATAGGTAAAGGAAAAACAATACCAATCATCTATTTGGTTTTAACATTACTATCCCCTATATATCAGATTAGTGAGGATTATAAATGGATTTCTCAAATTTCTGATTCAAATGTAGCATTATTAATAATTATAGCTATTGTCTCAATAATTCTTGCAATAGCATCTATTGTCATTTCAATTATGGCTCTAGTTTACTGTGTTAAGGATAGTGAAGAAGGAACGAATCAGTATGGTCCCAACCCTAAAAAAGTTAAAAATAAAGGAGATTAATTATGATTAATGCATTCAAAAAATCTTGGCAAAACGCCTTGATATTAGAAGGACGAACTCGAAGAAAAGATTTCTGGTGGGCCTTGTTGGGTAATTTTATTTTATTAATTATACTAGAAGCAATTCTTAGTTCCTTAACTAATATTACAGGTAGTTTGACAATAGTAATCGGTATTTTATTTAATGTGATTGCTTTATTAATTTATTTTGTTATTTTTACACTATCAGTAAGAAGATTTCATGATATAGGTAAAGGAAAGACTATTCCAGTTATCTTTCTAATTTTAACAATTCTTTCATTGTGTAATAATATTATCAACTTATTTAATTTTAATTACCAAATAAACCAAGATAACCATATTTTAATTGGTATTTTAGGTGTGATTTCTTTTGCGTTTGTAATACTAGCTATTGTCATTTCAATTATGTCTTTAATCTATTGCATACAAGACAGTGAAAAAGGAACAAACCAATATGGACCTAATCCTAAAGGTGAGACAACTCAATCTTAAATCAAATACTAATTTTTTAAAACTGTGTTACGAGCTTTGTAGCTTATAATACAGTTTTATTTTGTATAAACTCATCAGCAACTATAAATTAGTTCTTAAAAAAGGGGACTTATATTTAACAAATTGACATTATCCTAGTGAATAAGTAAGATAAAAAAGTTATAATCAAATGATAATATGAGTCGCTTGTTTAATTACTATGAATGAGGGTGGTTTCATGCCAAGTAATCAAAGAGATTTTACACATGGTAATATATTTAAATCTTTATTCTTTTTCTCAGGACCAATCATGCTTACAAACCTTCTTCAATCTTCGTTTCAGATTATTGCGAGTTTATGGGTAGGTAATTTATTAGGTGCACATGCTTTAGGTGCAGTTGCAATTTCAACGACGATTTTACTTACAATGCTTTCTTTTATTATTGGTCTCAATAACGCAGTATTAACGATATTGTCTCAATTTTTCGGTAAAAAAGATTATCAAGGTTTAAAACAATATTTGAATGCCTTTGTTGTTGTTATGACAACGATGGCAATTATTTTTGGTGCCCTTGGATTTATCTTTTCAAAGCAATTATTATTATTGATGGGAACACCGGAGTCTTTATTAGGACAAGCTAATACCTATTTACAAATAAGCTTTTTAGGTATTTTATTCTTATTCGGATATAATTTTGTAAATACAGTGTCACGTGCGCTTGGAGATAGTAAAACACCGATGCGTATCGTTTTTCTAGCTGTTGTACTCAATGCTTTTTTAGCGCCATTATTTATAGGTGGATTTCAGTTAGGCATAGCGGGTGCGGCACTTTCAACAGTTGTATCTCAAGGTCTAGCGTTTATTTATAGTTTATATCATTCAATGAAACACGAATTAGTTCCTTTCACCATTCCTAAAGTACCATCTATAGAGCAAGTGTTATTAATATTAAAATTAGGGATACCAGCCGGTCTACAAATGGCTGTTATTCAAGGCGGTAATGCAGCTATTTTAAGTGTAGTGACTCAATTTGGTGGAGATACTGTAGCTGGTTTTAGTGCATCTCAAAGATTAGATAGTTTAATCATGTTACCGGCAATGGCACTTGGAACGGCGGTAAATAGTATGGCAGGTCAAAATATTGGTGTTGGTGATTGGAAAAGAGTTAGACAAATTGCCAAAGTATCTGCATTATATAATTTCATGATTATGACTACGATTGCATTAATTGTTATTTTAGTTGCAGATGTTGCAATTAGATTCTTTATTCAAGATCCTGAAGCCGTTAATTTTGGTAGTCATTACTTGAGAATTGTAGCGCTTTGTTATCCATTCTTAGGCTTAAATTTTGTGTTTAATGGTATTGTGAGAGCATCAGGAGCCATGTATCAAGTGTTAATTTTAAATATCATCTCATTCTGGATACTAAGATTTCCATTAACTGAGCTTTTTTCAAAAATGTTTGGTCAAAATGGTATTGCTATAGGTATGGGAATTGGTTTTATTATAAGTAGTATCTTTGCAGTCTCATATTATCAATTTGGAAAATGGGATCAAAAAGTCATCACTGAAGATAATAAGTAATAGATTAAAACAAAGAGGTCGGGACAAAAGCGCTTAGGATTTGAGCAGAACCGAACGATGAGCAAAATTGTTTCTCAAATTTTGTCGAATCGTGAGAGCTTCTGCCGAAAATCCTGCTTTTGGGACGCCGTTAATCGGTTTCCCAGAGCACAAAAACTTTATGTCTCAACCTCATTTTTGTTTAAAATCAATGTAAAAATAAATTATATTTTGAAAAAATGAAAAACCTAATGAAATTTGTATAGAATTTGATATGATTAAAAGAAAGATTATACATATAAAAATTAAACTGAATGGAATGAGAATATATGAAACGTCATTTGTGGATAGTCATGATAGCTACAATTTTAATTCTAGCAGGTTGCAGTCAAGGTAATGATTCTAAATCATCTAATAATAAAGATAAACAAGCTTCTGATGGAAAATCACCATATCATCGAATCGTTTCGCTAATGCCAAGCAACACAGAAATTCTATATGAACTTGGTTTAGGAGACAATGTAGTAGGTGTATCTACAGTAGATGATTACCCTAAAAATGTTAAAAAAGGGAAAAAGCAATTTGATTCAATGAACTTAAATAAAGAAGCGTTATTAAAAGCAAAACCTGATTTAATACTTGCGCACGAATCACAAAAATCATCATCTGGAAAAGTATTAGATTCACTAAAAAAAGACGGGATTAAGGTCGTCTATGTGAAAGATGCTCAATCAATTGATGAAACATACGATACATTTAAATCTATAGGAAAGTTAACGCATAAAGAAAAACAAGCGAATCAATTAGTCAAAGAAACGAAAGACAATGTAAATAAAGTAGTGCAATCTATTCCAAAGCATCATAAAAAACAAAATGTATTTATTGAAGTATCATCAAAACCAGATATTTACACAGCAGGTCAGCATACTTTCTTTAATGATATGTTAAACAAACTTCAAGCTAAAAACAGCTTTAATGATATTGAAGGTTGGAAATCTGTAAGCAAAGAAAGCATTATAAAGCACAATCCAGATATATTTATTTCAACTGAAGGAATGTCTCAATCTGATTATAAAAAAATTATCGAAAAACGTGGTGGATTCGATAAAACGAATGGGGTAAAACACAATCGCATTGAAACGGTAAATGGTGACGAAATATCACGACCAGGACCTAGAATTGATGATGGATTAAAAGAATTAAGAGACGCTATTTATAAAAAATAATATAAATTTAAAAGTACTAGCAGAAACATGTCAGGCCTATAAGTAAAGTTTTTAGATAGGTAGGTAACTTGAATGGCTAGTACTTTTTTTATTTAAAATTTGTTATGATGAGCACGATATCTATATTGTAAATAGGAAAGAGAATAAAATGAAAAAGTTGAAAACAATTTTAATATGGACATTATTATTAATAGTGATTACTTTAATAAGTTTGGTATGGCAAATTGGTGATTTATCAGATCCATTTAATCAAACTATTTTATTGAAAGTTAGATTACCAAGAGTGATGGAAGCTGTACTTACGGGAGCAACTTTAACTTTAGCAGGTCAAATGTTTCAGACTGTACTTAATAATCCATTAGCTGATAGTTTTACGTTGGGGTTAGCAAGTGGAGCAACATTTGGTTCAGGTTTAGCACTTTTTCTTGGTTTAAGTTTCTTATGGATTCCTTTTTTCTCTATTGGCTTTAGTCTTATTACACTTGTAATAGTGTTAGGACTAACTATGGCATTATCTCAGGGGTATCCTGTGCGAGTTTTAGTACTCATTGGTTTGATGATAGGTGCCTTATTTAATGCTTTATTATATATTTTGATTTTAATTAAGCCACAAAAACTAAATTCAGTAGCCAACTATTTATTTGGAGGATTTGCCTCTGCTGAAATTGAAAATAATATAGTGATAGCTACCGTATTAGTTGTAGCTATTGTATGTTTATCCTTATTAATCCATTCTATTAAATTATTGCAACTGGGTGAATTGAAGGGACAGTCTTTAGGTTTAAATGTTCAACGTATTGCATTTATAGTACTTACTATAGCTTCAATTATAACGGCAGTTGTCGTAGCCTATGTGGGCATTATCGGCTTTATAGGTATGATTGTGCCACAATTAGTCCGTCGTTATTATTGGCGTTTTGAGTTAGGAACACAGATGATTTTGAATACAATCATTGGGGCTACTGTTATGATAATGGCAGATTTCATAGGAAGTACGGTTATTCATCCAATACAAATACCAGCCAGTATAGTCATGGCATTACTAGGTATACCAGTATTATGTTATATATTATTATCTCAATATAAAGTATTACGCTAATCCTATTCATTTGCTAAAATAGGAATTAATAAACTATGAAGAGGTTACTAAGATGGATTTGAGTCATATAAAAGCAATTGTCTTTGATTTAGAAGGAACATTGCTAGATCGAGTAAAATCACGTGAGAAATTTATAGAAGAACAATATGAAAGATTTCATGATTATTTTGTCCATGTACAGCTTGCTGATTTTAAAAATAAATTTATCGAGTTAGATGATGATGAAGACAATGATAAACCTGATTTGTATAAAGAAATTATAAAACAATTTCATATTGATAGATTAACTTGGAAAGATTTATTTAATGATTTTGAGATGCATTTCTATCGTTATGTCTTTCCTTATTATGACACGTTATACACTTTGGAGAGATTGTCTAATGCTGACTATCTTATTGGTGTTATAGCTAATGGAAAATCAAAAATAAAGCAATTCAGATTACATTCTTTAGGTATTATGCATGTGATTAATTACTTATCTACTTCTGAAACAGTAGGTTATCGAAAACCCCATCCAAAAATATTTGAAGATATGATTGATCAACTTGATGTTAAAGCAGAGGAGATTATGTATGTCGGAGACGATGCTTTAAATGATGTCGCACCTGCACGTGCCATGGGAATGGTAAGTGTATGGTATAAACAAGAATATGCTGAAATAGAGCCTCTTAAAGAAGAAGTAGATTTTACAATTACAACAATCGAAGAATTATTAGATATATTACCGAAAAACTTTAACTTAGAAGGAGAACAATCTAATGGATTTATTTACTAGAAATGATGGAACAACATTACACTACAATACGTTAGGCGAGGGTTATCCTGTAGTGCTTGTTCATACAGCATACGATAATTATTCTGTTTTTAATAATTTGGCTAAAAAGCTTGCTAAATCATTTCAAGTGGTGTTGATCGATTTAAGAGGGCATGGATACTCTGATAAGCCTAGAAACATAATATTTAAAGAGTTTTCAGATGACATTATCGCATTATTAGATTACATATACATAGACCAAGCTGCATTTATTGGCCATGAACTAGCTACTATGATTATATCTGATTTGGCTGTAAGATATCCTGACTATGTTTCTTCATTAACTTTAGTTAATCCTACATCTGTTGAGGGAGAATTACCTGAAGAACGATTATTTAGAAAATATGCTCATAAAATACGTAATTGGAATGATGAGGAACAGTCTAAATTTTTAAATAATAAAAAATATTACAAACCACGTAAAATGAATAAATTTTTAAAACATGTAGAAGATACGAATGCTATTTCAACAAAAGAGGAAATACAAGCTATCGAAGAGGTATTTAAATCTAAGGGTATTGCTGAAGTATTTTCAGAAGTAGAGGCACCGACGCTAATTATTGCTGGAGAATATGGAGAAAGAACAACAACATTAGAAGCGAAAGAAGTATTAGATTTAATAGTACACGGAGAATTTTTAGTGTATAGTGCTTCTAGTTTATATCCATTTGTAGAAGAAGAACATAAGTTTATTGATGATGTATCCACATTTATCAAGCAACACATACGTTGATAAACAATGTAAACATTGGTTTAATGAAGGGTTTATGTAAGACTTTAGAATGAAATTTGTAATATTTTTGTAATATTATTGTCATTTTAGTAATATTTATAGTATACTAACAGTAAGCACAAGAAAGAGATATTGATAAAAAGGAGCGTGTGCTTATGAAAAAGCTAATGGCATCATTACTTGTTTCAGGTCTAGTTGTCACAGGAGTAAACGTTAATCACGTTGAAGCAGCAACTGGAAATTCACTTCAAACCGTTCAACAAATCACTCAAGGCGATCAATCATTAGAAAATGTTAAAATAGGCGAGTCTATTCAAAGTGTTTTAAATAAATATAGTCATCCAATTTATTCTTATAATGAAAATGGGTCAGAACACTATTATGAATTTAGAACACATAAAGGCGTTCTATTAGTTACAGCAGATGGCAAAAAAGATAAAGGTCACGTGACACGTGTATCTATGACTTATAATAAAGCTGACGGACCAACATATAAATCAGTTAAACAAAATGTAAGCCCTAGTGCTGTAAGCCGTGTACATTATAATAAAGTAACTGGTAACTTTGGTTATATCCAAGATAAAAATGCAAGCTATCAATTTAGCTCAAATTCACCTAAAGATAAAAATGTAAAACTTTATAGAGTGGATTTAGGTAAATAAAATAGCGTTTAAAATAGCTAATAACCGATAAACATATTCATAAATGATATACATGTCATAAAGTTAGGAACTTAGTTCAACTTTAAAGGTGTACATCAATATTTTGAATATATGTTTGTCGGTTATTTTGTGTTTTGAATAAATAAAATTAGTTTATTTTATCTAGGATAAACTTAACCATTAGTATAAAATTAAATTTAAGTGTAAAGAAATCACGAAAATATTATGTTACAATGCTATATTGATAGTAATTAAAGCGTGTTTAATATTTTAAAATTTATGTATAGAGTGAAAATAGTATGCTTAAGTTTTCTTCTTAAGTAGTTTATCGAATAAAATGAACATCAAGAAAGTGTTATTAAAGGAGCTTAATATGAGGGTAAATGATAAAGTTTTACTTGAAAATATCAATGACTATTTCAGTCATAAAGGTATGTCGCCTAATCTAATTGATGATATAAAAGAAAAGTTTCGTGTAGATATCCAAAAGTCAGAAGCCAAAGACCAAGATTATATAGAATATAGAGGTAAATCTCCAGCACAAATTATATTGATTATTCAACGTAATTTATTTGCTCTTGAACTTAATCCTATTATCTTTTTTATCATTAATTTTATTCTGATTTCTTATTTATATGATAAACAGTATGTTCAATTTCAGGCGATTACTGGTATCAGTCTATTTTATTGTTTAGTTATTTTTCCAATATCAATTTGGATTTATGTCAGAATTAATAAAAAGAACTATCTCTACAGTAACCGGTTTGAAATGATATTTGGATTTATTATAGCAGCAATTGCGATTATACTCATTACGATGCAAGGTTTCCATTTTAATTGGTCGATTATTCCAATATCAATATATGGTCATCAATTTGTTTTCTTTGTCGGAATTGTTTTAGCTATAATCGGAATTTATTTTAGAAAATTAGAATTTACTGGTTTGGGATTGCTAGTTTGTCAAAAAACGATTGATGCTATGGTTTCAAATCCAGATGTTGCACAAATATTTTCATTAGTCATTTGGATTTTATTAGTGATATTAATTATTTACTGCACTATTAAATTATCAGAACGTACAAAAAGTTAATAAATCTATATTAAAGCCTTCATTAAGAAAAAGTCTTATGAAGGCTTTTCTTTATTTTATTTGAACACTAAATGTAGCCTGAGACATTGTTTTATGTCCCAGGTTCGTACATTTAAATGAAAAAATGTAACAAGAAATTTATAAGGTTAAAGTAAGTTGAATACTATCTAATCATCATTGCGGGGGCAACACTAAGAAATCAGAGATTTCAGAGTAGCGCCCTAAGAAGTTCTAAGTAATAAAATTACTAAGTTGCAGAGGAACGCCTGAGCTAAAGCTCATGCATAAGAAGTTCTAAACAATAAATTGTTAAGAACTTCTAAATATTGGCGTAAAGATATTTTCAAATGGGTATAGTAATTACTAAAGGGAGGTGCCACTATGGATAAAGTTCAATTAAGCAATGAAATTGAAATTGCTTATCGTGATGTAGGGCAAGGCATTCCCATCGTATTAATTCATGGATTAGATGGCAACTTAGCAGCATTTAAACAATTATCTGAACAATTAAGTGACCGCTATAGAGTCATAACTTATGATGTACGTGGTCATGGGAAATCGTCACGATGTGAAGTGTATGATTTAGAAGATCACATTGAAGACTTATATATGTTAATGGATCAATTAGACATAAGCTCGGCACATATTTTAGGACATGATATGGGCGGATTAATTGGAAAACGTTTCACCGAAAAATATCCTTTTAAATCCATTTCGTTAACTGCGATTTCTTCTAAAAGGGAGGATATTGCTCATGGTTTCACACAATTGATGGTGGATCATCAAGATTTAGTTGCTGGTTTTAATAAATCCGAAGCGTTGTTATTATTATTTCCATTTCTATTTAAAGAACAAGATAATACAATGAAATGGTTTCAAGATCAAAGAATGTATAGCAGACCTTCAGCAGAAGAAAGTGCTATAGCGATTAGAGCTCTAATATCTTCTAATGCAGAAGAACAAGAAGCTACACAGTTGGTTAACGTACCAACATTAATTATAAATGGTTTCTATGATCCGTTAATTAAAGATAAAATCAATTATTGTGTTGATGATCATTTTGAAAATATTACTAAAATGATATTCAATGAGTCAGGACATGCACCACATATTGAAGAGCCAGAAAAATTTATAAATGTATACTTAGATTTTATAAGTTCAATTGAACATTGGATATCTAAATAGTTTATTTAGATAAGCAAAAAAGGTTACTTATCATGCTAAATCATGATAAGTAACCTTTTTAATGTCAGACACATTTTAATCATCTTCCAAACAATTCATCATTAAAAAATACCTATCTTTATCAAGATAGGTAAGCAAAATAGATACGTACATTAAAGTATATTAAGTTGGTAGCTAAAATATGCGTATCTTTTAACAAAGCTATACTTCAATACGAGACTTATACTTCGTTTTCGTCGTTTGCTTCTGTAATACGATTATTAACACGTTTTAATAATTCATCAATTTTTTTACGTTGTTTAGTATTAACTAAGATTAATACAGTTCTTTCATCATGTTCGTTACGTTTTTTATCGAAATAATCTTCTTGTGATAAGTTTTTAACCGCTTTAACAACTTGTGGTTGTTTATAGTTTAAATGGTTAATAATATCTTTAAGGTAATATTCCTCTTCTTTGTGTTCACTAATATAAGTTAAAACTGCGAATTCTTCAAAGCTAATTGAAAATTCTTTTTTGATAATACTTTTTAATTTGTCAGCATAAGTGACCATTGCTAGTAACTCGAAGCAATCATTTATTTTTGAAATAGCCATTACTGAAACCTCCCTATTTATATACACTTACATATACCTTTATAAGTGTCTTTACCCGATTTTATATATTTATATCTCTTTTTTGAAAAATATGAAGTGTCTGCCATAATTTAGTATTAAATTTATTTAAAGAAATATATTTAATGCTATATTATTTAGTTAATTATAACTAAATAAATTTAAGAAGTAAACAAATAAGTGTTTATAAAACTAATTATTGATTATGGTATAACATTTTTTCATATATATAGCATTTTTCAATTACAAATTTATCATAACAAATTCAAATTTTCTGTAATTTAATAAAAAAACAACTGAAAAGTAAAGTTTTTGCAATAATTATTACAAATAAATTATTTATAAGAACTTTGTAGTGACTTTGAAGGTGCTTCAACGACCTTTTCATTTAACATTAACCCTTGTGTAACATTAATCATATTTTTTTGGTCTGTTAATTGATATGTAACTTGTCGTTTAACTAAACGATGACCTAATTGTACAAGTACATATTTATTATCAATTAATGCTGTTTTAGGGACGAGAATATCATTTGAGAAAAGTTTGATTTTAAAGTGTGTACCAATAGCGAAATGTTGTTGAGTTGATATTTCAATTTGGTACGTGGATTGGTTACTTTTAATTTGTTGTGGAATATCTGAGATATATTTTATTTTTCCTATAAAACTTTTTTTATCATTAGAATAGATTGAAATATCTTGATTAATTCTTAATTTATCTTTTTCGGATTCTGATATATTAGCACGGATGATGCGTTCATGGCTATTAATTTGCATTATTTTGTTGTTACTTTTTGAAGGTGATTGAGTAAATAAGTGTACCTTTCCAGAAGTTGGAGAATAAATGGTTGTACGGGTTTCAGATTTATCTTTAACAAATTGTGATGTCATTAAAGTTCTTTCAAGTAATTGTTGTTGTTGTTGAATCGATAACTTGGGAAATGCTTTTTGAATTTGGGAAAGGGTTAAATGTTGTTGTTGCTCAAGTTGTTTTTGTTTAGAGGGGTTAAAATATTCGAATAGGGGTGTATCTTTTTTGATACTTGATTGATTTTTAACTAAGAATTGGTTGATGTAACCAAGTTGATCATTATAGTAAATGTTAAAACTTTTGACTGCTTCTTGAGTGCCTATTGTAGATAATAAAAGCTTATGCTTAACCTTTATAGTTTTGAATTGATTGGATTGAGATTGTTGTTGAGAAGAATGATAGAAGTAAAATCCAAAGTAGAGAGAAATAATTAACAATAGAATGGATAAAATAAAAATAGTTAGTTTTTTTAAATTCAATAAGTTCACCTCGTGGAAATAGATGGATATATTATACAATACAATATTATATTGAGGTATATTGAAATTAAATTAGATTTTAATTTTGTATAAATTTATTGTTAATATGAATAAAATAAATAAAAATCGAGTTCATAAATAGAACTCGATTAGAATAAACGTAATAGTATAATGCCAATTGCGATACAGACTAATCCTATGCATTTACGAAGAGTGATCTTATTTTTAGGCGTACCTAGTAAACCAAAGTGGTCGATAATGACACCCATTAACATTTGACCTAGCATACCTACAATAGTTGTCAGAGCGGCACCTAGAAAAGGCATTAATACGATGTTTGAAGTGACAAATGCCATACCTAATACACCACCGACAAAATAAACAGGTTTAATTTGACCTAATTTTTCATGTGAACGATGTACTTTTAAACTTTTATGGAATATAAGAGTCAAAATCAATAAGGCGATAGTACCTATAGTGAACGAGACGAGGGAAGCAAAGAAAGAAGAATCAACTTCTTTAGCTAACGCACTATTAATTGTAGTTTGTATAGGAGGTGCGCAACCAAAAATAAATCCTACAATTAACCATATATATAAACGAGAATTAGATTTCCCCATTAATTTGTCTTTAGGTATTTGATTCATTAATAATATACCGATGAGTAATAATATAATTCCAACGGATTTAAAAAGGGTGAATGATTGTTCATTTGCACCAAACAAACCTAACGTATCAATTGTGACACCCATGATAATCTGACCAGCCACAGTAATGACTACTGTAAGCGCAGCACCAAGTCTAGGTAATAATAATAAATTTCCTGTTAAGAAACATACACCTAATAAACCACCGATAAACCAATGATAATTGATGTCTTGATGAGTAAGGAAGCTTGGCGCCAACATTTGAGGATTAATGATTAAATTAAGAATAATTAAACATACTGTGCCAACACCGAAAGAAATTGTTGAAGCATAAAAAGAAGACTTCGTATATTGACTAAGTCTTGAATTCACTGAAGTCTGTATTGGGATTAACATACCTACAAAAATACCTAAAAAGTATAGAAAAGCCATATTGTGTGTCACTCATTTCTTATATAGTGAATTAATTATAACGGAAATAAGGGTTATATAAAATAGATGGCGTTAAATCATATAGAGAAATATGAGGTCATAATATTCATATTCTATGATAATAAAAAAACGCTTCTTACTGAATCATTGTTCAGTGAGAAGCGGTTTAAATATCAAATTGGCACTATCTATTTGTTTTCAAAAAGAATTTGAGTATTTTTAGTTACGATATACGCTGCATAGATTTTATTAATTGGGCCTTCAGTTGATTTTAAAATATCTAACTTTAATAACTGTTTCATACATTCTTTTGCAATTTGTTCAGTTATAGAGCTGTCATTTTCGGGTATTTGTAACTTAACAGGTTTGTCTAATTGATTTTTGAATATAAGATCTAATGTAGTCTTCATGTTAGTCCTCCTATACTAATGCTTGAGTTCTAATTGCTTCAACTTTATCGAATGATTCTCCAGTTAATCGTTCAATAATAGAAGAAAACGTTTTGATTTGTTCATCTGTAGCAGTGGGCTTTAAATTTGAAAAACGACGTTTGTGTTGAGTTGCTTTACCTTCTGAATCATAAGTGACACGTGTTAAAACAACTACAAGTTGGTTAACTTCATTCATTGTAATGACCTCCTTTCACTTTATATATCGAAAGTAAATTTTAAAAGGGACACTATTTATTAATTTATTTTTAAGCAAACTGCTTTAATGTTACATAAATATGATTTATCATTGAATAAGAAACTTTTTTCAGGAGGACGTATGAATCAAGTAGAACCTATTAGAAATACAGAAGACATACAAAAAATGTACACTATATTGCGATCTCGTTCACAAAGAGATTATTTATTATTTAAATTTGCGATACATACAGGTGTTAAGTTATGTGAATTATTAAATATGAAAGTCCATAGACTAAAGTCAGTTGAAAGTGGAAATATCAAATCAACTTGGATTGACAATGTTGACCCCTCTATACAAATTTTATTGCCCCCAGATTTAAGAAATGAGTTACAAGATTATATTAATCATTATCAAATTCAGGAAGATAAACTTATATTCCAATCATTAAGAACCGGTAAGGGATTATCTAGGCAACAAGCATATCGCATTATTCATAAGGCAGCTGAAGAATCTAATATACCGCATGTTGGGTTAACTACACTTAGAAAGACATTTGCCTATCACGCTTATCAATCAGGTATTTCCATTTCTATTATTCAAAAATATTTAGGACACCAAACAACGCATGAAACGATGAAGTTTATTGGTATTAAAGATAAAACTCATAATAATACTGTTATTGCGTTGAATTTATAAATTAAAAAGGAGGCTTTTGATGGGCTTGTTAAACCTAATGGTGATATTAGTAGCCATTATGGGTCTAGTGCTATTGTCCATGTTACATCGTAAAATGAATGCGTTGGCAGGTTATATAGCACTATGTGCCCCTATTATTTCATCAATCTATTTTATTGCGAAGATACCACAGATTGTTCAGCAACATATGATTACGTTGCATATTCCATGGATGACTTCGCTAGATATTAACTTTGACTTGAGGCTAGATGGACTCAGTTTAATGTTTGCTTTAATTATTTCACTTATAGGTGTAGCGGTATTTTTCTATGCTACTCAATATTTATCGCCTCATACGGATAACCTACCTAGATTCTTCTTTTATTTATTATTATTTATGTTTAGTATGTTAGGAATTGTGCTTTCAAATAATACCATTTTGATGTATATCTTTTGGGAGTTAACAAGTGTTTCATCATTTTTACTTATATCCTATTGGTATGATAATGGTAATAGTCAGTTGGGAGCTATACAGTCCTTCATGATAACTGTATTTGGTGGATTAGCATTATTGACAGGATTTATTATGTTGTATTTGATGACTGGAACAAATACGATTACAGAGATTATTGCACAACGTCATCATATTATTAATCATCCTTTATTTATGCCAATGATGTTAATGATATTATTAGGTGCCTTTACCAAATCTGCACAATTTCCATTTCATGTATGGCTACCTAAAGCAATGGCTGCACCAACCCCAGTTAGTGCCTATCTTCATTCAGCTACTATGGTAAAAGCGGGTATTTTCTTATTATTCCGTTTTACTCCAGTATTAGGATTAAGTGATGTCTATATTTATATTGTGACATTTGTAGGTTTAATAACTATGTTATTTGGTTCTATTACAGCTTTAAGACAATACGATTTAAAAGGGATTTTAGCGTATTCAACTATTAGTCAATTAGGCATGATGATGTCGATGGTAGGTATTGGCGGCGGTTATGCACAACATCCTTCAGATTCATTATCAGAGTATTATGTTTTAGTGTTATTTGCCGGATTATTTCATTTAATGAATCACGCTATTTTTAAATGTGCGTTATTCATGGGTGTAGGTATAATCGATCATGAAGCTGGAACGAGAGACATACGTTATTTAAATGGAATGCGTAAACTGTTCCCTAAAATGCATATCACAATGTTACTAGCAGCATTATCTATGGCAGGAGTGCCATTTTTAAACGGATTTTTAAGTAAAGAAATGTTTTTTGATTCATTAGTAAAGGCTATACATTTAGACCAATTTGATATTACATTAACGATTATTGTTGTTGCTATAGGTGTAATAGCTAGTATCTTTACCTTTACCTATGCACTTTACATGATTAAAGAAACATTTTGGGGCAAATTTAATAAAGATTATTTTACTAAGAAAAATATTCATGAGCCTGTAGCGTTTAGTTTGCCCGCATTAGTATTAATGATATTAATACCAATTATATTCGTTATTCCAAATCTTTTTGGTCAGCACATCATTTTACCAGCCTTAAGATCAGTTACAGCTAAAGGTACACAAGTGGATAACATCGCACCACATATTTCACAATGGCACGGCATTAATTTACCACTTATTTTAAGTATTATTGTCATCGTTGTAGGTATAGCTTTAGCTTTAATGGTAGATTGGAAATCTTTAACACATAAATTAATCAAACATGCTTCTATAACAGATACTTACATGGCTATTTATAGAAAGTTTGAAGCTTATTCTGGGTATAGTATAAGAATGTTGATGAAAAACAAACTTAACCACTACATTATCATTACATTGCTTATCTTTGTTGCCATAATTATGTATGGCTATATTCGTGTAGGCTTTCCACATGTACATGAGTTGCATGTATCTACTTTTGGACCATTAGAAGTGATTTTATCAATTGTTACATTGATTATTGGAATTGTACTTATATTTATTAGACAACGTCTGACAATGGTTGTGTTGAATGGTGTTATAGGATTCGCTGTGACATTATTCTTCATTGCGATGAAAGCACCTGATTTAGCATTGACACAACTAGTAGTTGAAACAATAACGACTATACTATTTATCGTTAGTTTTTCTAGATTACCTAACGTTCCGAGAGCAAAAGCGAATATTAAAAAAGAAACAATCAAAATCATTGTGTCATTGATTACTGCGGTTACTGTTGTTTCACTCATATTCATTACTCAGCAAACTGACGGTATGCCAACAATATCTAAATTCTATGAAAATGCAGATAAATTAACTGGTGGTAAAAATATAGTTAACGCTATCCTAGGAGATTTCAGAGCACTAGATACTTTATTTGAAGGTCTAGTATTGATTATCGCAGGACTTGGGATTTATACATTATTAACTTATAAAGATCGGAGGGGACAAGATGAAAGAGAATGATGTAGTGCTACGAACGGTAACTAAGATTGTTGTGTTTATCTTATTAACATTTGGATTCTATGTGTTCTTTGCGGGACACAATAATCCAGGTGGTGGATTTATTGGTGGCTTGATTTTCAGTTCGGCATTTATTCTTATGTTCCTTGCGTTTGATGTTAAACAGGTACTGATTAGTTTGCCAATTGATTTTAAAAAGTTAATGATTATAGGTTCTTTAGTATCAGTAATGACTGCTATTGTACCAACATTTTTCGGGAAGCCATTTTTATACCAAACTGAAGCGGATATTGCTTTACCTCTAATAGGTCACGTTCATGCGACTACTGTGACTTTATTTGAACTAGGCATATTACTAACCGTTGTTGGTGTTATTGTAACGGTGATGCTATCAATAAGTGGGGGTAAATCATGAATCTCATTTTATTATTAGTAATAGGATTTTTAGTATTTATTGGTACGTATATGATTCTATCGGTTAATTTAATTAGAATTGTTATTGGTATTTCCATATATACGCATGCCGGTAATCTGATTATTATGAGTATGGGTCAATATGGTCCTGGAATGTCTGAAGCACTTATTAAGGGCGGTCATCAACATTTTGTGGATCCACTACTACAAGCAATTGTATTAACAGCGATTGTTATTGGATTTGGTATGACGGCATTTTTACTTGTATTAATTTATAGAACATATCGTGTAACAAAAGAAGATGAAATCAATGTATTAAGGGGTGAAGAAGATAATGAGTAATTTATTAATATTGCCAATGTTACTCCCATTTCTTTGCGCTTTAATACTAGTATTTATCAAAGATAAAAATAAAGTATCGAAATTTCTTTGTATCAATACAATGATAGTGAATACGATTATCTCATTATTATTACTAATTTATGTAATGAATCATCATCCCATCACATTAGACTTTGGGGGTTGGAAAGCGCCATTTGGAATACAGTTTTTAGGTGATTCATTAAGTTTATTAATGGTAACCATAACATCTTTTGTCGTTACTTTAATCATGGCATATGGATTTGGTCGTGGTGAACAACGTGTCAATCGATTTCATTTACCATCATTTATTCTGTTTTTAACTGTAGGTGTCATAGGTGCATTCTTAACTTCTGATTTATTTAATTTATATGTGATGTTTGAAATTATGTTACTTGCATCTTTTGTACTTGTTACGCTAGGTCAATCTGTAGAACAATTACGTGCTGCCATTATTTATGTCGTATTAAATATTATTGGATCATGGTTCTTACTTTTCGCAATTGGCTTATTATATAAGACAGTAGGGACACTTAATTTTTCACATGTTGCATTAAGATTGAGTCATATGCAAGATAATCAAACTGTGACAATGATTTCACTCATATTTCTTGTTGCATTCAGTTCTAAAGCAGCACTTGTCATATTCATGTGGTTACCTAAAGCATATGCAGTATTAAATACAGAACTAGCAGCACTATTTGCAGCATTAATGACTAAAGTAGGTGCCTATGCATTAATACGTTTCTTTACATTAATCTTCCATCATCATGAAAATGTGACGCATCCATTACTTATTTTTATGTCATGTTTAACGATGATTATAGGCGCTTTTGGTGTATTAGCTTATAAAGATATTAAGAAAATCGCTGCCTACCAAGTTATTTTATCAATTGGATTTGTCATTCTTGGTTTAGGTTCAAACACTTTTTCAGGTGTGAATGGCGCTATTTTCTATCTAGCAAATGATATTATCGTTAAAACGTTATTATTTTTCATTGTAGGTAGCCTAGTTTACATTTCAGGCTATCGTCAATATCACTACTTGAGTGGACTTGCCAAACGTGAGCCATTTTTTGGAATAGCATTTGTCGTTATGATTTTAGCTATTGGCGGTGTACCTCCATTTAGTGGATTCCCAGGGAAAGTACTTATTTTTAAAGGTGCAATTGAAAATGGTAACTACATTGGACTAGGTTTAATGATCGTGACAAGTTTAATCGCTATGTATAGCTTGTTTAGAATATTATTTGTGATGTATTTTGGCGATCAAGATGGTGAAGAAGTAGACTTCAAGAAGATACCTAAACATCGTACAGGTATTCTAGGTATACTCGTTGCAGTCGTTTTATTAATGGGTATTGCGGCACCGCTTGTATTACAAGTGACTGAAAATGCTACATCACTAAATATGGATGAACATAAATTCCATCAAAACGTTAATACACATTTGAAGGAGGGAAGTAACTAGATGAATCAAGTCGTACTAAATATTGTTATTGCATTTTTGTGGGTATTATTCCAAGACGAGGATGAATTCAAGTTTACAACCTTCTTCTCAGGCTATCTCATTGGTATTATCGTGATTTATATTTTACATCGTTTTTTCGGACAAGAATTTTATTTAAGAAAAATATGGGTTGCTTTTAAATTTTTAATGGTTTATTTATATCAATTGATTACAGCTAGTATTAGTACAATTAATTATATTTTATTTAAAACTAAAGATATGAACCCAGGTTTATTAACGTACGAAACGAATTTGAAAAACGACTGGGCAATTACATTTTTAACTATATTGATTATTATCACGCCAGGTTCGACAGTGATACGTATATCGAAAGGCACAAATAAGTTTTTAATTCATAGTATTGATGTGACAGATAAAGATAAGAAGAATTTATTACGTAATATTAAACAATATGAAGATTTAATCTTGGAGGTGACACGATGATACAGGCTTTGACTCAATTTTTTATTATTTCAGCTCTGGTTATATTTGGTATTGCATTATTAATATGTCTGCTTAGGTTAATTAAAGGACCAACCACTGCTGATAGAGTTGTTTCATTCGATGCGACAAGTGCAGTTGTGATGTCGATCGTTGGTGTCATGAGTGTCATTATGGATACTGTATCGTTTCTAGATTCAATTATGTTAATAGCGATTATTTCATTTGTTAGTTCAGTATCCATTTCTAGATTTATTGGAGGAGGTAGCGTTTTCAATGGAAACAATAAAAGAAATCGTTAGCCTCATCTCTGCTATTTTAATTTTTCTAGGTAGTATTATCGCATTGATTAGTGCGATAGGTATTGTGAAATTCCAAGATGTCTTCTTACGTAGTCATGCATCAACGAAAAGTTCTACTTTATCTGTATTATTGACTATCATTGGTGTATTAATCTACTTTACTATGAACGCTGGATTTTTCAGTGTTAGATTATTATTATCACTTGTTTTTATTAATTTAACATCTCCAGTTGGAATGCATTTGGTAGCGCGTGCTGCTTATCGAAATGGCGCCTATATGTATAGAAAAGATGATGTGCCAAGACAGTCTTCGATTTTACTCAGCCAAAATGAATTCAATTCGCCTGAAGAATTAAAAACACGAGCAAAATTGAGAGAAGAAAGAAGAGAAAAATTATATTATAAAGATAAGAAGAAGCTCTATAAATAATTTGTGGAAAAGAAATAAAGCAATTGGACACTTTAAAAAATAAGTGTTTAATTGCTTTTATATTTGTCAGAAAAATATGAGAAATAAAGGTGCGATTTATTTAAGTATTATGTAAAATAATGATAAAATATTGAACAAGGAAAATTGTGAATTTAAGTAGTTATTTATTGGAAAGTGATAAAAATGTTTTATGAGTTTGGAACTTTAAAGTGTGACGTTTGGGCTTTTGATATTGGACGTTATTGTTAACCAGTGCAGTACTTTAACATTCCAAAATCATAAAATTCGTTTAGACTCTATGTGTTTACTTTTCAATTAATATTTATATTATTGATGTATTGATAAAACCAATTTGTGATAACTTAATTGAATTCTTACTGCTTAATTATCAAATGGATTCAATTATGCCGTTATATACGTTTTGCTTTTTATTTAATAATCGCTTCTACTTTATTTAACCCCTGAAGTACATCAATTCCATTATTTTTTACTTAATTTTCATCCCAAAAATAATTTATTAAAGAGGTGAAAGTTTGGAAATATTTGAAACATTACTTATATTTGTCGGCGTTGTTATTATTAGTTCATTTGTTCATACATTTATGCCGAAAGTACCATTAGCATTCATTCAAATTGCTTTAGGTATGCTATTATTTATCACTCCAATTCCTGTTGAGTTTAATTTTGATTCGGAATTATTTATGGTCGCACTTATCGCACCGCTACTATTTGTAGAAGGCGTTAATGTCTCAAGGGTCCATTTAAGAAAATATATAAAACCAGTTATGATGATGGCGTTAGGTCTTGTTATTACTACTGTAGTGGGCGTAGGATTTTTCATTCATTGGATATGGCCAGAATTACCAACGGGTGCAGCTTTTGCCATAGCAGCAATTTTATGTCCTACTGATGCAGTTGCCGTGCAAGCAATTACAAATGGGAAAGTGTTACCTAAAGGTGCAATGACGATATTAGAAGGTGAATCATTATTAAATGATGCTGCCGGTATCATTTCATTTAAAATTGCAGTTGGAGTACTTGTAACTGGAACGTTCTCAATAATGGAATCTATTGAGCAATTTCTAGTTGCTTCTATAGGCGGTGCAATTGTAGGATTGCTTATTGGAATGGCATTAGTTCGTTTTAGATTGACGTTAATGCGCCGTGGAATAGAAAACATTAATATGTTTACGTTTATTCAATTATTAACACCATTCGTTACATATTTAGTGGCAGAATTATTCCATGCTTCTGGTATTATCGCCGCAGTGTTAGCAGGCTTAGTTCACGGCTTTGAACGTGATAGAATTGCACAAACGCGTACAAGATTACAAATGAGTTATAACCATACATGGAATATTTTGGGATATGTCTTAAACGGTTTTGTATTTTCAATATTAGGATTTTTAGTTCCTGAAGTTGTGATTAATATTATTAAAACAGAACCACACAATTTGATCTTTTTAATTGTCATAACTGTTCTCGTAGCATTGGCTGTTTATCTGTTTAGATTTTTATGGGTTTATGTATTATATCCTTATTTTTATTTATCAGTCAGTCCATTCCAAAAAATGATTAGTCAAGACGATGATGGCAATAACACAACAGAAAAGCCACCTAAGCGAAGTTTATATGCTTTGATTATGACTTTATGTGGTGTTCACGGAACAATTTCACTGGCCATTGCGTTGACACTACCGTATTATTTAGCTAATCATCAAGATTTTTCTTATCGCAACGATTTGTTATTTATTGCTTCAGGAATGGTTATTATAAGTTTAGTTGCTGCTCAACTATTATTACCATTTGTAACAGCTAATGCGCCTGAAGTAAAAGTAGGTAGTATGAATTTCAAAGAGGCAAGAATTTACATTTTAGAACACGTTATAGACTACCTAAATCAAAGATCAACTTTTGAAACAAGTTATCGATATGGTAACGTGATTAAGGAATATCATGATAAATTAACATTCTTAAAATCAGTAGAGAAAGATGATGAAAACTCTAAAGAACTTGAAAGACTTCAAAAAATTGCATTTAATGTAGAAACGAAAACATTGGAACAATTAGTTGATGACGGAGATATCACTAATAGTATTTTGGAAAACTATATGCGTTATGCTGAACGTACACAAGTATATCGACAAGCTTCATTAATACGTCGACTCATTGTATTATTTAGAGGTATGCTTTTGAAACGTCGTGTGAAAACAACAATCAATTCAGCATCTTCATTAAGCGTTACAGATAACTTATTAGAACTTGTTAAAATTAACAAGATGGTTCACTATAATGTGGTTAAACGATTAGGACAAGAAGCTACTAATGATAACAAATTAGAAGTAGGTATGATTTGTGATGGTTATTTAATGCGTATAGATAACTTAACACCAAACAATTTCTTTAATTCTGCAAGCGAAAATACGTTAACACGTATAAAACTCAATGCATTGCGTGAACAAAGACGTATACTTAGAGAATTAATAGAAGACGAAGAAGTTACTGAAGGCACTGCATTAAAACTTAGAGAATCTATTAATTACGATGAAATGGTCATCGTTGATAGTATGTCATAGAATCATTATAAAAATAGGGAAGCTCGTGAGGATGAACCTCACGAGCTTTTTTCCTATGTGTACTAGGGATGACTTTATAACATTGACAGTCAGTATACTAGGATTGAAAATTTTCGGGAAAAAACGAACCTATTTTACATAAACTGTCTTATTAAAACTACTGGTAAAGGGGGATGAAATATTACCTTTACCGCATGGGAGATTAAATAATGTTTAAGCCCACTACATAAATGAGATGAGATAGACTAACACCACCATATCGTGCGTGAGAGAACTATTTTATATTTTAGGAGGATAATATAAAATTCACGCACGATATGAGACTATTAGTTATCAAGATATGACTTAATAGGGTGGCTGGGTATTTAAATAACATAATCATTCTATCCCAGCCATCTACTATATTAAGTCGTTGTATATATTGAACAAGTGAATTTAAAATATTATTTCATACTACCATGAATCGTATCTATATTTGATTTCATCATTTTGTAATATGAATCACCCTTTGAACCTTTTTTACCGATAGAATCAGTAAATACGTCGCCATAAATATCTTTATGTGTTTCTTCAGACAAGCTTTGCATTGCTTTTTTATCTACACTAGTTTCTATTAAAAGGTGTTTAATATGGTTATCTTTAACAAATTGAATAGCTTGTTTCATTTGTGATGGAGTACCTTGTTTTTCAGTATTAATTTCCCAAATATATCCTGGTTTAATATCATATTGTTTTGCGAAATATTTGAAAGCACCTTCACTAGTAATCATGGCACGTCGCTCTTTAGGGATGTCATTAAACTTATCTTTGCTGTCTTTGTTTAATTTTTCTAGTTTAGAAAGATATTGATGGCCTTGATCTTTGTAATATTGTTGATTAGTGTTATCATGCTTGATTAAACTATTTTGAATTGTTTTAACATATTTAATACCATTTTCAATACTTAACCAAGCGTGTGGATCTAATTTATCTTTATTGCCTTCTTCACCGTTGAGGTAAATCGGTTTAACATCTTTAGATACAGCAATGACTTTTTTGTCGTCGATAGATTTTCCAGCTTGATTTAATGCTTTTTTAAACCAACCATTTCCAGATTCTAAATTTAATCCATTATAAAATATAACGTCTGCATCGGTTAGCTTTTTAATATCTTTAGGTTTGACTTCATATTCATGAGGATCTTGTCCTACAGGTACGATACTATGGACGTCAACATGTTTTCCGCCAACATTTTTAACCATGTCATATAAAATTGAATTTGTTGTAACTACTTTTAATTTATGATTATCGGCATCCTGTTTGTCATCTTGCGACTGGCCACATCCAGCTAAGATAATAAAGAATGCTAGTAATAAAGGTATTAATTTTTTCATTTAAACAACGCCTCTTTTCTGTTTATTTTTAAGTGTTGTAATACCTAAGGTGATGACATAAATAGCAAAAGTACAAAGAACGATAGCGGCACCACTAGGTACGTTGTATATGTAACTGAAATAAAGTCCAATAATTGAACTAATAACACCTATAAAACTTGCTACTGCCATCATGCTATATAAATGTTTACATATTAAGAATGCAGTAGAAGCGGGTGTTACTAATAACGCAACTACTAAAATAATGCCTACTGTTTGTATACTCGCTACAGTTACTAGAGCAAGTAACAACATGACAAAATAATGTATAGCTGTCGTGTTTAAGCCATTCATTCTACTAAAGGTATTATCGAAAGTAGAAATCATTAAAGGTCGATAAAATATTACAATAAGACATAAAACAAATAGACCAATCATAATCGTTGTCCAGAATGTTGTATGTGTTATTGCTAGTAAATTACCAAATAAAATATGATACAAATCTGTTGTACTGTTAATTAAACTAATTAATATAACACCTAATGCGAGAAATGCGGTGAAACTTATACCAATTGCTGCATCAGGTTTGGTCTTACTTTTAGAAGTAATAAAACCAATTAAAATACTGGCAACCATTCCTGTCACTAATGCGCCAATAAACATAGGTATTCCAAAAAGGAAAGATAATGCCACCCCAGGTAATACTGCATGGCTCATTGCATCACCCATTAATGACAAACCTCTTAAAACAATAAGGCTCCCGACAGTTCCACATACTACGCCAACAATCATCGATGTAATTAAAGCCCTATTTAAAAATTGATAATTTAATATATGAGCTAAAAAGTCATTCACGACTGGGTCACTTCCTTTCGTTCTAAACTTTGACGAGGTGATTGTGACAAAAATGTATCATTTAAAAGGGTGTCGTTATTGAGTACATCCTCAGTACTACCAAAGTATTTTAAAGTTTGGTTAAGTAACATGATTCGATCAAAATAATGTGATGCTTTAGATAAATCATGGTGTACGATAAGAATTAATTTACCTTGAGCTTTAAGTTGTCTAATTTTATTTATAATTAAGCGTTCACTTTTAAAATCTATTCCAATAAAAGGCTCATCGAATAAATAAAGCATACTTTTAGACATAAGTGCTCTTGCGACTAGTACTCGCTGAAGTTGTCCACCACTTAATGCTGAAATTTGTTTATGTCTTAATGACGTTAAGTCTAAATCCTCTAATAAATGTTTGAGTTGAACTTTAGTATCATGTCCCGGTCGATTAAACCAACCTATCTCTCCATAGCATCCGGATAAGATAACTTTTTCAACATTAATGGGGAAATCTAAGTCGATATTTGATTTTTGAGGTATGTAAGTCATACGTTTCAATTGGTTATGTATTGGACGCTCATATAATAACTGGGTACCAGATGCATGAAAATCTCCTGTTAATGATTTGAGCATAGAAGATTTACCTGCGCCATTAGGTCCCATAATTCCTATAATTTCTCCGATGATAGGAATTTTAAAATTGATGTCTTTTAAAACATGTTTATTACCTAGAAATAGATTTAAATTCTTAACTTCTAGCAAATATTAACACCTCCTAATTAAAAGTTTAGGTTAACCTAATTTATTTTATAATAAACTGAGAAGTTTTAACATGTCAAGTAGATTCGTGATACAATAAAGTGAATATATGTGAGGTGAAATGATGTTAACTGAAGAAAAAGAGGATTATCTCAAAGCTATATTGACGAATGACGGCGATGTATCTTTCGTATCAAATAAAAAATTATCTCAATTTTTAAATATAAAGCCACCTTCAGTAAGTGAAATGGTAAGTAGACTAGAAAAATCTGGTTATATAGAAACGAAACCATATAAGGGTGTTAAATTAACAGAAGAAGGGTTAAATCTCACTTTAGATATTATTAAAAGACATCGATTACTCGAGTTATTTTTGATAGAGATTTTAAAATACAATTGGGAAGAAGTGCATCAAGAAGCAGAAATTCTTGAACATAGAATCTCAGATTTATTCGTAGAACGTTTAGACAAAATTTTAGACTACCCTGAGACTTGCCCGCATGGTGGTGTTATACCTAGAGATCACCATTATAAAGAGAAATACACGAAGACAATACTCGAATTTCAGCCAGGTGATATGTTAACTATTAAGCGTGTCAGAGATAAAACTGAATTGTTGGTATACCTTTCAAGTAAAGATATTTCTATTGGAAATGAAGTTGAAGTCGTTTCGAAAGATGATACGAATAAAGTGATTATTATTAAACGAAATGAAGTTATAACTATTTTAAGTTACGAAAATGCAATGAATATTTTTGCTGAAAAATAATATAAAAAACTTGAGTCTAGTACATTATTTTGGTGTTATACACTGAAAATTAGATGTAAAAGTAAGACTCAAGTTTTTTTATATATTGATGTAACTAAAATTTGTATTATGTTTTTAGAAAAATGATAATTTGATTAATAAATAAACAGCATATAAATTAATGAAAATCCAAATTAGACTATAAAATACTGTTGGGATTTTACTGATTTGTGTTAGTGTACTACCATCCCAACTAGGTTTAGGTTTTTGGAATGTTAATTTAAAAATAGTCCACGATGATTGTAGTACTTCACCTAACAGTACTCCTAAAATAAAGTGATAACTATAAACCACTATTTGGTGAGTAATCATTAAATCATCGTATTGGAAAAGTATATATAATAATAGTGACATGACTATAATAATAAGAATAGGTGACAGCTTACGAGAAGTTAGAATTAGGAAATAAATAAATATAGCTAAATAAAACATAATAAAAAAGCTAGGATGATTATAATATGCAGTTAAAACACCTAACCATAACATTAACGGGGGCATAATATAACCGCCTAATGTGGTAATCCATTGTCCTAAATAACCTTTCGATTGCGTAATAGCGTATCCTTGTTGTAATGTCGTTTCTCTTTCAGAAGGAAGCGTAACGATAACTAAATCTTTAGCGCGACCACCAGAGAGTTTATTGAAGAGTACATGACCAAACTCGTGTGTGAGTACAGGAATGTAATTAAGTACAATAGCAAAATAACGATAGTAGTGTTTGTAACGATTTTGGTGGACGATGATATAGATAATACTAATAATAAAAATGATAAATATATTTAATTGAATGTGTGTAGTTAAAAATGATTCGATTTTTGACATATTAACGCTCCATTTATAGATAATAACTTGTTTGAGTAAATCTATAAGTATTTGATACTTTAATATTCATTATAATCTATTGTTTAGAAATTGGCTTTTAGACTTAAGACTTAAATTAGAAGAATATATAGGTGTTTAAATAAAATTTTCTAGAATGTTGAGGGATGTGTTAAAATAATCGTACATTTTAGTTAGAATTAAAACAATTTTGATATATAGGATAATACTTGGCAACATTATATAGGGTTATTGACCAAGTAGGATAGGAGATTTCTTTTATGACATTTAAGGGTCAGCAGAATAGTAAAAAGGTTAATATCTTAGGTGTATATTTTGACCATGTAACAATGTCAGAAATGGTTGAAAATATTAAAACATTTTTCACAACACCAACATCTCATAATTTGTTTATAGTTACTGCAAATCCTGAAATTGTAGACTATGCATCAGAACACCAAGATTATCAACAGCTTATTAATAGTGCGGACTATGTTATAGCTGATGGTACAGGTATAGTAAAAGCATCTCATCGATTAAAGCAACCATTACCGCACAGAATTCCAGGAATAGAGTTATTAGAAGAATGTTTAAAAATAGCCAATGCAAATCAACAAAAAGTATTTATCTTAGGTTCGAAAAATGAAATTATTGAAAAAGCAGAACAACAATTAAAGGCTAAATATCCAAGAGTAACTTTTGCGCATCATCATGGTTATATTAATTTAAAAGATGAAACAGTTATTAAAAGGATAGATACTTTTGATCCTGATTATATTTTTGTGGGTATGGGGTATCCAAAACAAGAAAAATGGATTGCTCGACATAGCAAACAATTCCAACACACTGTTATGATGGGAGTAGGCGGTTCTTTTGAAGTATTTAGTGGAGCTAAAAAGCGTGCGCCTAAATTCTTTAGAAAATTCAATATTGAATGGATATATCGTTTATTAATTGATTGGAAACGTCTTGGCAGATTAAAAAGTATTCCCAAATTCATGATAAAAATTGCTAAACAAAAGAGAAAACATTAATAATTATTTGTTATATATGAAATACAATAAAGGCAACCAATGTGTTAGTTCGAACACTCATTGGTTGCCTTTAAAAATAGCGATATAAATCTAATGGGTAAATTATTTTACGACAAAGCGAGAAGCGTCTAGGTCTCTTCTAAATGCTTTTTGATCATCTTTTGATTTTTTCTTGAATTCTTTTAGGAATTTTTCATATTGTGGTAAAACATCATCTAATTCACCAAATTCTTTAAGTTTGCCGCCTTCAATCCACGCGATTTTTGTACAAAATTCTTTAACTTGGCGTATGTTGTGACTAACAAAGAATATAGTTTTATTAGCTTCTTTAAATTCATAAATTTTATCTAAACATTTCTGTGTGAAAGTCTGATCACCTACAGATAATGCTTCGTCGATTACTAAAATATCAGGATTTACAGTGATGTTGATTGAAAACCCGAGTTTAGCGCGCATACCACTAGAATATTTTTTAACAGGTTGATAAATAAACTCACCTAATTCACTAAAATCAATAACTTGTGGCATTAATTCTTTAATTTCTTTACGTCTGAACCCCATACATAACATTTTGAATTCAATATTTTCTACACCAGTTAATTGACCATTTAAACCAGCGTTGATAGCTATAACGCTAACATCACCTTTACGATCAATATTACCAGAAGTAGGAGATAACGAACCACCAATCATGTTACTTAATGTGGATTTTCCTGAACCGTTTATACCAACAAGGCCGATAACATCACCTTCATGTGCTTGAAGAGAAACATCATCTAGTGCGAAAAATGTTTTATTTTTATTTTTCGGAATTAGGGAATCTTTAATACGGTCTTTATTATTTCTATATATACGATATTCTTTAGTTACATGTTCTATATTTACCGATACGCTCATAATTAGTCCTTCCTTAATTGCATTTATATAGATTATAATATACAACACATCAGTTGTTAAATTTATTAACCTAGTGTAAAGTGAACAGAAGATTTTGTTTAATATTTTGTAAATGTCTATAGGAGTTATGTCTTATAATAAAATGGCTTAATAAACATCAAACAATAATCTTGTAAAATGCTTAATTGTGTTTTATAACTTAAATGATTGTATAATAAGATGAAGATATAATAAACTAATTTCTTACACTGAAATAAATTTGTTTATAATGCTTCATTCGAATAAAACAAAATTCCATATTAAAAACAATGAGTTTGAGATATAACATCATTAATTCTTAAGCGCGTACTTTACATATTTTATGTTAATTAGTATAAGCATTCTTTTAATTTGAGATTACTTTAAGAATTGTCTGATTCATTTTATCTCATTTATCAATTGTATATAAATATATTAAATGTTTGAAAGTGTGGTTTAATTCAATGTCAGCAGTTGTAACTGTATTTAAAGAACACATCAAAAACTTTTATTTAATCCAAAGACTTGCTCAATTCCAAATTAAAATATCTAACCATAGTAACTATTTAGGGATTGCTTGGGAACTTTTAAACCCAGCCTTACAAATAATGGTGTATTGGTTAGTTTTCGGATTGGGAATTAGAAGTAATTCACCTGTACATGGTATACCATTTGTATTTTGGTTACTTGTAGGTATTAGTATGTGGTTCTTTATTAACCAAGGTGTACTCGAGGGTACCAAATCTATATCACAAAAATTTAATCAAGTCGCTAAGATGAATTTTCCTATGTCTATCATTCCTACTTATATAGTAACGAGTAGATTCTATGGACATATTGGCTTGCTTTTAATCATTATTATAGCGTGTATGTTTAGAGGTATTTACCCATCTATTCATATTATTCAGTTATTCCTTTATGTACCATTTGCGTTTTTATTAACTGCTTCTGTTGCATTATTTACATCAACGTTAGGTATTTTAGTTAGAGATACTCAAATGGCTATGCAAGCATTAATGAGAATACTATTTTATATGTCTCCAATTTTATGGATACCTAAAGATCACGGTGTGAGTGGTATTGTTCATAAAATTATGATGTTCAATCCAGTGTATTTTATCGCTGAATCATATCGTGCAGCTATTTTATTCCATCAATGGTACTTCATTGATCATTGGAAAATGGCACTATATAACGTCGTGGTTATTTTGGTATTCTTTGTTTTAGGTTCTATCCTTCATAAGAAATATAGAGATCACTTTGCAGATTTCTTATAAGGGAATATCGTAATTTGAAGAGTAAAGCAGACTGACTTTAAAGGTTGGTCTGTTTTTTTATGTTAAATGTAAAGAAAGGATAATTATTTTCTATCAAAGTAGGAATCGTTTATAATTTATAAATAACAATAAATCAGTATAAAGACGGTGAAAAGATGAGAGTTTTAATTAAAAAAATATATATGTGCGTTATTGCTATATTTAATTTGCTGTTTAGAGGATTCAAGGTTAAACAGAAAAGCATAGTTGTAATGATGACTTTTCCTAATGATATGTTGCCGATTATAGAGAGATTATGTGCTAAAGGTTATCGTTTAACAGTGATTACTACTGATAAGCACCGTCACCATATTCAAAATTTACCTAATGTCACATATATCAAGGCAGGTAATAAGAATGTTATTGCACACATTAAGGCTTTAAGTACAGCAAAAGTGATTCTAATTGATACGTATTATTTAATGATGGGCGCCTACCATAAAAAGCAAAATCAAACAGTGATTCAGACTTGGCATGCTTCTGGAGCATTAAAAGATTTTGGATTAACCGATCATCAAGTTGATTTAAATAATCCTAGTGTAGTAAACCAATATAAACGTGTGTATAATGCAACAGATTATTATTTGATTGGTGCCGATGAAATGGGGCATTGTTTTAATGAATCATTTGATGCGCAACCTTCTCAGATGTTACGTTTTGGTCTTCCAAGATTATATAAATATTTAAAAACAGATATAAACAAAGCTCAAAAAAGATTGAAAGATCAGTATGGTATTCAAGGTAAATTAGCAGTATACTTGCCGACTTATAGAGAAAATCATCAAGAAAATCGCCAAATTAATAAGGAACATTTCAATAGTCAATTGCCTGAATATACATTAATAAGTCATTTACATCCATCAATTTCTAACCATGGAACAACACAAGACATTGATACTACATCATTGCTTATTATGGCTGATATCATTATTAGTGATTATAGCTCTATTCCGATAGAAGCAAGTTTACTTAATAAACCAACACTATTTTACGTCTATGACGAAACAGAATATGAACGTGTTAGAGGGCTTAATCAATTTTATTATGATATTCCTAATGAATATAAAGTGGCAACAGAGGAAGAATTAATTACTAAAATTCAACAACAAGATAATCAATTAAAGCCGTTATTTAAAAATTGGCATAAATATAATACTAAAGAAACATTGAATCAAGTTATAAATTATATAGATAAGTTGGTGAAAGAATGAAATTAGCTATTATTATACCTGTATATAATGGACAGGATACAATTAGAAGGGCTATTACCTCTATTGATACAGAAGCTGAATTTGAAATTATTTGTGTCAATGATGGCTCTACAGATAACACAAAACAAGTATTAACTGAATTGCAAAAGGAATATCCAAATATTAAGGTAATACATCAAGATAATCAAGGTGCTGCTAGAAGTCGTAACATAGGCTTAGAAGCAATGGATAATGATACAGATGCATTTATGTTTTTAGATGCGGATGATGAGTATTTACCGAGTCGTATTGATGTCATGATAAAAACATTTGAGAATCACAGTGAAACGGATATAGTAATTGGTCAAATTGGACGAGATGTTCATGGTGAATGGAAAGTATTTCCAACACATGAGGAAATTAAAAGAGATGAAGTGGTTACATTAGAACGTAATCCTGAAATTCTACAATCGATTGGACCAGGCGGGAAACTATTCAGTGCTCGCTTTGCTTCACTAAGATTTGATGAAGATGTTGTATTTTGCGAAGAACATACTTTTATGGTGAGAGCATATTCAAAAGCACGTGATATTAATCTCATGTCTATTATTGCATATGGTTATAATGAGCGAGAAGGTTCAGTTACAGATCGTCGTGCAGATACATTTTTACCTTATATGGAAGATGCAATGAAAGTACGTCAACGTGTAATGGAATTGTTATTACTAATGAATGAGAAAACATACTATAGTTATCGAATGGATAATTTAATCGTAAGTTATTTAATTCAAGCGCATTTATTAAAAAATAGCGCTATTACATCATCATTTATCGAAAGTGTGACGCAGTATATTAAATTGATGCAAGAGACACATTATTCTGGAGATGCCATGTTTAGAATAGTAGAAGCGGTAGAACAAGGTGCGACACATTGGACTAAGCCTCTATATCATCAATGGAGACGTGCTCTATTAGAGGTGGGAATTGGTAGACCCGGATATATTCGATTTTTGGCTCAAATATTTCCAAAAAAATCAGCATTTTCAAGTAAACAAAAATTAAAACAAATACTAAATAAATCATAAGAAAAGATTATTTAATTTTTAAATAAAGAATTACTTTTTGTTTAATTAATGGTAAGCGTTAATAATTTATGCTACATTAAGAATATAAATTTTCATTAAATATTTAGTTAAGGAGAATCACGTATCATGAAACGAGTAATTACTTATGGTACATATGATTTATTACATTATGGACACATTGAATTATTAAGAAGAGCACGTGAAATGGGAGATTATCTTATCGTGGCTTTATCTACTGATGAATTCAACCAAGTGAAAAATAAAAAATCATATTATGACTATAACCAACGTAAAATGATGTTAGAATCAATCCGTTATGTAGACCTAGTTATACCAGAAGATGGTTGGGGTCAAAAAGAAATTGATGTTGAACGTTTCGATGTCGATGTTTTCGTTATGGGACACGACTGGGAAGGTGAATTTGATTTCTTAAAAGATAAATGTGAAGTGATTTATCTTAACCGTACAGAAGGTATTTCTACAACAAAAATCAAACAAGAATTATATGGAAAAGACGCTAAATAATTTCCTATATAATAAAAAGGACGATTGTCATGGCATTTAGCCAAGACGTCGTCCTTCTTTTTATTTTTTACGAATAGCTTGAAGAATAAGGTGAATTACGATGGCTAGGACAATAACTATACCTAAACCAAAAAGTATTGCAATGATAGGGTGTGTCTTCCATGTACTTTTAGCAACTGTTGTCGCTTCATGTACAATCGGTTTATGCACTGATACTGAAGGTGGACCATCTTGTTTTGTTATGAATTGACGGTCATAGTCAGCATGTACTTTTCCATTTTTGATTACTAATTTATAATCTTTTTTAGAAAAGTCTTTTGGTAATACATCATAAAGATCTTTTTCTACATAATATGTTTTACCGTTAATTTTTTGTTTTCCTTTTGATAATATTTTTTCATATTTGTATTGATTATATGAACGCTCCATAAGTGCGTTACCCATCATATTTCGTTGTTTTTCTCCGCCTACATGTTTATAGTCCCCAGCACCTAAAATGACTTGATTAATTCTAAAACCATGGCGATTGGTAGTAATTGTATGGTTGTAATCTGCTGTATCACTTGAACCCGTTTTTAAACCATCTGTTCCTGGTAAGCTCATATCAGCACCATCTAATGAATGATTAAATGTATAGTACGTCACACCGTGTGTCGTTGGTGATAGTTGTTTTGTGAAATGTAATATTTTAGGTGTATCTTTAATAACATGTTGATCTAAAATAGCATAATCACGAGCAGTTGTTGTATTATTCTCAGTATCTTTATATTTGGAAGGTGCAAAACTTTTTAAACGTGAATTCTCAGCTCCTGTTGGATTAACATAATGGGTGTCATTCATTCCAAGTTCTTTGGCTTTTTTATTCATTAAATCAGTAAAATCATTTACATTTCCTGATACTTGTTCACCTAAAATTAAAGCAGCCGCATTACTTGAATTGGATACAGTAATTTGAAGTAAATCTGCAATAGTCCATTTCTGACCTGGATAAAGTTTGGTATTACTTAATTCTGGAAGTGTAGACATTTGATATTCGCGATTAGTCATTTTTACTTCATCATTTAGTGATAGTTTTTTATCTTTTACCGCTTCTAAAGTGAGATACATCGTCATCAATTTAGTCATAGAAGCGGGATACCATTTTTTGTCTTTATTATATTCATATAAAATTTGTCCATTTTGACTAACATTAATAGCACTTTCAGGTTGATATACTTCGGTTACATTGTATCCACCTTCGTTTGCAGCTTGAACTGGAGTAATATCATTATTCTCTGCATTAGCAAAAGGTGTTATAATGTGTATTGCGAAGAACATAGTTATAATGAGTATAAAGATTTTTTTCATGATTTCTTTCCTTTATCTGTTATTTTCGACTAACATATTTTATCATACACATTATTTAAGAGGTATATGTATGATTTAAAATTTTTGATATTTGATTATAATTGATAAAGACTGATTATTTGGGATGTCAGAATGTTTTAGTAAGATTGAGCAAAATTTGAAATATGAATTTTAATAGAAGAGGTATTATTATGAAACAAACTAACCCTTTATTCTTTTTATTTAAACGGCTCACTTGGCCAATTGGGTTAATCATAGCGGCAGTTATTATTACTTCATTAGGAAGTTTGAGCGGATTATTAGTTCCTCTATTTACTGGGAGATTAGTAGATAAATTCTCAGTAAGCACTATGAACTGGAATCTCGTAGCCATTTTTGGTGGTATTTTCTTACTTAACGCTATTTTAAGTGGTGTAGGATTATATTTACTAAGTAAAATTGGTGAAAAGATGATTTATGATATCCGTTCATTATTATGGGAACATATCATTCAATTAAAAATGCCATTTTTTGATAAGAACGAAAGTGGTCAACTGATGAGTCGTTTAACAGACGACACAAAGGTGATAAATGAATTTATATCTCAAAAGCTACCTAATTTATTACCTTCTGTATTAACTTTATTAGGATCATTAGTTATGTTATTTATCATGGATTGGAAAATGACGTTATTAACATTTATTACAATTCCGATTTTTGTACTTATTATGATTCCTTTAGGTAAAGTAATGCAGAGAATTTCAACTAATACACAAACTGAAATTGCTAACTTTAGTGGTTTACTTGGTCGTGTATTAACTGAAATGAGATTAGTTAAAGTGTCTAATACGGAAAGGCTCGAATTAGACAACGCTCATACTAATTTAAATGAAATTTATCGATTAGGTTTAAAACAAGCTAAAATTTCTGCTGTTGTACAACCTATTTCTGGTGTAGTGATGTTGTTAACAATCGCTATTATTCTTGGCTTTGGTGCATTAGAAATCGCGACAGGCGCTATTACTGCCGGAACTTTAATTGCGATGATTTTTTACGTAATACAATTATCTATGCCTCTAATCAATCTATCAACATTAATTACAGATTATAAAAAAGCTGTCGGAGCAAGTCATCGTATTTATGAAATTATGCAAGAACCTATCGAACCAACTGAAGCTCTAGAAGAATCAAAAGATATTGAAATCCATGATGGCGAAATTTCGTTTGATAATGTCAATTTCAAATATGATGTAAAACCTATCTTAGACAACGTTTCATTTAATATTCCTCAAGGGCAGGTAAGTGCATTTGTAGGGCCTTCAGGTTCTGGTAAGAGTACCATTTTTAATTTAATTGAACGCATGTATGACATAGAAAGTGGTGATATTACTTATAATGGAACTAGTATTTTTGATATTCCATTATCTAAATGGCGTACAAAAATTGGTTATGTTATGCAATCTAATTCTATGATGAGTGGTACTATAAGAGACAATATTTTATATGGTGTGAATCGCACTGTAACTGATGAGGAACTTACAAAATACGCCAAATTAGCGAACTGTCATGAATTTATTATGCAGTTTGATGAAGGATATGATACGTTGGTTGGTGAACGAGGACTTAAGCTATCTGGTGGTCAAAGACAACGTATTGATATTGCACGTAGTTTTGTTAAAAATCCAGATATTCTCTTGCTTGATGAGGCTACAGCTAATTTAGATAGTGAGAGCGAGTTGAAAATTCAAGAAGCTTTAGAAACATTGATGGAAGGTCGTACAACAATTGTTATTGCACATAGACTTTCTACAATTAAAAAAGCGGGCCAAATTATCTTTATTGATAAAGGTCAAGTGACAGGTAAAGGTACACATAGTGAATTAATGACATCACATGAAAAATATAAACACTTTGTCACATCTCAGAAGCTTGCTGATTAAGATTAATGAGGCTGGGACATAAATCCTAGAAAAATAGCCAGTAAATGAGTTTATCCAAAAAACTCATTTACTGGCTTCTTTATTTATAATACTTCGTATTATCGGCTCGCTTTCATAGGGGACAGCTTCAGCCTGTAGTCTTCAGCTTGTCCTGTTCCCTCAAGAGTCTCGCCATATATACTACGTATTTATACATTGGAAAACACCTTGAAAAAATAAGGACCTTTCGTGTAATTTAATAAACATCATTAAACTAAATTAAAGAAATTCCGTATGTATAAAAATTTTTATATGACTCAACTTACACTACTATTGGAAACTTCAGTTCTTATTCCTACAAATAATATGTCACGATGTGTTAATAAAATTCAAGTTGATAATGAAAATACTTATTTTAAGTCAATTTTACAAATGGTATAATAAATTCAATAATCTATACTCTGTTTTGGGAGTGACAATTCACTTTGTCATAGAGTTATACATATTTAATAAGTTGTTACTTTAGCAAAAAACGTTTTTGGAAAATTAAATAAATAGGTGGGTGTCAGATGTTTTTATTGATTAATATCATTGGGTTAATTGTTTTCCTTGGTATAGCAGTATTATTTTCAAGATCACGAAAAAATATACAATGGAAATCAATTATTATTTTAGTCGTATTGAACTTATTCCTAGCTTGGTTCTTTATATACTTCCCATGGGGGAAAACTGGAATTAAAGCAGCAGCAAATGGAATTTCCTGGGTTATACAATCAGCAAATGAAGGCACAGGATTTGCATTTAATAGTTTTGTTTCTAATAAACAAATGGATATGGCAGTAAGTGCTTTATTCCCGATTCTTTTAATTGTACCGCTGTTCGATATATTAATGTATTTTAATATCCTTCCAAAATTAATCGGTGCAATTGGTTGGTTACTCGCTAAAATTACACGTCAACCTAAATTCGAATCATTCTTTGGAATTGAGATGATGTTTTTAGGTAATACTGAAGCATTAGCTGTGTCTAATGAACAATTGAAACGTATGAATGAAGTGCGTGTCTTAACTGTAGCTATGATGTCAATGAGTTCAGTCTCAGGTGCGATTGTTGGTGCATATGTTCAAATGATTCCTGGTGAATTAGTATTGACTGCTATTCCTTTAAACATTGTGAATGCAATTATCGTTGCATCAATTCTTAATCCAGTTACTGTGGATGAAAAAGAAGATATTATTTACAGTATTAAAAATGATGAAATTGAAAAACAACCTTTCTTTTCTTTCCTAGGTGATTCTGTATTAGCAGCAGGAAAGTTAGTATTAATTATCATTGCTTTTGTCATTAGTTTCGTAGCATTAGCTGATTTAGCCGATCGTCTTATTAATTTAATTACTGGTGGTATTGGTCATTTAATGGGATTAAAAGGTAGCTTTGGTTTAAACCAAATTCTAGGTGTATTTATGTATCCATTTGCATTATTACTTGGACTTCCTTTTGATGAAGCTTGGTTAGTTGCACAACAAATGGCGAAAAAAATCGTTACAAACGAATTTGTAGTTATGGGTGAAGTGTCTAAAACGATTAACACACTTTCACCACATCATAAAGCAGTCATTTCAACATTTTTAGTTTCATTTGCTAACTTCTCCACAATTGGTATGATTATCGGTACGTTAAAAGGTATCGTAGACAAGAAAACGTCAGATTTTGTATCAAAATATGTTCCTATGATGTTATTAGCAGGTATTTTAGTTTCATTATTAACAGCTGCATTCGTAGGTTTATTTGCTTGGTAAGATAAATTGATAACACCTCCTATTTTGGGATGACTTTCCAAAATGGGAGGTGTATTTTATATCAAATAAAATAAGGAATCATGATAAAAGCCAAGTATAGTAAGTGAGGACACACTTCTTATACTTGGCTTTTATGGGAAATGAATATTAATGTACTTGTAACGGTAAGGACTAGGTACTGTTACAGTACTTCGAGCAAAATTTGTTTTGTTACTATAAACAACACAAAGGAGATAACTTCTTTACTAAAGAAGTTAATGTAAGTATAACAAAGAAATAGTGAAAAGTAAATTAAAAATTCTGAAAATTTAAAATTTAGTTAACACACTCATCTCAGTAATTAAAATGAAGTTTCTTACTTTTAAAAATTATGGTTTTAAACATAAAATACTCAAAATACGAATTATTTAAAGAAGCGGTGTTGTAGGAGGATATGTGCGTGTGCTAACATTTTGTTAATCATATAAAAAAATAATAATAGGGATGTGGTTGCTTGAAGAGATTAGTAAGAGATTTAATCTTAGTTATAATTGGATCATTTATTTTTTCAGCAGGCGTCAATGCATTTATCATTTCTGGTAATTTAGGTGAAGGTGGCGTTACTGGTTTAGCTATTGTTTTATATTATGCTTTCCATTTATCTCCAGCCATAGTTAACTTTGTAGTTAATGCAGTTTTAATTGTTGTAGGATATAAGTTTTTAAGTAAACGTAGTATGTATTTGACCATTGTAGCAACTGTCCTAATTTCTGTATTCCTAAGTTTAACTGATTCTTGGCATATTGAAACAGGCAATGTCATTGTCAATGCAGTTTTTGGTGGCTCATGTGTTGGTTTAGGTATTGGAGTAATTGTTTTAGCTGGAGGAACTACGGCTGGAACAACAATTTTAGCTAGAATTGCACATAAATATTTAGATGTGAGTACACCTTATGCTTTATTATTTTTCGATTTAATTGTAGTAGTGATTTCTTTAACTGTTATTTCAATAGATCGTGCACTAGTTACAGTTATTTCACTTTATATAGGTACTAAGGTCATGGAATATGTAATAGAAGGTTTAAATACTAAGAAAGCGATGACGATTATTTCAAGTAAGCCAGAAGAAGTGGCTAAAGCGATTGACGAACAAGTTGGTCGTGGATTAACTATTTTAAATGGACATGGATATTATACTCGAGAAGAGAAAGATGTACTTTATGTAGTTATTACTAAGACACAAGTATCACGTGCTAAAAAAATCATTAGAAATATTGATCAGCAAGCATTCCTTGTTATTCATGATGTGAGAGATGTGTATGGAAATGGATTCTTGATAGACGAATAAAAAAGTATTTATAAGACCGCTTTAAGTCATTCTAGTTAACTTAAAGTGGTTTTTTTAATTGACAATTTATAATAAATCATGAATTTATTAGTCAAAAAATAGTGGAAATGTTATAATAACCATTATGATAATGATTATCAATTACATTGATATTAAAAATATAAAAGTACAGTTATCTTTTCTGAATATAAAGTAATTTTTTAGAAAGTAGGGGAATTATGAGTCGTTTAAATGGTGAACAAGTAACAATTGGTTATGGCGATACGACTATTATAAATAATCTAGATGTTGAGATTCCTGATGGTAAAGTGACATCAATTATAGGACCAAATGGTTGTGGAAAGTCTACTTTATTAAAAGCACTCTCTCGTTTACTATCCGTAAAAGATGGATCAATTAATTTAGATGGAGAAAGTATTCATTCCCAATCTACGAAAGAAATCGCTAAAAAAATAGCGATTTTACCACAATCACCAGAAGTTGCTGATGGTTTAACAGTAGGCGAATTGGTTTCATATGGCCGATTTCCACATCAAAAAGGCTTTGGTCGTTTATCTGAAGAAGATAAAAAAGAAATTAATTGGGCATTGGATGTTACTGGAACATCAGAATTTAGACATCGTTCAATCAATGACTTAAGTGGTGGTCAAAGACAGCGTGTGTGGATTGCAATGGCTTTAGCACAACGTACTGATATTATCTTCTTAGATGAGCCAACAACTTATTTAGATATCTCTCATCAATTAGAAATATTAGAATTGGTTCAAAAATTAAATGAAGAACAAGGTTGTACCATTATTATGGTGTTACATGATATTAACCAAGCTATCCGTTTCTCAGACCATCTTATTGCTATGAAAAAAGGAGAAATTATAGCTAATGGGGAAACTAATGAAATACTAACTAAAGACATTTTAGAGCAAGTGTTTAACATTGATGTTGTATTAAGTGAAGATCCTAGAACAGGTAAACCACTATTAGTTACTTATGACTTATGTAATAAATCATACTCATCATAAAAAGTAATAGATAAATATAAATCATATAGAAAAGGTATGAATATAATGTCAAATCCAAGCAAAAAGGGCAATGTTAAATTTATCTCTTATTTAATAGGTGGAATAATAGTGCTAGCAATAGCGCTATTTTTATCTATTTTATATGGTGATGCCAAAATTAATATTCCAACTATAATAGATGCAATTTTCAACTATAATCCAAAAAACCAACAACACAATGTAATAAGTGAAATTAGAATACCTAGAGATTTAGGTGCTATATTAGTAGGTATGTCTTTGTCCGTTGCAGGTGCAGTTATTCAAGGCGTAACGAAAAATAGTTTGGCAGATCCAAGTTTAATTGGATTAAACTCTGGCGCTTCATTCGGATTAGCACTTACATATGCCTTTTATCCAGAAGCACCTTTTACATTACTAATGATTGCAGGATTTCTTGGTGCATTATTAGGTGGAACAATTGTATTAATGATTGGCCGTTCAAGAAAAGACGGATTTAATCCTATGCGTATTATTTTAGCTGGTGCAGCTGTAAGTGCTATGTTAACTGCGTTAAGTCAAGGTGTAGCACTCATATTTAGATTAAACCAATCTCTTACATTTTGGAGTGCCGGTGGTGTATCAGGTACAACATGGTCTCAAATTATATGGACTGCGCCTATCATTATAATTGCGTTACTTATTATTCTTACGATGAGTAAACAATTAACGATATTAAACTTGGGAGAATCTTTAGCTAAAGGTTTAGGACAAAATGTAACAGTAATTCGTGTTGTGATATTAGTTTTATCAATGATACTTGCTGGTGTTGCTGTTTCAATGGTAGGACAAATTGCATTTGTAGGTTTAATGGTGCCACATATTGTTAGATTTTTAATTGGAACAGATTATGCTAAAGTGTTACCTTTGACTGCTTTATTAGGTGGTATTTTAATGTTAGTAGCTGATATGTTAGCAAGATATTTAGGTGGCGCGCCTGTAGGTGCAATTATTTCATTTATTGGCGTTCCTTACTTCTTATATTTAGTTAAAAGAGGGGGACGTTCTATATGATAGACAGTAAGTTAAGACGCAAACAAATCATCACGTTTATTACGTTTGTAATATTAGTCTTTTTAGCTTGTACGTGGAGCGTAGCCTCCGGTGAATATAATATACCAGTAAGTAAATTCTTTAAAATATTGACTGGTCAGGGCGACTATACAGATACACTCATTTTGGTGGATTTTAGACTGCCCCGAATGTTGATTACTATTTTAGCAGGAGCTGCTTTAAGTATGAGTGGCGCAATTGTTCAAAGTGTCACGAAAAATCCAATAGCTGAACCAGGTATCTTAGGTATTAATGCTGGTGGTGGTTTTGCTATTGCCTTATTTATTACGATAGGACAAATAAAACCTGACAATTTTGTCTATGTATTACCCCTTATTAGTGTCATAGGTGGTGTAGCAACTGCGTTAGTTATATTTATGTTTAGTATTAATCAGCGAAATGGTGTCACACCTTCAAGTATGGTATTAATTGGTGTAGGTATGCAAACCGCATTATATGGTGGTTCAATCACTTTAATGTCAAAATTTGATGAAGATCAATCTGAATTTATTGCTACATGGTTTGCAGGTAATATATGGGGAGATGAATGGATATTCGTCGCTGCCTTTTTACCATGGATTATTGTGATATTACCTTATTTATTTTATAAATCTAATGAACTTAATATTATTAATACACACGAACATGTAGCTAAAGGATTAGGCGTTAAAGTGGGCAAAGAACGTATGGTGTTATTCTTTGTTGCAGTCGTACTTTCCTCAGTAGCTGTTGCAGTGGCTGGTTCTATATCATTTATTGGATTAATGGGACCACACATAGCTAAACGAATCGTTGGTCCACGTCATCAATTATTTTTACCAATAGCAGTACTAGTTGGCGCATTCCTATTAGTATTCTCAGATACTTTTGGTAAAGTTATTTTAGAACCAACTGGCGTACCAGCGGGTATTATAGTCGCTATTATTGGAGCACCTTATTTCTTATATCTTATGTATAAAACTAAAAGTGTATAAATTGTGTGAAAAAGAGTGAAGTCTTTAGGAGGCTTCGCTCTTTTGTTATGTATATTGTTAACGTTTTCTAAAAGGGTTGATTTATAATAGACATGAATGACAAAGGAGGGCTAACAATGAAGAAACTAATTAAAGATAAACAAGACTTTTTAAGTGATATGCTTGATGGATTTTTAATTGCACATCCTGAGCTAGATATTATTGAAGATACAATCATTGTTAAAAAAGATAAAAAGACATCAGGTGTAGCACTCGTTTCAGGTGGAGGGAGCGGTCATGAACCTGCACATGCTGGATATGTTGCACAAGGTATGCTTGATGCTGCGGTATGTGGTGAGGTATTTACTTCTCCAACGCCAGATAAAATTTTAGAAGCTATTAAATATGTTGATACTGGTGATGGCGTATTATTAATTGTTAAAAATTATGCTGGAGATGTAATGAATTTTGAAATGGCTCAAGAAATGGCCGAAATGGAAGATATTAATGTAGATATGGTTGTTGTTAAGGATGATATTGCTGTATCTGATGTAGAACAGCGTCGTGGAGTTGCTGGTACAGTCTTCATTCATAAATATGCGGGTTATTTATCAGAGAATGGCGAGTCGTTAGCGGATATTAAATCTAAAGTTGAAAATATATTACCTACTATTAAAAGTATTGGAATGGCATTAACACCACCAATGGTACCAACAACTGGTAAATATGGATTTGATATAAATGAAAATGATATTGAAATTGGTATTGGTATTCATGGTGAAAAAGGACTACATCGTCAAAAAATGGAGTCTATTGATGACATTGTGAAGCATTTAGGTGATGCATTGTTAAAAGAAGTTGAGACTGAGAATGTTATCGTAATGGTCAATGGTATGGGTGGCACACCATTGTCTGAACTGAACATTACAACGTCATATATAAAAAAATACTTTGAGGCTCAAAATGTAAATGTGAAACATTGGTATGTGGGAGATTATATGACATCATTAGATATGCAAGGATTTTCAATCACAATCGTACCTTATTCTGAAAAACTCCTAGAAGCATTACTTGCACCAACGACTAGTCGATATTTTAACGCTTAATCAATAAAAAATAACAAGGAGGGCTAATAATGAATATTAATACAACGAAACAACACTTATTAGAATTAGAAAATACGTTTAAAGAACAAGAAGATACATTAACAGAACTTGATAGAGCTATTGGTGATGGAGACCATGGTGTAAATATGTTAAGAGGATTCGAAAATTTAAAAGATAAAGTAGACGACAGTTCAATGAAAAATTTATTTAAATCTACTGGCATGACACTAATGTCCAATATTGGCGGTGCCTCAGGGCCCTTATACGGGTTTAGTTTTGTTAAAATGGCAGAAGTCGTTAGTGATGATATTGACCACGATAACTTAGTAACTTTACTTGAAACATTTACCGAAGCTATCGCTAAACGTGGCAAGGTTGAACTAAACGAAAAGACAATGTATGATGTTGTAGCACGAACATTCGAAGCGGTTAAAGCAGACGAAAAAGTTAATTTAGAGCGACTACAAAGTTTTGCAGACGAGACTATTGATATGGTTGCAACAAAGGGACGTGCTTCATATTATAAAGAGGCTTCTAAAGGATATATGGATCCGGGCGCACAAAGTATGGTTTATGTTTTAAATGCATTAATAGGAGATGAAAGATAATGACGACAATTGTAATCATTAGTCATAGTGAAGCTATAGCTAATGGCACTAAAGCATTATTACAACAAATGGCATCAGATGTTAATGTAGTAGCTAATGGTGGTGTAAATGGAGATATTGGTACATCTTTTGATACAGTACAGCAATTAATTAATGGACTAGAAGAAGATGCATTATGCTTTTATGATATTGGATCATCAGAAATGAATATTGATATGGCTATAGATATGTATGATGGGCCATATAAAATTGTTAAAGTAGACGCGCCAATAGTAGAAGGAAGTTTTACAGCAGCAGTTAAATTATCAATAGGTGGAAGTATGTCTGATGCTCTTGATGAAGTAAAACAAACATCATTTTAAATGAAATTATCATTTATTAAGTTGAATTTTATTTTTTGAAATGAAAGTTAAGATTATATGTGATATGATTAATATTAAATGTACGATAAAATCTGGCTAATAGGAGGACATTGCCATGCAACATCTTATAAAAAAACATGTATTGAATGGCGAGTTTGATTTAGTAAGACAATTAATGTCCGAAACAGATTTTATGGAATTTGAAGAAGCATATATTTCAAGTGCACATGAAGTAGAAAGTATGATGTTCTATACTTGTATTTTAGATATGATGAAAGTGGAAGAAACACCTGAAATGCACGATTTAGCATTTTTACTTCTTGTTTATCCACTTAGTGACTATGAAGGTGCTTTACACTCTGCTTATTATCATGCAGATTCATCCATAAAACTTACTGACGGAAATGAAGTTAAAAGCTTATTACAAATGCTGTTACTACATGCAATTCCAGAGCCTGTTATTTCTGATAAAAAGGCTTTTGATATAGCTAAACGAATTCTTAAATTAGATCCAAACAATAATGTGGCTCGTAATGTATTAAAAGATACAGCGAAACGCATGGACAACGTAGTAGTTGATATTAATGAGTTAAATCAACACCGCGATGCTCGTTAAAAATCTAATATTTAGACTTATTTTTGTAAATACCATTGAATTGTGTAAAATCAATTCAGTGGTTTTTTTAATAGTAAATAAATTGTTTGAATGTTTAGAAAATTTAAAATTTGAATTTAGGGAATATCCGAAAATGCTTGATATCAAAGTCTAAATTGGGAATTTAAGCTATTTTTAGCTACATGGATTGGGTTGCAATTAAAAAGCAGTACGTTATAATTCAACGTGTGTAAAATGAAGGAGGTTATTTTTTCATGGGGCTGAATAAAGAAGCTGTCAAAATTGGTTTCGCCTATGTCGGCATAGTAGTCGGCGCAGGATTTTCAACCGGTCAAGAAGTAATGCAATTCTTCACACCGTATGGCTTATGGTCATATATTGGTGTATTATTATCAGGTTTAATTTTAGGTTTTATAGGTAGACAAGTAGCTAAAATAGGTACGGCTTTTGAAGCTACAAACCATGAATCAACGCTACAATATGTATTCGGTGAAAAATTCAGTAAAATATTTGATTACATTCTTGTGTTCTTTTTATTTGGAATTGCCGTTACAATGATTGCTGGTTCAGGTTCAACATTCCAGGAAAGCTTTCATATTCCTGTTTGGCTAGGTGCTTTGATAATGACAGTTGTCATTTACGGCACACTATTACTTGATTTCGATAAAATTGTAAGAGCTCTAGGAATTGTTACTCCATTTTTAATTATAATAGTAGTATTAGTAGCAGTGTATTATTTATTTAATGGTTCAGTGCCATTAAGTGATGTTAATCAAACAGTAGATAAACCAAGTGTTATATTTGGTATTTTAAAAGGTATCCAATATGGAGGACTCGCCTTCGCGGTAGGATTTAGTACAGTTGTTGCTATTGGCGGTGATGCATCTAAACGAAAAGTATCAGGTGCTGGAGCATTATTCGGTGGTATTGTATACACAATCTTACTTGCATTGATTAATTTTGCATTACAAGCAGAATATCCAAAAATTAAAGATGCTGCGATACCTACATTAAACTTAGCGAATGCAATTAATCCTTGGATTGGTTTAGTATTAACTATTATTATGCTAGCTGTAATGTACAATACAATCTTAGGTTTATGTTATTCATTTGCTGCACGATTCACAGAACCATATAGTAAGAAATATCATCTATTTATTATTATCATGATGATTGCTGCTTATATTTTAAGTTTCGTAGGATTTGCAGACTTAATTAATTATTTATACAACATCATGGGAATTGTTGGTTTATTTATAGTTGTTGCAGTGCTTGTAAAATATTATAAACGTAAAAGTGATGATAAAGATCATATTGCTTAATTATAAAAAAGTAAATGCACTTTACAATTGAATATGATTGATTTAACCTTAAAAGCAATTCATCTTATTCAATTAAAGATGAATTGCTTTTTTTAAATAAAGTTAAGATTTTAATTTATAATATAAGTAAAGTTTTATGAGGGGACAATCAATCATGAAGGCAAAACATAAATGGTTGTTTATTACGATATGTGTTATTTTAATCGTTAGTGTTTGTATAGGACTACTATTAAAAAAACATTATGATCAAGAACATAATCACCAAAATAAAGAAAAAGTCCAAATAAATAATAAAAATGTTAAATTATTGCAAAATATTTCATACGGCCAAGGTGTTCCAAATAGTAAATTGGATATTATTATGCCATCAGACATGAGTAAAGATAGTAAATTACCTGTTATTTTTTGGATGCACGGTGGTGGCTTTATTGCAGGAGATAAACAATATAAAAATCCTTTATTATCTAAAATTGCTGAACAAGGTTATATTGTTGTCAACGTCAATTACGCTTTAGCACCACAATATAAATATCCAACACCAATTGAACAAATGAATAAGGCTGTTAAATTTATCAAAACTAATGAACATGATTTACCAATTGATTTTGATCAAGTGATTATTGGCGGTGATTCAGCTGGTGCACAATTAACTAGTCAATATGTTGCAATGCAAACAAACAAATCATTAAGAGATGAAATGAAATTTGAACCAGAATTCAAACCTTCACAAATTAAAGCAGCGATATTCTTTGGTGGTTTCTATGATATGAAAACTGTAAAAGCGACAGAATTTCCGAGAATACAATTATTTATGAGAAGTTATACTGGTATGACAAATTGGGAAAGTAATTTTAAAAATTTATCTCAAATGTCCACAATAAATCAAGTGACTAATAAATATCCACCAACTTTCTTATCTGTAGGAGATGCAGATCCTTTTTATAGTCAAAATATTGATTTTTATAAAAAACTTAAAGAAAAAGATGTACCAGTAGATACATTATTTTATAATGGGTCTCACCATTTACATCATCAATACCAATTTCATTTAGAAAAACCTGAGTCAAAAGAAAATATTAAGCGCGTCTTATTATTTTTAAGTAGAAATACTTCTTCTTCAGGTGTTGAACGTAACAATGAATCAAACACAAATGGAAACAATAATATAAACCAAGATGTTCAATTAGATCCATTTAGTGAATAGTTATTATAATGAAAATACCGTTAAAACACTTAAAATATGTGTTTTAACGGTATTTTCTATACATGATGGAATTTTACTTTACGTTGTTTAAATATGTTTTATGATAATATTTAATATACGAAGATTAGAATTAATTTAAAATTTTGGCCATCACATATTCATTGTAATATTTATTATTAATAAATAACTTATCCTTTAATTCGCCTTCAATTTGGAACCCAGTACTTTTAAACAAATTGACTGCACTATCGTTTTCTGTCACAACAGTAGCTTCGATACGGCGGATATTGTGGTTGAGTGACCAAGCTTCAATTGCATTAATTAAAGCTTGTCCAACACCATGTTGTTGATAAAGTTTTTTAACACCTAAATAGATGATAGCTTCATGGCGTGTTCGTTCATATGTTTCTGTTCCTACAAATGCATAGCCAACAAGTTGTTCATCACTTTCAGCAACATAAATGGCTTTAGATGAAGAAGTAATATAATCTTCTAATCTTTTAATAACTTCAGAAGTAGTAGGTGCGTATTCACCAGGGTTGTAGAAAGTAAATTCAGATTCATCATAAATTTTGGTAAGTAATTCAATAAAATTGTCTACGTCTTTTATACTAATTTCACGAATAGCGTGAGGCATGAAAACACTCCTATATTCATTTAAGTTTCGATTACTTCTATATTATAATATAAATAAGTTAAGATTGCTTTAAATCGTGCAATAATACAGTTGGAGTGTAGATTATACACAAGGGAGTTAAAATATGAAACCAAAAGTACTTTTAGCAGGCGGAACAGGATATATTGGGAAACATTTAAGTTCAGTTATTGAAGAAGATGCTGAATTATATGTATTGTCCAAGTATCCTAAACCAGAACATGAAGCTACGACAAATATGACTTGGCTACAAAGTGATATTTTTAATTATCAAGATGTGGTTGAATCTATGAAAAATATTGATATAGCTATTTTTTATTTAGATCCAACTAAAAACTCTGCAAAATTGACACAAGCGACGGCGCGAGATTTGAATTTAATTGCTGCTGACAATTTTGGAAGGGCAGCTGCAGTAAATCAAGTTAAAAAGCTAGTATATATACCAGGAAGTCGTAATGATAATCAAACGATTGAACGTTTGGGTGCATATGGTGTGCCTGTTGAACGTACACAATTAGAAATAAAACGTCCACATATTAATGTTGAGTTACAAGTTTCAAAGTATGATGATGTCAGAACTGCGACGAAAATAGTGCTTCCTAAAAAATGGACGCTCAATCAAGTTGTAGAATACTTTTTTAATTGGCTTGATAAAACGAGAGGTACAATTGTAAAGACTTATAAAAGTAATGATTATTATTATATTTATGTTAAAAATAAAAATAAGCCTTTAGCTATATTAAAAAGAATGATTACTGAAAAAGATTTAATTACATTGCAATTAGTTGGTGGAAGATTAGTTAAATCGAATGCGAAGAAACAAGGGAAATTAGAGTTCCGTCTATTAAAAGGTAATGCAATTGTTTTAGTACATCTATTTGATTACATTCCGAAAATGTTTTGGCCTGTGTATTATTTTGTACAAGCACCATTACAAGGAATGATGATGCGTGGATTTGAAGTAGATTGTCGTATCAAACATTTCCAAGGACGTATTCAATCAGGAGAAAAAATCAAATATACAAAATAATTAGGTGATTCGTATGCAAATTTTATTAGTTGAAGATGATAACACACTGTTTCAAGAATTGAAAAAAGAATTAGAACAATGGGATTTTAATGTTGTAGGGATAGATGATTTCAGCAATGTTATGGATACTTTTGAAGCATTTAATCCTGAGATAGTAATATTAGACGTACAATTACCGAAATATGATGGTTTTTATTGGTGTAGAAAAATGAGACAAGTATCTAATGTACCCATTTTATTTTTATCATCTCGTGATAATCCAATGGATCAAGTCATGAGTATGGAATTAGGTGCAGATGATTATATCCAAAAACCATTTTATACTAATGTGCTGATTGCTAAATTACAAGCTGTTTATCGCAGAGTGTATGAATTTGGGGTTGAAGAAAAACGTACTTTAAACTGGCAAGATGCTACCGTTGATTTATCGAAGGATAGTATTCAAAAAGGGGATAAAGTCATTTTCTTATCTAAAACTGAAATGATTATCTTAGAAATGTTAGTTAACAAAAGAAATCAAATTGTCTCACGAGATACATTGATTACTGCTTTATGGGACGATGAAGCCTTTGTTAGTGATAACACATTAACTGTTAATGTAAATAGATTAAGAAAGAAGCTATCAGAAATAGGGATGGATAGTGCTATTGAAACCAAAGTAGGTAAAGGGTATATGGCTCATGAATAACTTTAAATGGTTTTGGTTGTTTTTTAAATCACGTATAAATTGGATTATATGGATTGTATTTATCAATCTTGTTATGCTAGGCATTTCATATATCGATTATGATATTTCTGCTGATAGTGTATGGTATATTGTGGTGCTTAATTTAGGTATGAGTATCATATTTATTATCATTACTTTCTTTAAAGAATCGAGATTGACGAAGCATTTTGAAAAGAACAAAGAAATTGAAGAAATTAAACATAAAGACTTGGCTGAAACACCATTCCAACAACAAATAGTAGATTATTTATATCGTAATATTACTACTCAAAAGGATAAGGTTTTAGAACAACAAGTACAAATCAATAATCACGAACAAAGTATAACTGAATTTGTTCATGATATTAAAACACCTGTTACAGCATTGAAATTAATCATCGACCAAGAACAAGATGCTCAACGTAAACAAGCATTATTATATGAATGGTCGCGTATCAATGAAATGTTAGATAAACAATTATATTTAACACGTTTAGAAACACAAAATAAAGATATGTATTTTGACTACGTTTCTTTAAAAAGAATGGTTATTGACGAAATTCAACTAACACGACATATTAGCCAGATAAAAGGTATAGGTTTTGAATTGAATTTTACTGATGATTTTAACGTTTATACAGATTTGAAATGGTGTCGAATGATGATAAGACAAATCTTATCTAATTCACTGAAATATAGTGAAAATAATATGATTGAAATAAGCGGTAAATTAACTGATAACCATATTACACTAGAAATTAAAGATCATGGACGTGGCATTAGCCAAAAAGATTTGCCTCGTATCTTTGATAGAGGTTATACGTCCACGGCTAATAGAAATGAGACGACGTCATCAGGCATGGGGCTATATTTAGTGGATAGTGTTAAATCACAATTAGGTATTGAAATTAAAGTAGATTCTGTTGTAGGTAAAGGAACTACATTTAGTCTCATATTCCCACAACAAAATGAAGTCATTGAACGCATGTCTGAAGTGACAACATTGTCATTTTAAGCATGCGTTTTGTTATTCATTATTAGTACATTTGTAATAAGGAATCGTTATAATATAAAAGTGAAAATATAAAAGAGGTCGGGGCAAAATCCTGCTTTTGGGTCGTCGTTAATCAAGTTTCCCAGAGCACAAGAACTTTATGTTTCAACCTCATTGCAATGTGATTGAGCAGTGATTATTAGGAGTGTTAACGTGACAATATTAGAAGTAAATCAATTAACTAAAATATATGGAAATCAACATTCTTCTCAAGAAATACTACATGATATTAATTTGTCAGTTGATAAGGGCGAATTTATATCGATTATGGGTCCTTCAGGCTCTGGCAAGACAACGCTATTGAATGTACTTAGCTCTATAGATTATGCTACACAAGGATCAATAAAATTAAATGGTCAAGCGTTGGATAAATTATCTAATAAAGATTTATCTAATATACGTAAAAAGGAAATAGGTTTTATTTTCCAAGATTATAATATCTTACATACATTAACAGTAAAAGAGAATATTATGCTACCGCTATCTGTTAAGAAAATACCCAAACAAGAAATGAAGGAACGGTATGAAAAAGTTGTAGAAGCTTTAAATATTAAGGATATTAGTGATAAATATCCTTCTGAACTTTCAGGCGGTCAAATTCAAAGAACTTCTGCAGCAAGAGCGTTTATTACAAATCCCTCCATTATATTTGCTGATGAGCCAACAGGAGCGTTAGATTCAAAAAGTACGCAAGACTTATTAAAAAGATTAACTAAGATGAATGAATTATTTAATACAACAATTATTATGGTTACACATGATCCTGTAGCCGCAAGTTATTCGAATCGTGTAGTGATGTTAAAAGATGGAAGGATATTCACAGAAATATTCCAAGGTGAAGATAATAAACAGACATTTTATAATGAGATTATTAGAACACAAAGTGTGCTTGGTGGAGTGAATTATGACCTTTAAAGAAATTGTTTTTAAAAATTTCCAACAAAAATTTTCACATTATGCGATTTATTTATTTTCATTAGTAATTAGCGTAGTCCTTTATTTTAGTTTTATCACTTTAAAATATGCACATCATTTATATGGAAAACAAAATTATCCAATTATTAAAGAAGGATCGCAAATAGGTAGTTATTTTCTTTTTGTACTGATTATCGTATTTATTTTATATGCGAATCTATTGTTTTTAAAGCGACGTGGACGTGAATTTGCATTGTTTCAAACGATTGGTCTTTCTAGATTTAATATTATGCAAATGATTATGATAGAACAGTTGCTTATATTTATAACTACTTCTATTTTAGGTATTATTATAGGAATCTTTGGATCAAAAATATTGTTAATGATTGTATTAAGATTACTTGGAATTAATATCACCGTTTCAATTATCTTTAGTGTATCGGCTATAATACAAGCACTTCTATTAATTTTAGTTGCGTACATATTGACTGTTAGTCAAAGTTATCTTTATATAAGAAGACATTCCATTACAGAATTAGCTTCAAATATGACAAAGCGAGAAATTAATCACAATCAGTTTACTATTGGTGATTTAATTTTAGGGATACTAGGTATCATTATGATTTTGTTTGGTTATTATCTATCTACCAGAGTTGTAGAACATTTTAATGGCTTAATTCAACCATTTGTTATTCTAATTTGTACCGTCATTGGTGCATATTTCTTCTATAGAAGTACAGTTTCGTTAATTTTTAAAGCAATTAAAAAGATAAGACAAGATACTGTAAGTATTCATGATGTTATGTTTACTGCTCCAATTATGTATCGTATTAAGAAAAATGCATTTTCTCTTACAGTTATGACTATTATTTCTGCAATAACAGTATCTGTATTGTGTTTTGCAGCTATCAGTAGAGGTACGTTAACGAATGAAGTATTACTAAATTCTCCACATGATGTTACGTTAAAAGATAAAGATAAGGCTAATGAGTTAGCTTATGAGTTAAATAATAAAAATATTAAACATTTTTACAACTATAAGGAAGTTGTATACAGCAAATTATTTAAAGACAAATTGTTCGAAAAAGGGATTGCTAAACCTTATGAAGTAGCAGTAACGAGTGATAAATATATACCTAATGTTGAAGTATCTAAAGGATATACTGATATTATTGCACCTGAAGGTAAAGTCAGCGATATGATGAAATACAAAAAACATGGTGTAACCAAGTTAGGTACAAAACAACACTCGATAAAAGTTAAATTATACAAAGAAATTAATCAAATATATTTCATGAGTGATGTAGACTTAGGTGGACCAACTTTAGTTTTGAATGATAAAGACTACCAGTATTTAAGAAATCATACTGAAGCAAAAGATATTGTATCCCAATACGGTTTTGATATTAAGCATAAAAAAGATATGCCGGAATTACAAAATGCTGTTAAAAATGTGGATAAGAATATTGAAACTAGAAGTGAAGCTGCAAGTGAAATTTCAAGCTTAACAGGAGTATTATTATTTGTTACATCATTTTTAGGGGTTACTTTTTTAATTGCTGCCGGATGTATTATCTATATTAAACAAATAGATGAAACTGAAGATGAAATAGAAAATTATTCGATATTACGGAAATTAGGTTTTACTTATCAAGATATGGCAAAAGGTTTAAAACTTAAAGTATTCTTCAACTTTGCTTTACCTTTAGTGATTGCATTATTACATGCTTACTTTGCTTCTCTAGCATTTATGACATTATTAGGTTCTACAAACCAAACACCAATTTTTATTGTCATGGCAGTATATACAGCTATTTATGCTATATTTGCATTGGCAGCATATAACCATTCAAAAAGAACAATCAGGCATTCAATATAGAATATAAAAAAGGATTTCATTAACACCGTTTATAAGACGCTGTATGAAATCCTTTTTATATAATAATTAATATTGCTATTGAGGTATTTGTTCACTTACAATCGTTTGTTCATTTAAATCAATGTATGAACAAGTACCTGCATTAATATCAATATCCCATTTATATATACCAGCTTGTGCCATTTCTTCACAAAAAGTAGGGAAGTCTATATCCCCATTTTGGTGACGTTTAAGTATATCTTTGACGCTACTAGAATGAGAAGACGTTGCCACATCATGTGTCGCTTTAACACCATTTGTAGTAATCGTTTGTTTCTCGGTATTAATATATGTTGATGTACCTTGTTGAATGTTAACGATATTTGTTGTCATCCCCATATCTTTAAAAGCTTTAAATAGCTTTGGAAAATCTGGTCCAGTATATTTACTATGTGCATCTTGAATCGCTTTTAATGTAAATTCCATTATAGTCTCCTTTGGTTAAGTATTGTTATTATAAAATGGTAGGGATATAATAGCAAAATTTATGATCCATAATTAGTTCATGGAAAATAATTGAAAGTCATTATATAAAACGTTAAATTATAAAGTGGAATTGTCATTATACCCGTTTTGGGCATAATGAAGAAGGTATGTAAAATTTTAATTGCGTATTTGTTAAGAATTTGTAAATTGAATTGTAGTTATGTAAATTTTGTGATATTTTCAAGTAGGAACAAAACGCAATTTATTTGAACGCAAACATCATTGCTTATAACTATGATTTACAAAATATTTACATAATGAAAAAGTGAATCTCCTTTTTTCTGAAAATTGTAAATGTGTTCCACATATCTTATGGAGTAAAAATTTATGAATGTGATTGGTAACAATCGCTCAAATGGAGGATTTTGAATGTTTAGTAAGAAAAAAGATAAGTTCATGGTTCAGTTAGAAGAAATGGTTTTCAATCTTGACCGTGCTGCAATCGAGTTTGGAAAAATGGATTTCAACACACACTTAGATTTAAAAGCATATTCTGACAATATCAAAACTTACGAATCTCATGGTGACGAATTAATGCATCAAGTGATTACTGATTTAAACCAGACTTTTATCACGCCAATTGAACGTGAAGATATTTTATCTTTATGTAACGCAATTGATGATGTATTAGATGCTATGGAAGAAACTTCAGGAATGTTTGAAATGTATTCAATTGAATATACAGATGAATTCATGGCTGAATTTGTTGATAATATTCAAAAAGCAGTAGCAGAAATGAAACTTGCTGTAGGTTTATTAGTAGATAAAAAATTATCTCACATGCGTATTCACTCAATTAATATTAAAGAGTTTGAAACGAACTGTGACGGTATCTTAAGACAGTCTATAAAACATATCTTCAATAGTGAGACAGATCCAATCACATTAATTAAAATAAAAGATATTTATCAAAGCATGGAAGAAATTGCAGATAAATGCCAAACAGTCGCGAATAATTTTGAAACTATAATCATGAAAAATAGCTAAGGGAGTCCTCACTTATGGAATATATTTTAATCGTCACGATAGCTATAGTTATATTTTCATTAATATTTGACTTTATCAATGGTTTCCATGATACAGCCAATGCTGTAGCTACTGCCGTATCTACCAGAGCATTAACTCCAAGAACAGCCATTTTATTAGCGGCAGTCATGAACTTTATTGGTGCGTTAACATTTACTGGGGTTGCTGGTACAATCACTAAAGATATCGTTGACCCATTTAAATTACAACATGGGTTAGTCGTTGTTTTAGCAGCTATTATCGCAGCAATTGCATGGAACTTAATTACTTGGTTATATGGTATTCCAAGTTCATCATCACACGCATTAATCGGTTCAATTGCAGGTGCAGCGATTGCATCTGAAGGATCATTTGGAGTATTACATTATCAAGGATTTACTAAAATTATTATTGTATTAATTGTGTCTCCAGTTATTGCATTTTGTGTTGGTTTTATTATGTACTCAATTGTTAAAGTAGTATTTAAAAACGCTAACTTAACACGTACTAATCGTAACTTTAGATTTCTTCAAATATTTACAGCAGCGTTACAATCATTTTCACATGGTACAAATGACGCTCAGAAATCAATGGGTATTATTACGTTAGCTTTAATCGTTGCTAATATCCAAAATGGTTCTAATGTTGAACCAGCATTATGGGTTAAAATGGCATGTGCTACAGCAATGGGTCTTGGTACTGCAATAGGTGGTTGGAAAATCATCAAAACTGTTGGTGGTAACATTATGAAAATTAGACCAGCTAATGGTGCAGCAGCTGACTTATCATCTGCCTTAACTATTTTCGTAGCATCATCATTACATTTCCCACTTTCAACAACACACGTTGTTTCTTCATCAATCTTAGGTGTTGGTGCTTCAAACCGTGCAAAAGGTGTTAGATGGAGCACAGCGCAACGTATGATAATTACTTGGGTAATAACATTACCAATTTCAGCTATATTAGCTGCGATTGTATACTTTATTATGCATTTCTTCTTAAAATAATATATAACATAGCGATATTAATCAGAAGGTTGGGATAATCATTAAAATATTTCCAACCTTCTTTTTTGTATACTTGAAAACTACCTATTGAATTAAAATAGTTGAATAGATACTTATAATTTTTAAGAGGTTAGGACAAATGGTATTAGATTTAGAGAAGAAATGAATGATGATTAAGAACTAATATTTATACTATGGGGTAGTAGTTCTTACAAAATGATTTATTCAACGTGGATATTTGTGATGTTTCTTAAATATTGTCGAATTGAGAAGTATGCTCAACTTGCGTTGCTTGCAGCATTTCTCTTTAGAATACTCTATGTTAGGTCTCTTCTAAGGAAACTACTGCTTTTGGAAAACGTTAATTTGATTTCCAAAGCATTAGAACTTTATGTATCAACTTCATAATAATTGTATATCTATTAAGATAAGACAAAAAAACTACCAACAAAAATTAAACTTTGTTGGTAGTTTTATAAACATATATCAATATTTAAGTATTTAATTAATGAATAAATGAATAGCTTGATACTTCTGAAGCTGGAATTGTACGGTAATCTGTATTGTATGGTCCATTAGTATAATTCATTTCTGAAATTAAGATACTACCGTCACCATTAACACGTTCAACATACGCAACATGACCATAAACGCCAGGAACACTTTGCATAATAGCGCCTACTTCAGGTGAATGGTCTACTTGATAACCATCATTAGCTGCATTAGTAGCCCAGTTTTTAGCATCTGACCAGTATGTGCTGATAGGTTTACCGGCTTGAGAACGACGATCGAAGACGTACCAAGTACATTGTCCTTCAGTATATAAGTTTTGGTGATTGAAAGAAGGTGATTGTGTGCTTGTATTGCCTGTAGTAGCAGTAGCACCACCAGATCGAGCACCAGCGCCACCTGCACCTGAACCACCATTAGGAATTTTTAACGTTTGGTTTGGTGTAATTAAATAACCATTTAAGTTATTCGCTGACATTAATTCATTTACTGATACGCCATATTTATTAGCAATAATGTTTAATGATTCGCCAGATTTTACTGTATGTGTTGAAGGTGAACCAGATTGTGAAGAAGTGTTTGAATTAGAGCTTTGAGAAGCACTTCCACCTACTGATATGACTTGTCCAGGGAATACCATATTATTATCTAAATTGTTATTTTGTTTTATGCTATCAACAGAAGTATTATATTTCTGAGCAATAGTCCATAATGATTCTCCTGACTGAACTTTATGTTGAGTAGAAGCTTCGGCATCGTGATGAGAAAGTGCTGCTGCTGCGCCTGAAGCGGCTGTTACTGCAAAGGCTAACTTTTTCAAAGTGACTCCTCCTTAAATTTGCTTTAATTATTAGCATAGAAATGAATGATTACTATGTATAATTGCTTTTTCGTTTTTTACTACGCTACCCATACTAACAAAAATATAGGGCTTTGTGTGGTTTGTTATTATCTTGTAATATTATTAACAATTAGAAATTGAATTATTTTTAAACAATAAATGCTGATACGACAGTTTTGAAGACGATTTTTAAATGAAAATTTTAATATAGAAGTTTGATAAATTGTAACAAAGTGTATAATTAGTATAGAATGTGACTAATTCTATCGATTTAGTTATTGTCGCGTTTTAAAGATAATTTATAAATGTAAAATCAACGCATTAATTTAAACATTACATGAAGGAGCAAAACCATATGTCACAAACTACACAGCACACAAGTAAAACAAAAGATAAACAACGGTCACATGCATATGCAAAAGTATGGCTATTCTTTATGTATTATTGGATTATCTTCGGAATAGGATGTTATTTCGGACAATACTTACCAATGGAATGGAGAAGACCTTTATCTTTAGCCTTAATGGTCTTAGTGTTAATCACTTTAGTATTCCAACGTGCACGTAAGTATGGCATTGTCATTTCTCATATATATGCTGTTATATTAGGTCTTTTATCATATGCCATGTTCACAAGTTATTTACAAAACCTTGGTCCAGACGTATTTTATAAGAATATTATATTAGCAATTGGTGCATTTATTGCCTTTGGTATTGTTGGTTTCTTTCTAATTAATGATGCTTCTAGTATGGGACGTTATTTATTTGTCACATTATTAGCGCTTATTATTGCAAGTATTATCGGAATATTCATTCATAATCCAATTTTTCACACAGTTATTACAGTAGTAAGCTTATTATTATTTCTACTATATACACTTTATGATTTTAATAGAATGAAACGAGGACAATTTTCTCCAAGGGAAATGGGTTTCAATTTGTTTATTAACTTATTAAATATCATTAAAGATATATTAAGATTGGCAAATCGATTTCGATAAAAAAATACCATTTAAGACAAAGATGTTGACGTGATACTCATTGTTTTGATTCAAAATTATTCCTTTTTATTCTTTAATATGAGTTATAAGGAAATAAACGTCACATCTTTTTTTATTAAATATATTTATATTGCTTTATTACTTAATTATTTATAGATATATAAACAAGTATATTTTTTGTCTGCATGTTATAATTGCGTTAAATTGTTTAGATTAAGAATTTAGAATAATAATTAAGTTTAGAAGATGTATTGGTTTTACTAGAAAAGAGAGGGAGAGTTATGCCAAATTCTTACTTGCGTATACTTTCTAATGTCGAATATCCAACGACAAGGTGCCAGGATGGTATTATTTTATTTTGGCCAATAGAAGGTGATATGCATATTCAAAAATTTCGTAAACAAAAGACGATTAATAACGAGATCTATATTATTAACAATGCTGATGTATTTAGTTTAAATACTAATGGCAAAGTGATTATGCTTTATTTAACCAGTGATTGGTTCGCTGAACAAAATTTTTCATTTTTTGATTTTCAATATACAGCCAATTTGATTAAATCTTCTAATAAACTTAAAGACTTAGTTTTACAGTTAGTACTTAGAAATATTAATGAAGACTATCGAGAGGTACTTGACGAATTAACGACTAAAATAGTTCAGATTATAGGTACAGAAGCAAAAGTTGATAAGAGTATAGCAATCGATCAATATAATTATACGTATTATAATGATTTGAAAGAAGAATTAGAATATATAGATAACCATATTGAACAAAGACTGACATTAAAAGATATTTCTACTGAACTTTTCACATCAAAATCAAATATTTCTTCCCAGTTTCATCAATTAATAGGTATGGGCTTCAAAAGATATGTTGATACTCTGAAAATTAACAAATCAATTGAGTTATTACTAACAACTAATAAAACGATTAGTCATATTAGTGACATTTTAGGATTTAGTAGTATGTCAACATTTTCAAAAATGTTCAAAGGGTACTTAGGTTTGACACCTAACGATTATCGAAAACTTTCAAAATATGATAAGAATATTATGTTTAAGATAAATATAGATACTGATGAAGATTCGGAATCTTTAAAACCTTATATTGAAAAATTAGTAGAACAACATAAGATCGAAAAATATGAAGATATACAATTAGATGAAGGAAAGATAAAGAAAGCTACATCGTTTCAAAGCGTGATTCAAATTCAAACGATAGAAGAATTAAAATATACCTTCCTTTATAACAAGTTAGATAAATTTGAATTTTCAAGAACAGAAGTTATTTTTTATATCGTTCCTACACTTTCAGAAATCTGTAATGAAATGACGTATGAAGATAAACGAAATATTGTAGAAATTATTATCAAAAAAGGGTTGAGAGTCGCTTTTAATATTGATAGTTATAAAGTTATCGATAGTATAGGTGTTTGTTTTAGCGATGCGCTACTCAAACTTAAGAATAGTAAGCAGGACATACCTTATCTATACGAAGTTATTTCAGTCTTTAATTTGGATGATAAAGAAATTCGTGAAATCTATAAAGATATTATTAAGTTTCAGGATTTAAATATTAATCATGTCATCGGTTTAGATATATCATGTTTAATAGATGATCCAGTGATGCTTAAAGCAATAGAATCTCAAATTAAAAGACTAAAATTTGAATATCTATTTATTGATAATGCGAAACTAACTACCTCTTACTTAACAGAGGGAAATGAAAGATTATTATTAAAAAATGAAATTCAAATAAAAAATCTAAAGGCAATAATAAATGAAGTTGATTTTGTGAAAGAGAAGATATTTTTATTAAATGTAGAAAATCATCAGTTAATTAATGATAAGCATAATGATTTAAGTAATAGTGCTCCTTTAATCATTGAAACAATATCTTCCTTAACAGAATCTTTTACAGGTTTAGGTTTCAATCTATTTCATAATCCCAATCATTTTAATGCATTGCATTTATTTGATGCAAAAGGTTTTAAGACGACATTTGGATTAATATTTAATGAAATATCTATTTTGTTTAATCGAGATTTTGTGGATGCTAGCTACTATAAGAAAGTAGAGTTAGAAGATCGATATGTATTGTATTTATATGATTGGAGAGTCATCGAAAATGAATCTGCTGACGAAGAGTACGGAGATAGCAATGTATATATCAGTTTCAATGAAATGCCAACATATAAAAACCATTTAATTTTCATAGGAAAGATAAATAGTTATAGCGGCAATCTTAATCATTTAATTTCAAAAGATTTAAGAAATAAGTATGAATGGACGAGTCAATTTTTAGATACAGTTGATTACTACTTTAAACCTAAAATTGAAATTATTGAACATGATTTTACCCAATGTTCACTAGAAATTAACTTAGGCTATAATTCATTTTATATGATTACAATTTTCAAGGAAGAATATATAGTGAAAAAGACATTGCACAACTCAATTTAAATTTATCGGTAATTTTGACAACAGATTAAAAACAAATAGGAAAGACAGATTTTTAGATATTTAGGATAATGTTGTTATATGTTGTCTGTTTATATTTGGGGGTGCAAGTCTTTTGAATAAAGAAAAGTTAGAAAAGTTATTTGAATTTTATAAACAATATAAAGCATTGTCTGAATATATAGATCAAAAATATAAATTGACTCTTAATGATTTAGCAGTACTAGACTTGGCAGAAAAAAATTGTCAAAAAGATCAAATGTTAATGCAAACATTTTTAAAAATTGCTATTTCAGAATTAGAATTGAGTAGAACTAAATTATTAGTATCAATTCGTAAACTGATTGAAAAAGGTAAGTTAAATAAAGTCAGATCGACAGAAGATGAAAGAAAAATATATTTATATATGAACCAAGACAACATGAAAGAATTTAATGCTTTATTCGATGATGTTGAAGAATATTTAAATATTTAGAATTCTACATATAAGTTAGTTCCTAATTGATAGGAGCTAATTTTTTTATGCTTTATTTTACTTTGTACTTTATGAACGGTGAGGTTTATTCTTAATGATATATTGATACAATGTAAGAGGTATATTAACGACTAAAAATCATGTATAATATAGAATGTTAATTATAGAGAATGAAAGCGAGATGACCATAATGGGACGTAAGTGGAATAATATTAAAGAAAAAAAGGCTCAAAAAGATAAAAATACAAGTAGAATATATGCCAAATTCGGTAAAGAAATATATGTGGCAGCTAAATCAGGTGAACCCAATCCTGAATCTAACCAAGCCTTACGTTTAGTATTAGAACGTGCTAAAACATATTCAGTACCTAATCACATCATTGATAAAGCAATAGATAAAGCTAAAGGTGCTGGAGAAGAAAACTATGATCAGTTAAGATATGAAGGTTTTGGTCCTAGTGGTTCAATGATTATTGTTGATGCGCTTACAAATAATGTGAATAGAACTGCTTCAGACGTACGAGCTGCTTTTGGTAAAAATGGCGGTAATATGGGTGTATCTGGATCAGTAGCATATATGTTTGACCATACTGCTACTTTCGGTATTGAAGGTAAATCAGCAGACGAAGTATTAGAAGAATTAATGGAACAAGATGTTGATGTTAGAGATGTCATTGATGATGATGGTTTAACAATTGTTTATGCGGAACCAGATCAATTTGCTCAAGTTCAAGATGCATTACGTCAATCTGGTGTTGAAGATTTCAAAGTTGCTGAGTTTGAAATGTTACCTCAAACAGATATTGAATTATCACCAGAAGACCAAGAAACTTTTGAAAAACTTGTAGATGCATTGGAAGACTTGGAAGATGTTCAAAATGTATTCCATAATGTGGATTTAAAATAATGAAAAACGCACAGTATTGGATTGATTCGTTGAATTTAACCCCTCATCCAGAAGGTGGTTATTTCAAAGAAAGTATACGTCAACCATCAACAGAGACAAATAGAGCTGCATTTAGCAGTATATACTTTTTGTTAACACCCAGTGATATTTCACATTTCCATCGTATAGATGCAGATGAGGTTTGGTATTATCATGATGGTCAATCATTAACGATTCATATGATTACACCTGATGGTAAATATGAATCTGTGCAGTTAGGACCTAATATAGAAGATGGTGAGGTAATGCAATATACAGTTCCAAAAAGAACAATATTCGCATCTTCACTTGAACATGATGAAGGATTTTGTTTAGTAGGTTGTATGTGTCAGCCGGCATTTGAATATGAACAATTTGAGTTGTTTGAAAGAAATGAATTAAATCAAATGTATCCTGAACATCAAACTGTAATAGATAAATATGCATTAAAACATAAATAATTAAATAATTGCATTCAGCATACCTATGTGAAATAGATTAGTTCACATAGGTATCTTTTTTTATGCTTTTAATTAACAAAATATTGTAAATATGAATAATGTAAAATTGATATTTATGTGTAATCATTATATATATTAGGATTCATATTAAATTAAATCATAGTAATTTAGTCGTTTTAAAGTAAATTTTCTCGATATGTAGTAGAATATAGTTAAATGAATTCACGAAAATATGACCTAATTTAGCATATGATGACATAATAGAACCATTTTTATATAATGAAAACAAGGAGTTGGTGACTGTGAAAGTAAAATATATAGACAAACGTCACTGGCGTCGCCTGATCGAGAGAGAATATACAGAGGTTAAAGTTAATAATAATAGATTTAAAGGTATTATAGGCTTGGTCACGATGAAGAAAGTACGTGAACCTTTAGAGGTGACGGTAGTTGGTCAAAATATAATAGTCGCAGATGATAATTATAAATGGTTACAAATATTACCGGAAAAAAAGAGATATAGTTTAACCGTTATGTTTGATGATAAGGGGAATCCATTAGAATACTATTTTGATATCAATATTAAAAATATTACTCAAAAAGGAAATGCACGTACTCTAGATTTATGCTTAGATGTATTGGTATTACCTGATGGTTCATACGAGTTAGTTGATGAAGATGATTTATTATTTGCATTACAAAATGGGCAAATTAGCCAAAAACAATATCATGAAGCATATATTATTGCACATCAATTAATGATTGAAATAGTTGAAAACTTTGATGATGTTCAAAGTAAAGTTATGAAATGTTATCACAAAATAAATCAAAAATATAAGAAAAATAAACACAATCATCCATTTAAAAATAAAAAGCCACAGCGAGTTAAACAACACGATAAAAAATAAGAATGATTTTCTCAAACAAAATAAATATAACAAACATCATTGATTATAGGATTTTACGGAAACGGTATATTTTAGGGGGACACTATGAAAATTGATGATTATCGTTTATTAATAACATTAGACGAAACAAAAACATTACGTAAAGCAGCAGAAATATTATATATTTCACAGCCAGCTGTCACACAACGGTTAAAAGCAATTGAAAGTTCATTTGGTGTAGACGTTTTTATTAGAACGAAAAAGCAACTCATAACAACAACTGAAGGTGCAATGATTATTGAACATGCACGCGATATGTTAAAGAGAGAGCGTTTATTCTTTGATAAAATGCAGGCGCATATTGGGGAAGTTAACGGAACGATCTCTATTGGTTGTTCTTCTTTAATAGGTCAAACACTATTACCAGAAGTATTAAGCTTATATAATACTCAATTTCCTAATGTTGAAATTCAGGTACAAGTTGGGTCTACTGAACAAATTAAGGCAAATCATAGAGACTATCACGTCATGATTACTAGAGGAAACAAAGTCATGAATTTATCCAACACACACTTATTTAATGACGATCATTATTTTATCTATCCTAAAGATAGACGTGAAGAGGTTGGAAAGTTGCCTTTTATAGAATTTCAAGCTGACCCAATTTATATAAATCAAATTAAACAATGGTATAACGATAATTTAGAACAAGACTATCATGCGACCATTACCGTTGACCAAGTTGCCACTTGTAAAGAAATGCTAATTAGTGGTGTGGGTGTAACTATATTACCTGAAATAATGATGAAAAATATTGATAAAAATATGTTTGGATTTGAAAAAGTGACGATTGATAATGATCCACTTATTCGTTCGACTTATATGAGTTATGATCAAAGCATGTTACAGTTACCACAAGTAGATTCATTTGTTAATTTAATGTTGAACTTTATACGTTAAATAAGATGAGTTGATTCATATAATGAATAGAGGTTAGTCATATGTTTAAAGAATTACTATATATAAAGAATTATAAGTTGTTTGTTTTGAACATGTTGTTATTAGGTATGGGTATCGCTGTAACAGTACCCTACCTTGTTTTGTTTGCGACAAAGGATTTAGGTATGACCACCAAACAGTATGGTGTGTTACTAGCATTAGCAGCTATAAGCCAATTTACAGTTAATTCGATTATTGCAAGATTTTCAGATACTCATAACATAAATAGAAAATATCTTATAATTACAGCATTAATGATGGGAGCAATTAGCTTTTCCATTTATTTCTTTGTAAAAGATATCTTATTATTTATAATCCTTTATGCTTTATTCCAAGGTTTATTCGCTCCGGCAATGCCACAACTTTATGCATCTGCGAGAGAATCTATTAACGTTTCAAGTTCGCGTAAAAATGCTAAATTTGCTAATACAGTATTACGTTCAATTTTCTCACTAGGCTTCTTATTTGGTCCATTTATTGGCGCGCAACTAATTGAATTGAATGGTTACTCAGGTTTATTTGGCGGAACAGTTTCTATTATTTTATTTACATTAATTTTACAAGTGTTCTTCTATAAAAATTTAAACATCAAACAACCTATTACTCAACAACAACACGTTGAGAAGGTAGCGCCTAATATGTTCAAAGATAAGACACTATTGATCCCGTTTTTAGCTTTTATTTTATTACATATTGGACAATGGATGTATACAATGAACATGCCTTTATTCGTAACTGATTATCTTCACGAAAAGGAAGGCTACGTTGGTTATTTAGCAAGTTTATGTGCTGGTTTAGAAGTACCTTTTATGGTCGTTTTAGGCGTATTATCTACAAAGCTCCCGACACGTACGTTACTTATTTATGGTGGTATATTCGGCGGGGCTTTCTATTTTAGTATTAGTTTATTTAAAAATTTCTATATGATGTTGATTGGTCAATTATTTTTAGCTTTTTTCTTAGCTATATTATTAGGAATTGGCATAAGCTACTTCCAAGATATTTTACCGGATTTCCCAGGTTATGCTTCAACATTATTTGCCAACGCAATGGTTATTGGGCAGTTATGTGGTAACTTATTAGGTGGTATGATGAGTGGATGGGTTGGCTTGGAAAATGTTTTCTATGTGTCAGCAGGATCATTGTTCTTAGGTATTATATTAATCTTTTTAACGAAAGATCAAAAAATTACTATAACAGATGTGGAGTAGTTATTAATGACGGTATTATTATGGAGTTTAATTACAATTGCATTTATATTAGCTTTTGTCGGTTTAGTTAAACCGGTCATTCCTTCAGTTTTAGTCTTATGGGTAGGTTTTCTTATTTATCAATTTGGATTTCACAACGGAAGGTTATCTTGGATGTTCTATATCGCAATGGTTATTTTTACCATTATGATATTCTTAGCTGATTTTCTAATGAATAAATACTTTGTTGGAAAATATGGTGCTATTATTGGCGTGATCATTGGATGCTTTGTAGTTCCGCCATTTGGTATTATCATTGTACCGTTTGTATTAGTACTTATTATCGAGTTAATACAAGGGTATGATTTGAAAAAAGCGATTAAAGTAAGTTTTGGATCGATTATTGCGTTTTTAGCCAGTACAATTGCTCAAGCTATTGTGATGTTTATTATGGTGATATGGTTTATTGTAGATGTTTTTATATTAAATTAGTGAGAATAAATAAGAAGGCAATTTCTATAATTATTAGTAGAAATTGCCTTCTTATTTATTTCAAAGATGTTAAATTCAATTAGAAAATGTGGCCATCAATTCGTGAACATTACATAATCGTATTTGAATTTTTATTAAAATAGTGATGATCAATATAAAATGAAATAGGTGTGATAATGGCGGAAATAATAATAAATGACCAATTACTAACATTGATATAAGGACCAAATGCTAAAAAGGATTGAGGTATAAAAAATACATAAAACAATGCGACAATTAATAGCGCAATTACGGCATAAGTTAATAACCATACCCAATTTGAATTATTAAAGCATTGTAACTGAATCGTTTTAAATATCATCCATATAAATAAGAAAATGATAAATAAGCCAACTATCACTGTAATAGGAAATGTATATAGATAAAGATAGTTACTATCTCCACCAATAAAGAAACCTATAAACCCTTTTAAGAAACAGAAAATACCAATTAGTAATACGAAATGTTGATAAATATATTTAAAGATATTCTTTACTGTTTCATTTGGAAGTTCTTTTAATTGCTTTTTGGCATGCATTTTAGGATTATGGTTAAAGAATTCCATAGCTAACATACCTTTACCTTCTGCACTGATTAAGTGTTTTAATATGCGATTCAACATCACTTCTGAATCATGTGGGTTTACACTTAAATCAGAACGAATATATATCATGTAGTTTTCAAAAATTTCTCTATCCGTATTATTTAAACGTAAAGACTTCACATTATTCTCTTTAGCTAATTGAGCTGTAGACTTCATGAGTGCATAAGCGCTCCTTTAAAAATAATTTTAAGTAAGACTTACCAATACATTAAATTGATAATTTTATTATGCTTAATCATACCATAGAAATACAATGATTATAATATGAAATACAGGAGTAAATGATGAGACAGTTGAATTTGAGTAATCAAAAGTTAATTAACGAGGTAGCAACGATACACGAAAAATTATTAGAATCTCAAGAAGCAAATTATAAAGCAACAAGTACATCGATTGCATTAAGAATTGAAATGATTAATGCTAGATTACGGCATTGCCAAGATATGATATTAATCATTGAAGATAATCAAGAACTACAAGCATTAATATGGGGGCATTTTGAAAAACAAACTAAGGTTGTGACAATTGAATTATTGTTTGTATATCCTAAATATCGGCGTCAAGGTTTTGCACGACAATTAAAGTTAGCACTAGAAGATTGGGCCATGAAAGAAGGAGCCCAAACAATACAAAGTACAATAAATACGAAAAATCAAGCTATGTTAAACTTGAATCACCAAATAGGCTATGAAGATACACATATTAAATTGAAGAAAGATTTAAAGTAGAAAAATGATTAAATTATTATTTCATGATAAAATGAATTATATTTATAACTGTTTTTAAAGGAGTTTAACATGAAAAAGTGGATTGTATTATTTTTATCTGCAACGCTAATGTTATCCGCATGTGGCAAAAGTCAGGAGAAAGCGACATTAGAAAAGAGTGTAGATAAATTAGAAAAAGAAAACAAATCATTAAAATCACAAAAGAAAAAGTTAAATAAACAAAAAGACGATTTAAAAGATAAACAAGATAAATTACAAAAAGAAGTTGATAACTCTGCTTCAAGTCAATCAACTAGTTCTGATAATAGTGATGATAAGGATACTAATAAAAGCGAGAAGAATAAAACATCTTCTAATTAAGAACAAAATTAAAGAAGCAACAAATTTTAAATCAGAACAGAACCAGCAATAAATCTAATCAAAAGCATCATCTTCAACAGAATAGAATATGATATGATTAAAATATCAACTTAATATCGTCTTGAACGTAAAGTTTGATATACGAAAAAAATGGGTATCGTAATGGATAAATATATATAATAAAAATAAACTATAAAGATTAATATGATTATTGTCATCATTTTCAAAAATGTGAAGAGGAGAGAAGAGCCATGCATGAACAAGATTTTAGTATTTTAGAGGGAAAAGCGCTAACGCTACCAGAATTAGGTAGAGAATTAGAAAATATTACAGGTAGACATGTTGTTGATTCTACAGGTGAAATTAAACGTGTGATTGCGCACTTGCCTAATTTTGAATCAGATACAGATACATTTGTTGCAACATATCACTTAGATCATCAGAATGATTTTATTGATGCTACATTTACAGCACCAAAAAATCAACGTGATCATTTAAAAGAAATTCCAGTTAATATTGAACTTATTAGTTATATAACTAAAAGCTAAATCAAAATTTTAATAAACGAATTATAGCGCGATGTGAATCTTACTGTTTCATAGCGCGTTAATTTTATTATAAAATGTATATAATGATGTATTTACGTAGTAATGGAGTGTAAAAAATGGTTGTTTATATTGAAACTGAGCGCTTGAAATTACGAGATTGGGAAGAAAAAGACTTATTACCTTTTCAAAAAATGAATGCTAACCCACAAGTCAGAAGATATTTCCCAAGTTTATTGAGTTATCGTCGTTCTGAATTAGATATGAAAAAAATGGACCAAATTATTAAAGATTATGGTATTGGTCTATTCTCAGTAGAGCTGAAAGAAACGAATGAATGGCTTGGCTTTATAGGATTAAATTATATTCCTAAAGATAGTGAGTATCCATTTAAAGAATTACCACTTTATGAAATAGGGTGGCGTTTGATTCCTGAAGTTTGGGGAAACGGTATTGCCACTGAGGGTGCAGAAGCGGTACTTAAATTTGCTAAAGAAAAAGACATTTCTAAAGTCTATAGTTTTACTGCTGAAACAAACCTACCTTCAAGAAAAGTCATGGAAAAAATAGGAATGTCATTTTATGATCATTTTGAATTCCCTAACTTGAGTAAGTATCATCCTTTGAAAAGACATGTTAGATATGTGATTGATTTAGATAAATAATTGAAATAACCCCACTCGAAATTATTTTTTGAATAAATTCGAGTGGGGTATTTTGGTTTTAACAGAATTTACTTAATCATAAGTACGAACGCCTAAAGGTTTATAATTGAGTAAACCTTCAAGTAACGCTTCTTTAGTATCGAAGAGTGGAGCGAGTTGACGATATTTTTCATCAATAAATCCTTCTTTAATCATATGATCGATTAACCCTTGTAATGGTTCAAAGAAACCATTGATATTGTATACACCAATTGGTTTTTGATGAATACCAATTTGAGCCCAACTATACATTTCAAAGAATTCTTCTAGTGAGCCGGCACCACCCGGAGCCATAACAAAAGCATCAGCAAGTTCAGTCATTTTATTTTTTCTTTCATGCATTGAATCTACTAAAATAAGTTCACTTACTTTTTGGCTTGTAATTTCTTTTTCATCAAGCATTTTTGGCATTACACCAATCGCTTTACCACCATGGTCTAAAACGCCATCTTGAATAGCGCCCATAATACCCACAGATCCAGCTCCGAAAACTAATTCGTAACCTTTTTCAGCCATATATTTACCTAGTTCATATGCTTCTTTAACGTATGTGTCATCTTTTCCTTTGCTTGCGCCACAATAAACTGCAATTTTCTTCATTATGTACCTCCATTAAAGTTGATGTAAAAGCTTATTAAATTGTTGTTCAAAGTGTTGTTTATCCTGTTTCGTAAATGGGGGAGGTCCTTTATGTCTGCCTCCTTGCTTACGAATTTGAGCATTAATATAACGTTGGTCTAGCAATTGTTGAATATTATCATTATTAAATATAAATCCTTTATGGTGCATGACATACTTTACTTTGTTGAGTAATAGACTAGCTAGACCATAATCTTGTGTAATAACGATATCTTCTGAAGATGATAATTGGACAATTTTATAGTCTACCGATTCAGGACCATCATCCACATAGACAGTATTTACATGTTTAGGTTCAATTTGATTTGAGAAGTGACTAAAACTACGTATAATTGTAACAAAAATGCCTGTCCCTTGTGTTAAATCAATCACTGAATTAACAACTGGACAAGCATCTCCGTCAATAATAATGCGTGTCATGAAAGATTAAGCCTCATTATTATTTTCTTTATTTTGTTTAACTACACTTTTAGCTGTGTAATCTTTATATTTTTTAAATTCTTTTTTTCTAGATTTGTCGGCTTCTTCACGTAGTTTATCTTCTTCTTTATGGCGTTTTTCGATTTGTTTTTGAAGCTTTTTCTCCATCTTTTTAGCTTCTTTACGATTTTCTTTTTCTAACTTTTCGCCTTTTTTCTCAGTTTTTTCATCAAGCTTACCTGGTGTTAATCCTACTTTTTCTTCGTATTTTTGAGTTTTCTTCATATCTTTAATACGTTGTTTTTCGTTTTCTTCACGTTGTTTATCTTCTTCTTTGTGACGTTTTTCAATATTTTTTTGAAGCTTTTTATCCATTTTGTCTGCTTCTTTGCGATTTTGCTTCGCTAATTTTTCGCCTTTTTTCTCAATATAAGCTGGGTCATTTTCTTTAGCGATTTTTTTCAATTCACGTTTATTATCAAATTCTTGTTTCTTGTCACCAACGTATGTCTTAACGTCAGAAGTCTTGTTAGAAATAGCAGATGTTGTTTTAGATGCTGCTCTAGATGTAGCATCAGTCGCTTTTTTAACATCAGGATGATCTTTTATTTTTTTACGTTCTACGACTAACGGAACGATGATGATAGGTAAAACATTAATTGCTGTTTTTATGAGTTTCTTTTTGTCCATACTCGTTGCCTCCATTAATTTTTACTATTTTTATCCATACCCTATGATACATGAAAATAAACTACTGTTGGTAACAATAATGTACGAAATTTGGTTTGAAAGATAATTTTGTTAAAGGGCGTGATTTAAAATTAACATTGTATTATTTATTAATGTTAAGTAAGAAAAAACCGTTGAGAAAAGTAACTTGTTCTCAACGGTAATTAGTCTTAAAAATGTTTAATTAGATACCTTTACCTATACCAAAACCGAAATATAGGATAGCTATGACAACTACTAATATAATTCGATAAATTGCAAACGGTACTAATTTGATTTTATTAATAAGATGTAAGAATGTTTTAATTGCTATTAAACCTACAATAAATGCAGCTAAGAAACCTAATAAATAAAATGGAATATGCGCTAAATGAATATATTCATAATGTTTTAATAAAGATAATCCGCTTGCTGCAAGCATGATTGGTACTGACATGATAAATGTGAAGTCAGATGCCGCTTTATGGTTCATTTTCATTAAGACACCAGTTGAAATCGTTGAACCAGAACGACTGAACCCTGGCCACATAGCAATGGCTTGAGAAATACCAATAACGAATGCTTGGAAATAATTAATTTGATCTACAGTTTGTGGATGAGTTACTTTTTCAGAATACTTATCAGCGATAATCATGTAGATTGCGCCTAGGAAAAGACCAATCATAACTGTTGATACACTAAATAAATATTTTTCAATGACATCATCAAATAAGAAACCTAAAATACCAGCTGGAATCATACCTACTAAAACATGCATCAAATTCAATCTTTTTGGTTTTGAACGACGTCCAGTAGTCGCTTGTTGCTCAGGTTGATGTTTCCCAATATGTAATATTTCAAAGAAACGTTCTCTGAACACCCATGCTGCCGCAAATACAGAACCTAATTGAATAACAACTTTAAAAGTGAAAGCTGATTGCTCACCTAAAAATTTAGTGGACTTTAACCACATATCATCAACAAGAATCATATGTCCTGTAGAGGAAACAGGAGCAAATTCAGTTAGACCTTCTACGATACCTAAAATAAGCCCCTTGATTAATTCAAGTAATAACATAATGTACCTACTTTCATATATTAAATGTTTTTTTGACTATTTCAAATTCACCATATAATAATAGCATACTCATTTCAAAGCACGCTACAAATAGTAATAACACTAGACCAAAGTATGAGAAAGATTTGTCGTCATATAATTGTCAAAAGCACTATCGTTGTACATTAATCTTTCAATCTTTAATATAGAGATTATAATAAAAATCAGGTGAATATCTAGTGAAAAAATTAATGCAATTAGTATTTAAGTATAAAATTTATCCTGCATTAATGCTAATAGTATGTATATTGTTAGCATTATTTGTAGTTTTACAGAATATAGCAATAGCAGACTTTTTAAATATAATGTTATTTAAAGTAAAACAATCGCCAATGATTATACTCAGTTTTATTTTTGTAGTATTGATGATACGTGCAACTTTGAATTTTTGTAATCAATTATTAGGTAACCGTTTATCTATTAAAGTTAAACATGACTTGCGTCAACGAGTGATTCACCACCAATCAACACAATCAGTTGGTGAGGAAATGACACTTTTAACAGAGACAATAAATGGTATTGCGCCATTTTATCAAAGTTACTTGCCGCAAGTATTTAAGTCAATGATGATTCCTTTAGCTATTATGATTGCGATGTGCTTTGTTCATTTAAACACAGCATTGATAATGATCATAACTGCACCGTTCATTCCATTATTTTATATTATATTTGGATTGAAAACTCGTGATGAATCTAAGGATCAAATGACTTATTTAAATCAATTTGGACAACGATTTCTCAATATGACACAAGGGTTAATCACTTTGAAATTATTTAACCGAACAAAACAAACGGAAAATAAAATCTATGAAGATAGTACACATTTTAGAGATTTAACAATGAAAATTTTGAGAAGTGCATTTTTATCAAGTTTAATGTTAGAGTTTATCAGCTTATTAGGAATTGGACTTGTAGCATTAGAAGCAGCACTGAGTCTCGTTGTTTTTCATACGATTGATTTTAAAACAGCAGCAATCGCTATTATTTTAGCTCCAGAATTTTATAATGCCATTAAGGATTTAGGACAAGCGTTTCATACGGGCAAACAAAGTGAAGGTGCAAGTGATGTTGTATTTGAATATTTAGAAAGTACATCAGAAAATAGTGTACCTATAAATTATTATCATACAAACCAATCCCCACTTATAAGCTTAAGCAATGTCATGTTTAAATATAGTAATGAAAAGGGGAATGACTTCTCAATTAAACATGTCACTCTCGATATTAATGAACATGAACACATCGCATTAGTTGGACCAAGTGGGGCAGGTAAAACTACCTTTGCTAAATTAATAAGTCAATCTCTTAAACCTACAGAAGGTCATGTCTCATATAAATATGATCAAATGCAAATAGGTATTTTAAGTCAACGTCCATACATTTTTACTGCCACAATTAAAGATAATATTTCAATGTTTAATGACGTTAGTGATGACATTATTTTAGAAGCATTAGAGCAAGTGCAATTAAAAGAAAAGGTACAATCATTAAAAAATGGAATCCATACACTAATTGGTGATGGTGGAGAAATGTTATCTGGTGGGCAGATGAGAAGAATTGAATTGTGTCGTTTACTTGTAATGAAACCAGACTTAGTCATACTTGATGAACCAGCAACTGGTTTAGATATAGAAACGGAACAAGTGATTCAAAGCGTGATGCATCATCAATTTAAAGCAACGACGCAACTTATAATTGCTCATAGAGACTCCACAATTAGACAAGCAACACGACGTTTATATATACATGATGGTGAGATTATTAAAGATGATAAAAATATTTCAGTTAATGTTAAAGAAAATGGTGATGAATCATGAAGTCACGAATTCAATTTAAAATCGATAAAGATTTAGTAATAGCAATAGCTATAGGTGTCGTGGGGAGTTTAGTTGCTTTAGCGATGTTCTTTCTAAGTGGATATATGGTTACTGAAAGTGCGTTAGGAGCTCCATTATATGCTTTAATGGTGTTAGTTGTTTCGGTTAAACTATTTGGTTTTTTAAGAGCGATATCTCGATACTATGAAAGATTATATTCTCACCGTACGACCTTTACTATGTTAAGAAATGTAAGAACACAATTCTTTAAAGGACTAGTTAGAGTAGTACCAGATGTTTATCGAAAATATAATTCTAGCGATTTAATTTCACGTATGGTAAGTAGAGTAGAAGCATTACAAAACATATACTTAAGAGTTTATTATCCGCCTATTGTCATAGGAATAACTGCATTAATAACGATAGCAGTATATTTATTCATCTCACCAGCACATGCAATATTAATTGCAGCGAGTATGATATTGACATTATGGCTTGTTCCATTTTTAAGTGCTAAAAGGGCACGTAAATTGAAGACAGTAGTATCACACCAACAAAGACAATTTTTAACAAGATTTTTTGATTATCGTGAAGGATTTCAAGAATTACAACGCTTTAATAAGGACGAAGATTATAAGAATGATGTATTACAACATTTACAACAATATGATGCATTGCAAAGTAAAGAACAGGGATTTTTAACTGTTTATGATTATTTACTAAATATCATTGCTATGATATCAATTTTTGCTACATTAGTTTTGGGCGCTATTCAAGTCCATACACACTCTTTAGATGTTGTATATTTAACCAGTATTGTATTAATGATATTAACTTTGTTTGAACAAGCTGTACCAATGAGTAATGTAGCTTTTTATAAAGCAGATACAGATCAATCGTTATCAGAAATTAATGAAGTTATTCAAAACGATGATATATCCAAAGAACATCTATATACAGATTCAGACAAAACTAATGAACATGATTTATATGAAGTAAAAGATGTAACGTTTAAATATGACAATCAAGAACTATCAGTATTGAATCATGTTTCATTTCATATTAAAGAAGGTGAACGTGTCGCTATTATCGGTCCATCTGGTAGCGGTAAGAGTACGCTATTACATGTTTTGTTAGGATTATATCAAGTAAGCAGCGGACAGGTAATGTTAAATCAAACAGAGGTATTTCAAATTAAAGAGGAAGAAAAATATCATCAAATCAATGCATTACTACAATCACAACAATTATTCGACGGAACCATCAAAGATAATTTACTGACAGATTGTGATGAAGATGATATGCGGCATACGTTAAAAGCGTTAAATTTGAGCCATTTAGCTTTAAATCAGGAAATAACAATGGATGGAGATACTTTATCAGGCGGAGAAATTCAACGATTAAGCATGGCACGTTTATTATTAAGAAATCAAACTAATATTTGGATTTTAGATGAGCCAACTACTGGTCTAGATACTGATCATACGGATCAATTGATGACATTAATTGATAAACAAGCTAAAACATTAATTGTTGCTACGCATGATTTACGTTTATTACCATATTTTGATAAAATTTTAATTATGATAGACGGTGAAATCAAAGAAGCAGGTAGTTATCATTCACTTATCCAAAATAAAGGATATTTATATAAAATAACTCAATTGAACCAATGAGTAAAAATGTGATTGATAGTTTCTAGAAAAATAAAAATGCTCTAAAGCACTGAGATGTACTTTAGAGCATTTTTATACTTTGAAAGTGTTTGATTCTAACCTTTAACTTTAAATTACCATGACAAAAGCTTAATTAATTATCTTTAGCTTCATTAAATGCATCAATGACTTTACCTAAAAGACGGTTAAGTTCATCCACTTCTTCAAGTGATAATGATGAAGCAGTTGCAACTTTTTCAGAAGCATTGCTAAGTTCGGGTCTAATTTTTTCGCTTTTATCAGTCAAGTGAATAAATACTTCACGTTGATCGACTTCGGAACGTTCACGTTTGATTAAATCAACTTGTTCCATTCGTTTTAATAGTGGGGATACTGTACCAGTATCAAGTGCTAGTTCAGTCACAACCTTTTTAACATTTACGGGAGATTCATCCCATAAAATTGTTAATACAAGGAATTGTGGGTAAGTTAAATTGTACTTTTTAAAGACTTTGTTTGAATAGTAGCGATTTACTTGTCTTTGTGCATTGTACAAACTAAAGCATAGTTGCTCTTTTAAATTATGTTGATCAGACATTAAAGTTCTCCTCCAGACATTCTATCCGTTTTTCTCTCTATTCGGATTGGAATCCGTCTATGTTGTGCGGAATATAATTCACAACACACTGTGATTCAATGTCATGCTAAAATTAAAGTATGTTTAAAGTTTAGAAGATATCTATCGTTAAATCAAGCAAAAAGATAATTAAATATTTATGTTATCATTTTTAAAAATACTTGTAATAGAAAAGGAATTTTACAATGAAAAATAATAAATCTAGAAAAATATCAATTTCTATCATAAGCGGTTTTTTAGGTAGTGGTAAAACTACGTTACTGACACATTATATTAGTGAATTATTAAAAATTGATGAGAAAATTAAAGTGATTATGAATGAATTTGGCTCATTTGATGTAGATAGTCAAAATTTAGATTCAAATATAGAAGTACGATCAATCATTAATGGTTGTGTGTGTTGTGACTTAAAAACTGATTTAATTAACCAAATTCAATCTTTAATTCAAAAAGATGATTGTAATCATATTATTATAGAAGCAACAGGAGTCGCTAACCCTATCGAAATCTTTGCTGCATGTCAAGATCCAACCATAGTTGATAATATAGACATGCCACAAATTATAAGTGTAGTGGATGTTGAAAGATTTTTAAATAGGAATGATTACACTAGTTCCACACAAGCGTTAATGGAAGAGCAACTTGAAATGAGTGATTTATTAGTCATTAACAAAATGGATTGCGTTGATTCTGAAGAAATAAATAAAATAGAGAACGAAATAAATAAAATTAATCCGAGTGCACCGCATATTTTGACTACTTATGGAAAGTTTGACATCAGTCAACTTCGAAACCAAAAAGATAAAACAACAAAACATCATCAACATCACCATCATCACGGTATTATTAGTATGAAATATACGTTTACTAGTCCTATTGACCGTCAATTATTTTACCAATTTATTATGCAATTACCGAAAAATGTATTGAGATTAAAAGGTTATATAAAATTTAGAGACAATCCTAATGAAACAATTGAGTTTCAATATTCATATGGTTTGCCAGACTTTGGGGCTATAGCTAAAGAAATGCCATTAACGATAGTGATTATAGGGGAACATATAGATGTAAATCGACTCAGAAATAAATTGGATATGTTACAATTTACTTAATTTAAATTTCAACTGTTCCTAACTGAAGTGAATACATTATAAAAAATAAGGGTCGTGATTATAATGGAAAGAACACAAATTAACCAATATGTTCATTTTTCAAAAATTGTGCAAGGATTTTGGCGGGCTAATGAATGGCAACTATCAGATCAAGCATTAAATCGTTTTATTAATCAACTTGTAGAACGTGGTATTACAACTATGGATCATGCAGATATTTATGGCGATTATCAAAATGAAACGCTTTTTGGTAAAGCATTAAAATTATCACCACAATTGCGTGAACAAATACAAATTGTTTCAAAATGCGGTATTGTTTTACCATCTGAAACTCAAACATTTACAGATGGACACCGATATGATCATAGCCACCAACACATTATTAAGTCAGTAAATCATTCATTAGAACGATTAAATGTAGATTATTTAGATAGTTTATTGATTCATAGACCGTCACCATTAATGAATCCCGATGAAATTACAGATGCTCTAAAAGAATTGGTTAATGAAGGTAAAATTAAATCATTTGGAGTTTCTAACTTTAATGAAACGCAATATGATTTATTAAAACAAAGTCTTAATCATGATAAGTTGCACATTAGTATCAATCAACTTGAATTATCACCATATCAAACAGATATACTACATAATGGTGTAATGGATAAAATGTATCAAAATCAAGTTAAAGTGATGGCTTGGAGTCCTTTTGCGGGAGGTAAGCTGTTTGATACTTCTGACGATAAAAGTAGACGCCTCATGTCAGTCATTGAACCTTTAGCAAATAAATATCAAGTGAACGTTTCTGCTATTATGATAGCTTGGTTAATTAGACATCCTAATGAGGTGATGCCAATATTAGGAACACGATCTATTGAAAAAATTGATGCAGCTACTGCTGGATTAAATGTTGAATTAACTGATCAAGAGTGGTTTGATATATACACTGCGGCATTAGGTCGAGATATTTTATAATTAAATGTTAGGAAGGATTTATAAAGAATGAATAATGAAGATAAACGACAGAAACAACTTAAATTTGAACGTAATTTAATTATGATTCCTTATTTAATATTTGCAGTCATTGTACTATTATGCAATATTTTTTATCCCGAGATATTAGTGACAATGACCTTATTCGGATTGTTATTTGCGTATAATTTAGGACTACTTTTTATTGCATTTATACGTCACTTTAAACGTACACTCATATTAACGCTTGTGTTAACTATATTAAGCGGAGCAGCATTCTTTACGCTGTTATATGTTTTTGGTATAAATCATGAAATTTTTGGTCAAATTAAAAAATAAATTACACATACAACTAAAAAACTCTGATATTTCAATGTTATAATAATATTGAAATATCAGAGTTTTATTTTTTAATATTTAATGATTGGGGAGTGTGCAGGATGAATAAACGAAATAAGGTTTCGATTATTGGTGCAGGGCAAACTGGCTCTACATTGGCTTTTATTTTGGCTCAAAATGAAAGCGCTGACATAGTTGTTGTTGATAGACCACAGTCTGAAAATGTGGTTAAAGGTAAAGCGTTAGATATACTAGAAAGTGCTCCAATATTTAATTTTAATGTAGATATTAAAGGAACTGCTGATTATTCTGAAATACAAGATTCAGATGTTGTAGTCATAACTGCAGGAATTGCTAGAAAACCAGGAATGAGTAGAGATGATTTAATACAAACTAATGAAGATATTGTTCACCTTAGTGCACAACAAATAGCTAAATATTCACCGAATGCCATTATCATAGTATTAACTAATCCTGTAGATGCTATGACATACTCTGCATTAGTTGCTTCTGGATTTTCTAAAAATAAAGTATTAGGACAATCCGGTGTATTAGATAGTGCGCGTTATCAAACATTCATTGCCAAAGAACTTGATGTTTCTGTTGAAGACGTACAAGGCTTAGTATTAGGTGGACATGGCGATACAATGGTGCCATTAATCAATTCTACTCAAGTCAATGGCATTCCAATAGCTGAATTATTAGAACAAAATATAATAGAACAGATTGTTGATAGAACACGCAAAGGCGGTGCTGAAATAGTTCAATTGTTAGGAAATGGTTCAGCTTATTATGCTCCTGCTGCAGCGGTTTATGAAATGGTTGAAACAATATTGAAAGATAAGCATCGTATATTAGCAGCAATTACGTATGCTCAAGGTAAATATGGATATGACGATATTTGTTTAGGATTACCTGTGAAATTAGGAAGAAATGGTGTGGAAAATATCGTTGAGTTGAATTTAAGTGATTCTGAACGTGAACAATTGGATAAATCAGCATTATCAGTGGAAAAAGTTAAAGAAACACTTAAATACAAAGTAAAATAATTCATTTCCAATTAAATTTAACATAGATTAAAACATTTAATTGAGTGTAGTTTAGTTAGTTGTATAATATTTATTTTGAAAATTGAGTATTGTGTGTCTTTTGTAATTGGTTATATTGGATAAAGCGTTTTCTTGATATAATTTATAGTAACAAGATAATGATAATAAGGAGTAGGTGCACATGTCTAAAGCAAAACAATCCTCCCAGAATGTTCATAACCAACCAGGTAAGAAAGAGAAAAAAGGCTATAAGCCTATATGGATAATTGTAAGCTTTGTTATATTAATTGCCATTATACTTTTACCTACACCAGCTGGGTTGCCTATTATGGCTAAAATGGCTTTAGCCATTTTAGCATTTGCAGTAATTATGTGGGTGACAGAAGCGGTGTCTTACCCTGTTTCAGCGACCTTGATTTTAGGCTTAATCATACTGTTACTAGGGTTTAGTCCAGTTCAAAACTTATCAGAACAATTAGGTAATCCCAAAAATGGTGATGCTATTATAAAAGGTAGTGAGATGTTAGGGACTAATAATGCTTTAACACAAGCGTTTAGTGGTTTCTCTACATCTGCAGTAGCCTTAGTTGCAGCAGCATTATTTTTAGCAGCTGCTATGCAAGAAACGAACTTACACAAACGTTTAGCATTATTAGTATTATCTATTGTTGGAAATAAAACAAAGAACATTGTTATTGGTGCTATTCTTGTTTCCATAGTACTAGCATTTTTTGTTCCTTCTGCAACTGCAAGAGCAGGAGCTGTAGTACCTATATTATTAGGTATGATCGCAGCATTTAAAGTATCAAAAGAAAGTAAACTTGCTTCACTTTTAATTATTACATCTGTTCAAGCTGTTTCGATTTGGAATATAGGTATTAAAACAGCTGCAGCACAAAATATTGTTGCAATTAATTTTATTAACCAAAATTTAGGCCATGACGTTTCATGGGGCGAATGGTTCTTATATGCTGCACCATGGTCAATACTAATGTCTATTGCCCTTTATTTTATTATGATAAAAGTCATGCCGCCAGAACGAGAATCTATTGAGGGTGGGAAAGCGCTAATTAAAGAAGAATTAAATCAATTAGGTCCTGTTAAACCTCGTGAATGGCGTTTAATTATTATTTCAGTTTTACTATTACTATTTTGGTCAACTGAAAAGGTATTACATCCTATTGATTCTGCTTCAATTACATTAATAGCATTAGGTATTATGTTGATGCCTAAAGTTGGTGTAATTACTTGGAAAGGCGTAGAAAAGAAAATACCTTGGGGCACAATTATTGTATTTGGTGTTGGTATTTCATTAGGTAATGTATTGTTAAAAACAGGTGCCGCACAATGGTTAAGTGACCAAACATTCGGGTTGATGGGACTTAAAGGATTACCAATTATTGCGACAATAGCACTCATTACATTATTTAATATTTTAATACACTTAGGATTTGCGAGTGCTACTAGTTTATCTTCTGCATTGATTCCTGTCTTTATTTCACTAACATCTACTTTACATTTAGGAGATCAATCTATTGGATTTGTATTAATACAACAATTTGTTATTAGTTTTGGATTCTTATTACCAGTAAGTGCACCTCAAAACATGCTTGCATACGGAACTGACACATTTACTGTTAAAGATTTCTTGAAATCAGGTATTCCATTAACTATTGTTGGATACATTCTTGTTATTATTTTCAGTTTAACTTACTGGAAATGGTTAGGTTTAGTATAAAAATATAGCTATAGGTTTTGTTTTATTTCTTGGAAAATATCAGAGCTATGATTTATAAGAGCTTGAGAGCAACTATTGTTCTCAAGCTTATTTTAATATTTGGATTTTTATTTACTTCATTATTATTGATTGCAGCATATATTTATTATTTTTAAATGTATTAATTAAACTCATAGTAGGGTATTAAACAAACTATAAAAAATAATAGGTGGTAACAATAGAATGAAAATAGGTGTTGTATTAAATCGAGTTTTTAGAATAAATCATAATCCATTATTAGCGTATGTTTATCAGCGCTTAGATGATATTGAATCATGTGTGTTTATCATTCCTGTAGAGCAATTTGGAGATCATTCACAATTAAAAGAGACATTTTATAAAGGTACGTTAAAGAAATTTTTAAATGAATTACATAACAATCATATTTCAGTAAATATGATTGATTACGATCAATTAATTGAATTTTGTGAGTCACAAGAGTTGGATAAGGTTGTTATGGCTAGTGATATTATGAGTTATCATAAAGAAGAATATGACTATCCTCATCAAAAACAACATTTCAATAAAGCTTCAATTGAAGTCCAACCCATAAGAGTACAACATTATTTTAATCCGAAGAAAACATTTAATAATCAAGGCGAACCATATAAAGTGTTTACAAGTTTTTATAAAAGATGGCGCCCATACGTCATGCAAAGAAAAATAGATCAATACAAATTAAAAGATATAGCCAATAAAACATCAACGTCTGAAAAGAAATTGAAATTGGATGTTGAAGATAGAGGATTATCAGAAAAAGACGTTCAGCAACAATGGCAAAGTTTTTTAGAACATGATATTCAAAATTATGACTCAAATAGAGAATATCTTCCTGAAGTATTGACCAGTCAACTTAGCATTGCTTTGGCATATGGTCTTATTGATATTATTAAAGTATTTAATGATTTACTACAAGGTTATGACATAGATGAATCAAATTATGAAGCTTTTATAAGAGAGTTAATTTTTAGAGAGTTTTATTATGTATTAATGACGCAATATCCAGAAACTGCAAATGTAGCATTTAAAGAAAAATACCAACACATTGATTGGGTAAATAATGAACATCAATTTACAAAATGGAAAAATGGAGAAACAGGTTTTCCAATTATTGATGCTGCAATGGAAGAACTCAATCAAACTGGTTATATGCATAATAGAATGAGAATGGTAACCTCTCAATTTTTAACTAAAGATTTATTAATAGATTGGACATGGGGAGAAGCATATTTTAAAGATAAACTGATTGATTATGATAGTGCGTCTAATGTTCATGGATGGCAATGGTCTGCATCAACTGGTACAGATGCCGTGCCATATTTCAGAATGTTTAATCCGATGAGACAGAGTGAACGTTTTGATTCTAAAGCATTATATATAAAAAGATGGTTACCCGTTTTTAATGATGTCGATGCAAAGTTATTGCATGATACCAAGAAAAATCAAAAGAAATTGAAGCAGCAAGGGATTGAATTAGGTCAAAATTACCCTAAACAAATGGTGAATCATAACGATAGCCGCGAGCGAGTAATGTCATTATTCAAGTCATTGTCATAAAAAAAGTTGTTAATAGTAATATTTTGAAGTGTAATATTCAAAACGTCATTACTATTAACAACCATAAGATTTTATTTAAGCCAAAATAAGCAAACGTACACTGCTACATATTCGAAAAACGTTAAAATATACATATATTTTAACCGTAATTTAACGCCTAATGGAACATTCCAATTAGGGAAACGTCGTTCATAATAAAAAACTTGTAAAATAAACAATCCTATTCCGAGAGGTAAAAACATTAAAATAATACTTTTAGCATAGCTAAACCCAATATCGTGAATAAAATGTCCGATAATGAGCTGTATAATTACAATAATTGCTAATAAGATAAGTAAGTTAAAAATCATTTTTGTAGTCGAACTCCTTTTACAAATAAAATGATTGCTGATTGCATGATGACCATTAATAATACAAATATAAATGTTTTAAGATTAAACACACTTATAACTTCGTAAAATATTTTAAGGGGTTCATTGATTAAATAAACAGTATGAATTCTTAAAAAACGACCCATGTAAATGCCTAAACCATTTAAAAACATAAGAATAATAACTAATGCTCGGTTCAACCAAATATGTGTTGTAAAATGTAAGATTTCCATGAAAATCAATATCATAACATACATTGCTAAAAAGACACCTAGCATTAAATAAGTAAAGAAAATCCATTCTTTTAAGTTTAATCCAATTAAGAAGTTGAATTGAAATTGGTTTAAATGAATTAAATCAGTAATCATGTAAAAGGTATTTGGAACAAGTAATAAAAAGATCATTCCAAATATGACAAATAATGGCCATTCAAATTTTTTCATAGGTTTAAATAGCTTTAATAATAAACACAATTCAAATGGAATATATGCTAAAAATAAATTTAAAGTCATAAAGTTGAATATTTTTGTTTCGAACAAGGATATAGTAAATAGAATGATAAAATAGATTCTTGCTATATATCGAGGTTGCATGATAAACACTACTTTCATAACATCGTTTTTGAAATTTGATTTAATATTTTTTTCTTTTAAAGCGTAAAAAATATTTGAGTTTTAATAATATCGCTATGAGCAACAGTAATCAACTAAAAGAGGATGAAAGTTAAATATTTATTATAGTAAAATAAGATTGGAATTAAATGATTACATTATTAAAACGCCTTACTGTTAATTTTTTTGAAAATGTATTACAATGAACGGACTTTTAAAACATATCTTTCATGTATAATAAGAATTTATTTAAACGAATCATGTCATATTAAGTAATTTATGCATTGTTAGAGAGGAGGACACCATTATGAGAAAACAATTATTTACACTCTACTTTAATATATTTCTAATATTCTTAGGAATTGGACTGGTTATTCCAGTACTACCTGTTTATCTTAAAGATTTAGGGCTAAAAGGTAGCGATTTAGGTATACTAGTTGCTGTGTTTGCATTAGCGCAAATGATTATTTCACCTTTTGGTGGTGGATTAGCAGATAAATTAGGAAAAAAATTAATTATATGTATAGGTCTAGTCTTATTTTCAATTTCTGAATTTATGTTTGCGATGGGTCATTCATTTTCAATCCTAATTATTTCACGTGTTTTAGGTGGACTAAGTGCTGGTATGGTTATGCCGGGTGTTACTGGTCTTATTGCCGATATTTCACCATCGCAAGATAAAGCAAAAAACTTTGGTTATATGTCTGCGATTATTAATTCCGGTTTTATCTTAGGACCTGGTTTTGGGGGCTTTTTAGCAGAGATTTCACATAGATTACCTTTCTACTTTGCAGGTGGTCTAGGTATTATCGCATTTATTATGTCATTGATTGTTATTCACAATCCGAAAAAAGTTACAACTGCTGGTTTCCCACAATATGATCCAGAATTATTAACTAAAATTAATTGGAAAGTTTTCTTAACACCAGTAATTCTAACGTTAGTGCTTGCATTCGGATTATCAGCATTTGAAACACTATTTTCACTTTATACATCAGACAAAATAGGTTACACACCAAAAGATATTTCAATTGCAATCACAGGTGGCGGTATCTTTGGCGCACTATTCCAAGTTTTCTTCTTTGATAAATTCATGAAGTATACTAGTGAGTTAAACTTTATAGCTTGGTCATTATTATATTCAGCAATCGTTCTAGTGATGCTTATTGTTGCACAAGGTTATTGGACTATAATGCTAATTAGTTTCATTGTTTTTATAGGATTTGACATGATTAGACCGGCTATTACAAATTATTTTTCAAATATAGCAGGTAATCGTCAAGGATTTGCAGGCGGACTCAATTCAACATTTACAAGTATGGGGAATTTTATGGGACCATTAGTAGCTGGTGCCTTATTTGATGTGAACATAGAATTTCCTTTATATATGGCAATAGCTGTATCATTAAGTGGTATTGTCATTATATTTATTGAAAAAGTAGTTAGAAAAAATATCACTCAAAAGTAAATTTTAAAATGATAGCTGTTCATTGTACTTTTTAATGTACGTGAACAGCTTTTTTGATAAATTGGTATTTTTGAAAACATAGCACCTTTTTAAAATAGTAAAACTTTTTAAATTTTTGATATAGTATTCGAACAATTAGAAACTAAAGAAATAAATTTTGATGTAAAAAATAGATTAAAATAAAGAATCAAATCGAGTTATTTCGTTTTTTAATGATTTTATGTAACAAAAATAACAACTTTAGTAATAATACTGTTACAAATATTACAATCTATTTAAATTGTGACCTACATAACTGAAATTGAATATGACTATGTTAAGATAGACAAAAATCAATTAAGAAATGTGGGTAAGGGGATGAATTTGAAAAACTTATTATTGAGTATATTTGCAGTTATTTTGACTATTTGTTTAATTGGTTTAATATTTTTAGCAACGAATCAAAACGCATTAGCTAAAGTACATCAAACCATTTGTACATTTTCAAAAGCAAATAAACTTTCTGTTATAGAGAAAACAACTCAAATAACTGACTTTAAAACAGCCAAAGCTTCTGAAAAAAATGACAATAATAATAACGATGTAAAACATCAAAAGACTACATATGTAAAAAAAGACAATCATAGATTATCAGAAACTGACTTTACGCCAAGAGAACGCAAAGTTATTGCAATTAATTATGCAAATAAACATTTAGATGAACAATACGATTTAAAACAAGTTAATCAACAACAACAAGATTCAAAGTATTTATATGTGAATCAACAGAAAAATCAACAAACAAATATCTCAGTGAATGGTAATGGTCAAGTAGGGGCAAATCATTCAGACATACAATAGCACGTACTTTTTTAAAAAGAGTATGTGTTATTTTTTGCGTTTACAAAATATAACTTATTAGTGGTAAAATGAAATGCGATTAGTAAAGTAATATTAGAGGTGACATAATGAGTAAAACGAAAAAAACGAATGCAATGCGAATGTTAGATAGAGCGAAAGTTAACTATAAAACTAATATATTTGAAGTGACTGCAGAACACCAAACAGGTGAACAAATAGCCAAACTTGTTAATGCTAAAGTAGAAGAAGTATATAAAACACTTGTATTAGAAAATGCCAACCATAATCATTTTGTATTTGTCATACCAGTAAATGAAACGTTAGACATGAAACAAGCTGCCCACGTTGTAAACGAGAAAAAGTTAAATTTGATGCCTTTAGATCAATTGAAGCAAGTTACTGGATATATTCGAGGTGGTTGTTCACCTATAGGAATGAAACATTTATTTCCTACTGTTATAGATCAATCTATACGACAACTCGATAAAGTATACGTAAGTGGTGGACAAAGAGGTATGCAAATGATTATAGGGGTGGAAGACTTAATTTCTATGACAAATGCAAAAGTAGAGCCAATCATCCAAAATTAATAAAAACAAATATAAAATGATAATAATGACACAGAAATATGTTGTAATAAGTTGAATTTTGACGATTACATAGATTTCTGTGTTATTTTTGTCACAATATGATTGTTTTTGATTGATTTTGACAATTTATGATTGAAATTTGTAAGCGTACTCATTATAATGATAAGTGAAATGGGGTGGTTACTTTGATATCTGAGAAACGACACAACTTAATTTTACAAGAATTAAAGAATAAAGATTTTCTTACACTCCAAGAATTAATGGATAGAACAGGTTGTAGTTCTTCTACTATTAGAAGAGATTTATCAAAGTTACAACAAGAAGGGAAATTACAACGTATCCACGGTGGTGCGACGATTGGTCATAATCGAATAGTAGAACCAAGATTAAAAGAAAAATTAACGCAAAACTCACAAGAGAAAAAAGAAATTGCTAGACAAGCTGCGCAACAAATTAGTGATAATGACTGTATATTTTTAGATGCAGGTTCAACAACGTTAGAAATGATACCTTACATAGATGCAAAAGAAATCATCGTTGTAACAAATGGTTTAACACACGTTGAACAGTTACTTAAAAAAGGCTTTAAAACCTTAATGTTGGGTGGTCAAGTTAAGGCGAATACTTTTGCTACTGTTGGATCTAGCGCTTTAGAAACATTGAGACGTTATTGCTTTGATAAGTCTTTCATCGGAATGAATGGTATAGATGAGAAATATGGATTAACGACACCTGATGAACAAGAAGCATTAATAAAAGAAACTGCGATGCGACTTTCTAATGAAAGCTTTGTTGTTGTAGATGAAACTAAGTTCAATCAAGTTTATTTTGCTAGGGTTCCAGCACGTGACAATACTCAAATCATTACGTCTAAACGTGGCATTGAAAACCATGTCAATGATGATTTTAGAGAGCAATATCGATTTTTAGGAGGAATTTTATGATATATACAGTTACATTCAATCCATCGATAGACTATGTCATGTTTGTAGATGACTTCCAAATAGATGGATTAAATAGAGCTAAAGATACAAATAAATTTGCAGGTGGCAAAGGTATTAATGTATCTAGAGTATTAAAGACTTTAGATGTTGATTCTACTGCATTAGGTTTTGCAGGTGGATTTCCAGGTGACTTTATCGCTCAGATACTAAAAGATAGTGATATCCAAACTGATTTCGTTCAAGTAGATGAAGATACACGCATTAACGTTAAGTTAAAAACTGGCAAAGAAACAGAAATAAATGCACAAGGACCTAACGTAACAGATGCTCAATTTCAATCACTATTAGATCAAATTAAGAAAACAAACAAAGAAGATATTGTTATCGTAGCAGGAAGTGTACCGAAAAGTATTCCAAGTGACGCCTACGCACAAATTGCGAAAATCACTCAACAAACTGGTGCTCAATTAGTAGTAGATGCAGAAAAAGAATTAGTTGAAACGGTTTTAGAATATAATCCATTATTTATAAAACCGAATAAAGACGAACTTGAAGTTATGTTTAATACTTCAATTAAAAATGACGAGGACGTCATTAAATACGGTAAACAAATTTTAGATAAAGGTGCACAGTCAGTGATTGTTTCACTAGGCGGGGACGGTGCAATTTATGTAGATAGCGAACGTAGTATTAAAGCAGTTAACCCTCAAGGGAAAGTAGTTAATACTGTTGGTTCAGGTGATAGTACTGTTGCTGGGATGGTAGCAGGTTTGGCTACGGGATTATCAATAGAAGATGCATTTAAACAAGCCGTTGCTTCAGGAACAGCTACAGCATTTGACGCAGATTTAGCTACAAAAGATGCAATAGAAAATATAAAATCACAAGTTACGATTTCTGTACTTGATGGGGAGTGAATAATATGAGAATAACAGAATTATTGACAAAAGAAACGATAGCAATGGATTTATCTTCATCAGATAAAAATGCTGTTATTGATGAGTTAGTGAATCAACTAGATAAAGCTGGCAAATTAAGTGATGTACCATCATTTAAAGAAGCCATTCATAATCGTGAATCTCAAAGTACAACAGGAATTGGTGAAGGGATTGCCATTCCACATGCGAAAGTTGCAGCGGTTAAATCGCCAGCAATCGCATTTGGTAAATCTAAGGAAGGCGTGGATTATCAAAGTTTAGATATGCAACCTGCACACCTATTCTTTATGATTGCCGCTCCTGAAGGTGGGGCACAAACGCATTTAGATGCTTTGGCTAAATTGTCTGGTATTTTAATGGATGAAAACGTACGTGAAAAATTAATCAATGCCTCTTCACCAGAAGAAGTATTACAAATTATCGATAATGCTGATGATGAAGCTACAAAAGAAGAAGAAGCAGAAGCACAACAAAATGAAGCTGAAGCGGCTGCAGCAGCTGATGGTTCAACAGAAGATAATGAACCATATGTACTTGCAGTAACAGCTTGTCCAACAGGTATCGCTCATACTTATATGGCTCGTGACGCATTGAAAAAACAAGCTGAGAAAATGGGCATAAAAATTAAAGTTGAAACGAATGGTTCTAGTGGTATTAAAAACCATTTAACTGAAAAAGATATTGAAAAAGCTTCTGGTGTTATTGTAGCAGCAGACGTACATGTTGAAACTGACCGTTTCGATGGTAAAAATGTAGTAGAAGTACCAGTAGCAGATGGTATTAAACGTCCAGAAGAATTAATTAACACAGCATTAGATACTAGTCGTAAACCATTTGTTGCCCGCGGAGATAGATCATCAAGTAACAAAGATGATAATGAAGAAAAATTAAGTCCAGGAAAAGCGTTTTATAAACACTTAATGAATGGTGTTTCTAACATGCTACCATTAGTTATTGCTGGTGGTATCATCATGGCTATCGTGTTTATTATTGGACCTAACTCATTTGATCCAAAGAGCGCTGAACACAATGCTTTTGCAGAACAACTATGGAATATTGGTAAAAACAGTGCTTTTGCCTTAATTATTCCAGTATTAGCAGGTTTTATTGCTCGTAGTATTGCAGATAAGCCAGGATTTGCAGCTGGTTTAGTCGGTGGTATGTTAGCTATTTCAGGTGATTCAGGCTTTATTGGCGGTATTATTGCAGGTTTCTTAGCAGGTTACTTAACACAAGGTATTAAATATATTACACGTAATTTACCTCAAGCATTAGAAGGTTTAAAACCAACGTTAATTTATCCATTACTATCTGTACTTGTAACTGGATTGCTAATGATTTATGTATTTAATCCACCAGCTTCATGGTTGAACAATTTATTATTAAACGGACTAAATGGTCTTTCAGGTTCAAACATTATGTTACTTGGTTTAGTTATTGGTGCAATGATGGCCATCGATATGGGTGGACCTTTCAATAAAGCAGCATATGTATTCGCAACTGCTGCACTTACTGAAGGAAATGCAGCACCGATTACAGCAGCTATGATAGGTGGTATGATTCCACCATTAGCAATTGCAACTGCTATGCTATTATTTAGAAAGAAATTTACTAAAGAACAAAGAGGTTCAATTGTTCCTAACTATGTAATGGGCGCATCATTCATTACTGAAGGCGCTATACCATTTGCAGCAGCTGACCCAATTCGAGTTATTCCATCTATGATGATTGGTTCAGGCATAAGTGGTGCTATAGCATTAGCTTTAGGTTCAAGAATTAATGCCCCACATGGTGGTATCTTTGTTATTGCAACAACTGATTTCAGTCATATTTTACAAACATTATTAGCTATTGTGATTGGTACAATCATTTCTGCTCTAATCTACGGTTTCTTAAAACCAAAATTAACTGAAAATGAAATTGAAGCTTCAAAAGCTATGGATGAATAATAGATTCAAGCCCTTGTCGTTAATTCGACAAGGGTATTTTATTTTTAATAACTTTATTGAACTGTATGATATGAATAAATTTAAAGGTTATAGTAAAATAACAATCGTATTAAATGAATTAGAAAAGAAGGTATTAGTAGTGGAAGAATATATCATTGTGAATGGGCAAATATATACTGAAAGCCAAAAAATTGAACAAGGTTATATACATATTAAAGATGGAAAAATATTAGAAATTGGTTCGAATTTTAATATAGAGAGATTAAATGAACTTAAAGGAAAATACCTAACAATAGACGCTAAAGGACATCATGTTATTCCAGGATTTATCGATATACACATTCATGGTGGATATGGTGAAGATGCTATGGATGCGTCACAAGAGGGCTTGAAACATCTAGCCGAACAGTTATTATCTGAAGGAACGACGTCATTTTTAGCGACAACGATGACACAATCAGATGAAAGTATTAAACAAGCACTACAAAATATATCTAATTATCATCAAATTCAAGACGTACAACAAGCCGCTGAAATCGTAGGCATACATCTTGAAGGACCATTTATATCTGAACATAAAGTTGGCGCTCAGCATCCCAAATATGTTCAAAGACCAACGGCTGATAAAATAAACCAGTTTCAACAAACTGCAAATCAATTAATTAAAATTATAACCTTTGCACCAGAAGTTGAAGGTGCAATAGACACTTTAAAATCGCTCAATAATGACATTATATTTTCAATGGGACATACTGTGGCGACCTTTGAAGAAGCAAACAATGCTGTAGATTATGGTGCTAAACACATTACACATTTATATAATGCTGCAACTGGTTTTGGTCATAGAGATCCAGGTGTTTTTGGTGCAGCTTGGTTAAATCAAAATTTAAATACTGAAATTATTGTAGATGGTATTCATTCTCATCCTGCTGCAGTAGCATTGGCATATAAAAATAAAGGTAATGAACATTTATATCTCATTACAGATGCTATGAGAGCAAAAGGTATGCCAGAAGGTGAATACGATTTAGGTGGTCAAAACGTCATTGTACGTAATAGTGAAGCACGACTAGATACAGGTGCACTTGCAGGTAGTATTTTAAAAATGAATGATGGTTTACGTAACATAATGTCATACACTAGCGCTTCAATCAAAGATTTATGGCGAGTAACAAGTTGGAACCAAGCAAAAGCATTAGGAATAGATCGAACAAAAGGTAGTATTAAAGAAGGAAAAGATGCAGATATAGTTATCGTTGACGATAATATCAATGTAAAGACAACAATTAAAAATGGACAGCCACATACATTTTAGTCATAATGAATAACTTGACTAAAAGGGGATATTAGTTTTAAATGTTATGTTGTAAATCTATAAACATAAATCAACAATATATAAAAATTCTATGATAGAATTAAATCAATTACATTTTTTTAGGGGGTGTCGCAATGGGAAGGCCTTAGCATGTAAATATAATTCAAGTCAATTCGAAAATTTTAATTACGTGTTAACCATGTGTGACACATATAATACGGAGGTGAATCCCTAGAAATAGGGAAATAATTGGAAACTACGACCATAATTAGTTTAATAGTATTTTTTCTTTTAATTGCATTAACTACAGTATTTGTCGGATCTGAATTTGCATTAGTTAAAGTAAGATCGACGCGTATTGAACAATTGGCAGAGGAAGGTAATAGTGGTGCTAAAGTCGTTAAAAAGATGATTAGCAACTTAGATTATTATTTATCTGCTTGTCAATTAGGTATAACAGTAACTTCATTAGGATTAGGTTGGTTAGGTGAACCAACATTTGATAAATTATTACATCCATTATTTGAATTAATGCACTTACCTAGTGCTTTAACAACAACAGTTTCATTTGTTATTGCGTTTATAGTAGTAACATATTTACACGTTGTACTGGGTGAACTTGCGCCTAAGTCATTTGCCATTCAGCATACTGAGAAAATGGCTTTACTTTATGCTAGACCATTATATTATTTCGGTAATGTTATGAAACCATTAATTTGGTTAATGAATGGTTCAGCGAGAGTTATCATTAGAATGTTTGGCGTAGATCCTGATGCTCAAACTGATGCAATGTCAGAAGAAGAAATTAAGATTATAATTAATAACAGTTATAATGGTGGAGAAATCAACCAAACAGAGCTTGCATATATGCAAAATATCTTTTCTTTTGATGAAAGACAAGCTAAAGATATTATGGTACCCCGAACTCAAATGATTACATTGAACGAACCATTTAATGTAGATGAGCTTTTAGAAACGATTAAAGAATATCAATTTACACGTTACCCTATCACTGAAGATGGCGATAAAGACCATGTCAAAGGGTTTATAAACGTTAAAGAATTTTTAACTGAATATGCTTCAGGTAAAACGATTAAGATTGCTAACTATATCCATGAATTACCTATGATCTCAGAGACGACGCGCATCAGTGATGCACTAGTAAGAATGCAACGTGAACATGTTCATATTAGTTTAATTATTGATGAATATGGTGGTACGGCAGGTATTTTAACTATGGAAGATATTTTAGAAGAAATCGTCGGTGAAATCAGAGATGAATTTGACGATGATGAAGTAAATGATATTGTTAAATTAGAGGATAATAAATATCAAATTAATGGTCGTGTACTACTAGATGACCTAAATGAAAAATTTGGTATAGAATTCGAAGACTCTGAAGATATTGATACTATAGGCGGATGGTTACAATCTGAAAATACAAACTTACAAAAAGATGACTTTGTTGATACAGAGTATGATCGTTGGATTATTTCTGAAATTGAAAATCACCAAATTATTTGGGTAACTTTAAAGTATGAATATAACCAAGAACGTCCAACTTACGATATCAATTCAGAAGATGAACAATCTGAATAATAATATAAATAATCAAAAGACGCTTAAACTTCAATGTTTAAGCGTCTTTACTTACGTGTAATATATTATGGTATACAAATTCTTACTAACGTGAACAACTAGATTAAGAGAAAGAGTGGGATATTAATGACAATTAATGATACGCAATACTTAAATAATGGTTATCCTATGCCTTCAATTGGATTAGGTGTGTATAAAATAACTGATGACGAAATGAATGAAGTGGTCAATTCAGCAATTGAAGCGGGCTATCGTGCTTTTGATACGGCATATTTCTATGGTAACGAGCAAGCGCTCGGCCATGCACTTAGTCAAACTGATGTTGACAGAGAAGATTTATTTATTACCTCTAAATTATGGAATGATTACCAAGGTTATGACAGTACGATTCAATATTTTAACAAATCGTTAGAAAATCTAGGATTAGATTATTTAGATTTGTTTTTAATTCATTGGCCTTGCGAAGACAATGGCTTGTTCATTGAATCTTATAAAGCATTAGAAACGTTATACCATGAAGGAAAAGTCAAAGCAATTGGTGTTTGTAATTTTAAACAACATCATTTAGAAAAATTAATGCAGGAAACTGATATTACACCTCAAATTAATCAAATCGAATTACATCCGTATTTTAACCAACATGAATTACAACAATATTGTGATGATCACGATATTAAAGTCACTGCGTGGATGCCATTAATGAGAAATAGAGGTTTATTAGATGATCCAGTAATTTTAGATATGGCTAAAAGATATAAGAAAACACCTGCACAAATTGTGCTTCGTTGGCATTTAGCACATAATCGAATGATTATTCCTAAGTCTAAGACGCCAAGTCGTATTAAAGAAAACTATGATATCTTAGATTTTAATCTTGAACTTACAGATGTAGCTCAAATCGATAGCTTAAACCAAAATGCTAGACAAGGTAAAGATCCAGATGAAGTAGCTATAGGAGATTTAAAATAAATGTATTGAGTTTTAAGTAAAAATTTAATGATAGAAAGAGAGTATGAGTAACATTAAGGCGATATTAAGATTTTGTAAATACAAGGGCTTTAACTAGATTATCTTATTTACTACTTGATAAACTTATACTAAACCATTTTGTAGAAAAGGATGTCGTTGAATGAAGATAAGGGTCATCATTCCTTGTTTTAACGAAGGAGAAGTCGTATTAAAGACATATGAAAAATTGACTGAAATAATGAAACAAGACAGCGTGGATAAGCAATACGAATACGATTTGCTATTCATAGATGATGGCAGTAAAGATTCAACTATTGATCATCTACAAAGTCTGGCACTTGAAGATCATCAAGTAAAATATATTTCGTTTAGTAGAAATTTTGGTAAGGAAGCTGCTATGATTGCTGGTTATCAACACAGTCATAGTTGTGACGCAGTTATAATGATAGATGCAGACCTTCAACATCCACCTCAATTTATTCCACAAATGATTGAAGGATATAACGAAGGTTATGATCAAGTAATTGCTAAGCGTGATCGTAAAGGTGAAAATTTTGCGAGAAAATCAATGACTCGCATGTACTATAAGTTAATTAACGCCTTTGTAGAAGATATCCAATTTGAAGACGGTGTAGGAGACTTTAGGCTATTAAGTAAACGTGCAGTACAGTCACTTACATCTATGGATGAATATAATCGTTTTTCAAAAGGGTTATTTGAATGGATTGGTTATAATACGAAAGTGTTCACATATCAAAATGTAGAACGTGAAGCAGGTGAATCAAAATGGTCATTTGCTAAATTACTTAACTACGGAATTGATGGTTTAATTTCATTTAATAATAAACCATTGAGAATGATGATTTATCTTGGAATGTTCACATTTTCTTTAAGTGTTCTTTATATCGTATATTTACTAATCAATATAATAATTTCTGGTGTTAATATACCTGGTTACTTCACTACTATTGCAGCGATTTTACTATTAGGTGGTATTCAGTTGATGTCGATTGGTGTCATTGGTGAATATATAGGACGTATCTACTATGAAGTGAAACGCCGACCTAAATATATAGTTCAAGCTACGAATATAGAACCTGATCAAGAATCAGAAGCACATAACACAAATGATAATTTAAAAACTACTGAAGCTAAAAAAGAACAAACACATCACTATAATCAAATTAAAAGATTAGATTTAAATAGACAACAAACGTCATACCAATCTTCACAAAATAACGAAAAATATAAAGAGCATGTACATTAAATAAACTCACAAGTATAGGGATATCACTTATACTTGTGAGTTTTTAATATTGTGGTTGAGACTTTAATGATTTTATAATTGAATAAATAAAAAAAGTAACATTTATAAGTTGATAAATGTTACTTAAATATATGTTGCCAGATGATAAACAACATGAATAGTACATATATAATAGTAAATACATACCAAAATGGTGTAAGTATCATCATAGCAATAAACGCAATCATAATTATAATTGTACCAATTGTAAGTGGGTATTTAATAGATTTTAAAAATGGTAAATATTCAAGTTCTGATGATTCGAACGTACCTACAAATAATAAAATGGCACCAATAAGAAAAATTGCAGGTGCTAAATATGGTAATGACATGTAGAGTGACTGTTCACTTGATATATTTGTAATAAACTGAGATAAACTCACTACAATTGCAAATATCATTGCGATAAATTTTTGATCTTTTATGATAAAAGGATGAATTTTTTTGTTTAAATAGAGTTGTAATAATGCCCATGCAATTAACAAAATCATCGTATAGATTGATATGAAATTATATTTTGACACGATAAACAAATCAATAATGGCATTAAGAGAAATAGCTATTAATATGGAGCTAAATCTAAGTTGTTTAAATTGGTGAAAATATAAATCAAGTCCGACTATGAGCAATACTACGGCAATATTAATTAATAAATATAAAATCATGATGTGCTCCTATCCGCAATATTTCATTCAATTATTATATCAATTAATATAAAGTTAATCATTATATAACACTCGAAAATGTTAAAGTTATATTAACTAAATTTTAAACTCCCTTCATATTACTCCATAATAAAGTATGCAATTGAGGTAATACGTAAACATTGTTCATATCACTACTTGTCATTACACGGTCTACTAAACTTTCATAGCGTTGTAGTAATTTGGCAGTATGGTTATCAACATTATCATCTAAATACGGGTTGCCTACTTGTAAATAGAAAGGAATAGTAGGGTAACGATGATGAATCATTTTAGCAAAATCAAAATCATCTTCCTCAAAGATGACCACTTTTAAATTTAATGATTCAGGTACGCATTGCTCAATAACGCTATCTAAAATATCTAAATTAGGTTTCATTTTTGAACTTGGTGGTTTAGGGCTGATAGTTAAATCATTGATTTGAGTCATCCAAGGTTGGAATTTACTACCTTGAGTTTCTAGAGCAGTTTGAATATGATGTGTTTCGAATAGATCAACCAATTCTTGAATTCCTTTTATAAGAGCGGGATTACCACCAGAAATCGTTACATGGTTAAAGTTATCTCCACCAACTTCACGTAATTTGGCATATATTTCTTCAGCAGTCATTAATTGAATATCTTCTTTTGCGCTTCCATCCCAAGTAAAGGCTGAATCACACCAACTACAACGATAATCACAACCTGCAGTGCGTACAAACATTGTTTTTCTACCTATAACACGACCCTCTCCTTGAATGGTTGGACCAAAGACTTCTAATACAGGTATTTTAGCCATTATTGCTCATCCTTAGGACGAAATACGACATAACTTGTAGGCGTCTCGCGCAAGTATACTTGAACGCACTTAGGATTATTATCTTGTTCATTAAGGTATGATTGAACCATTTGATAAATTGTTTGAGCGACAATTTCAGTAGAAGGACTTTTGCCTTTGAACTCTACTAAATCATTAAGTAAATAATGGTCGAACTGTCCATGAATCAATTGTTTTAAATCGCTGAAATTCACTAAAAAGCCATTGTGATCTAATTCATCTCCAACGATAGTAATATTTACAAAATACGTATGACCATGGGTACGCATACATTTTCCAGCATCTTCGCTTGGAATATAATGAGCTGCTGAAAAGTTAAAATCTTTATTAAGTTCGAATTGATATGGGTGACTAACACTAGGATAAATTTGTTGTAGCATACTTATTTTACTCCTTTTTGTTCAAGATATTGTTCAAGCCCTCGTGATCTAAGTTGACAGGCAGGACATTCGCCACAGCCATCTCCAATAATACCGTTATAACATGTTAATGTATTTTCACGAATGTAATCTAACACACCAAGGTTATCAGCAAGTTCCCATGTTTGTGCTTTATCTAACCACATTAAAGGCGTGTGAATAACGAAATCACGATCCATTGATAAACTTAAAGTCACATTCATTGATTTAATAAAACTATCACGACAATCAGGATAACCAGAGAAGTCAGTTTCACAAACTCCGGTAATAATATGCTTAGCTTTAATTTGATAAGCTAATGCGCCAGCAAATGATAAGAATAGTAAATTACGTGCTGGTACAAAGGTGTTTGGAATACCATCTTCTGTCTCTTCGATTTTTAAATCATGTTGTGTTAAGGCATTAGGTGTTAGCTGAGATAAAAGTGACATATCTAAAATGTGATGTTCTACATTTTGCTCTTGTGCAATTTTTTTAGCCACTTCAATTTCAGTATCATGTCTTTGACCATAATTGAATGTAACAAGTACAACTTTCTTGAAATGTTTTTTTGCGTAGAATAAACACGTCGTACTGTCTTGACCACCACTGAAAACGACGATAGCTTTGTTATTATCTAATTTGTCTTGAACCATTCATATTTCCCCCAGTTTATCTTTGGTTATTAGATCCGAAATTTTAAGCATAAAAAAAGCCTATCTCTATAAAAAAGATAGACGAAAGATTATGAATACACATATAATTTTAATATAAAAAGTTAAAAAGATATGTCTATTTATAATTTGAAATTAAATTCAGTGTCTAGTTTTTTATAGAGGGTTTCGGCTAGGAACCTCTGATAAATATATTTTGTACGCACCATAGAATAAACTAATTCATATGTAAAATCAAGAGAATTTTTGTGATAATAGTGTTAAAGATATATATAAGTCAGTTACAATAAGTAGTTTAATAGCAAGCATGACACGTTTTTACAATAAGTCATGCACCTAACTGTGATTTAATGAAATGATTGAATAATATTAATTAAATGGAGCGAAATTATGATAGTAGTGATAGATAATAAAGATTCATTTACATATAATTTAATAAACTATTTTAAAATAGCTACTAAGGAACCAATTAAAGTCATTGACATAGATGATTTAATATTAGAAGAGTTAGTTGCATTTAACCCCAATGCCATTGTTATTTCACCAGGGCCTGGAAGACCAAGTGATTACCCCAAATTGTATAAGGTGATTGAAACATTTTATCAACAAGTTCCTATATTAGGAGTGTGTCTAGGTTTTCAAGTTGTTTATGAATATTTTGGTGGTAAGATTGTACATCGCAATAATCCGATACATGGTCATACTACAAAACTCAGTCATCAACAATTAGGTATTTTCAAGGGTATACCTCATTCGTTCAATGTTATGCTGTACCATTCTCTTATGGCAGATAAAGAAACGTTACCAAATGAATTAAAAGTCACAGCAATAGGCGAAGATGGTGTTATTATGGGCTTGCAACATCAACAGTATTCAATCTTTGCAGTACAGTATCATCCTGAATCAATTTTAAGTGAGCATGGTTATAATCAAATTCAAAATTTCCTTGAAATCGTAGGTGAGAACAGTGAATATAGAATTTAATTATCGCTATTATATAGATGAAGACAAATATGAAACCTATCACATTCAATTAAATGATTATCACAAGAAATGTATTGCTACTCAGTTAAGTGAAGTTGGCAAAGTTGTACAATTTGCTGAAACACAACAGCAACAAGGTTATTTTGTGGCTTTATATTTAACATATGAAGCGGCACGTTATTTTAATCCTCAAATGGCTGTATGTGAAATAGAAGATAAAGATATATTAGCGGTTGCCTATAGTTTCAATTCAGCAAAAGAATTACAATATAAATCACCCAATAGTACACCATACGATAATCAACATGATTTTCAATTTGTAGAATCTAAACATCAAATGAAAGAGAAAATTCGACATATCCAACAAGCTATTGTTGAAGGCGATACATATCAAGTTAATTATACGTCACGTTTAACTGACAATATTTATTATTCTATTGAAAAGTTATACGAACAATTAACAGCAACAGGAAATGGTAATTATACGGTGCTACTAGATACGGATGAAGTCAGTGTCGCATCCATTTCTCCGGAATTATTCTTTCAAAAAGGTCATTTTAAAAATGAAGATAATATCATTGTTAGTAAGCCCATGAAAGGGACTATACCAAGAGGAGATAATGATAAAGAGGATTATAATAACTATCTTCAATTACAACAATCAGATAAGGATAAAGCGGAAAATGTGATGATTGTCGATTTACTAAGGAATGATATATCTCGAATTGCAGAAACAGGTTCTATTATAGTTTATAAATTATTTTTTATAGAAACTTATCACACTGTATATCAAATGACGAGTATGGTAGCTGGAAAGTTATCTACTAATGTGACACTTAAATCAATATTAGGAGCTATTTTCCCTTGTGGCTCTATTACTGGTGCACCCAAAATTAATACAATGCGATTTATTAAAGAATTAGAACAAAGACCAAGGTATATATACTGTGGAACAATAGGATTGTTAATGCCAAATGACAAAATGATTTTTAATATACCAATTCGTACAATTGAATACCGACATCAACAAGCTATTTATGGTGTTGGTGCTGGAATTACAATTAACTCCAATCCTGATTCAGAAGTTCAAGAATTCCAATATAAAACTAAAATATTGGAGAGATTATAATGTATTTGTTTGAAACGATGAAATTGGAAAAAGGCCAAATCTCACGTTTAATATATCATGAAGATAGAATACAACGATCTAGTAAAATGCTTAATATCCCATTTGATCAATCTAAATGGGATGACTTGATTCAAACCATTCAACATCAATATAATCAAGGTATTTATCGCTTAAAAGTAATGTTAGAAGAAAATGGAGAATTAGAATATGTAGTAGCCCCTTTATCTTCTAAGTCTCAATTTACTGCAACAATAGTACCTGAACATAATGGTAGTTCTCATTTAACTAAAATCAATAAGACATCTAATCGTAATCATGTAACGTATCGTTTAGATACAGACTTAGCTCTTATATATGATAAAAATGGAAAGATTTTAGAATTTGATATCGGCAATATAATGATTAAGGAAAATGGTAACTATTATACACCGCAATATAATGAAGATTTTTTATTAGGATGTATGCGTCAGTATTTAATTGACCATGGTAAATTGAAAGAGAAAAATTATTATATTGATGATTTTATAAATAAAGTAAAAGGTAACGAAATAGAAGTATTTTTGTTGAATAGCCTTCGAGAGGTTGCCGATGTAACAATTTATCTTTAAAATTAATTTTAAGAATAGTAAATCATAATAAACGGAGAAAATAATGGCATTAGTATGGATAGTAATATTAGTAGTTGTAACGGTTGTTAATAAAGTGATTATTGATCGATTAATACACAAAAATTCATATATATTAGCACGTATTGTTGCAACGATTACTACTGTATGTGTCATTATATTAGTTTATTTTTTGATTAAATCACTTATGCCTATTGTTATTGAACGTATGAACGTATTTTATCATCAATAAAGACTTTTTGAGGTGAAGGTATGAAAATTTATAGTCAAGGCGATCAAGCCATCGTAGTATCTATAGAGAAAAAGGTGTCTAAGGATCTTACAGAAGATTTATTAGCCTTGAGAACATATTTAAATGAAAGAAACTATCCGTTCATCACAGAAATAATTCCAACAGAATCGGATATGATGATTATATATGATGCACGAGATATGATTAAACATCACCATATACAATCACCTTTCTTATATATGAAAGCACTAATAGAATCGATTCAATTAGAAATATCACATAATGATCAAAATAAAGAGCCTATTCAAATCCCTATAGTATACGGAGATGAGTACGGACCAGATTTAGACGCTTTATTAAAACATTTTAAAATCGATAAATCTCAATTTATACAACTTCATTCAGGAAGTGAATATTTTGTATCAATGATGGGCTACTCACCAGGATTTCCATATTTAACGGGTATGAATAAAAAATTATATGTAAATCATACTAGTACTAAAAAGAAATTTATCCCAGCAGGTTCTGTTGTTATAGAAGGAAAGAAATGTGGCATCGTCACAACTGATACCTACAATGATTGGTTAGTTATAGGCTACACACCATTACAACTTTTCTTCCCTAATAAAACGGATTTTGCCCTTTTAAAATTAGGCGACAATGTTCAATTTATTGCAAAAGAGAAAAACGATTTGAATATAGGAGACTTGAAGACATGTCAATCATAATAGAAAATAGTGGTCTTTTTAGTAGTTTTCATGATTTTGGGAGATACGGCTATGAACATAATGGAGTAATTCCTGGTGGTGCACTAGATAGTTTATCGCATGAAATCGCTAATCGCTTAGTTGCTAATGATAAAAATGAAGCAACATTAGAAATGACTCAAAAAATGCCGAAGATAAGATTTACTGAACCTACTTTAATTGCTTTGGCAGGTGGAAATTTTAAAGCTGAAACGAAAAATATGAAAATTTACCCATATAAGCTTTATTTAATGAAAAAAGATGATGTTTTGAGATTTGAAGAAACGAGTCGAACATCACGTGTATATTTAGCTGTTGGTGGAGGTTTTGATTTAGAAGAATGGTTAGGTTCAACTTCTACAGATTTTAATGTGAAAATGGGAGGATATGAAGGTAGACAATTAAAAGATGGTGATCAAATCGAAATGAAACGACAATATAGCGATCGTCATCAAAAACTATTTGAGAATCTCTCAGACAAACGACAAACAGATTGGGGCGTTGACGGTTACGCGCTATCTTTTAATTATATGTCAGATGTATTTCATGTTATTAGAAACAAAGGTTCAGAAGATTTTAAAGAGAATGTATTGCAACGCTTTACTTTGAATAATTACAAAGTATCAAGCAAAGCTAATAGAATGGGAATGATATTAGAAGGACAAAAAGTGAAAGCTTATTATGAAGATATGCCAGCGCATCAATCTGTTAAACGAGGAACAATCCAAGTTAAAAGGGATGGAACACCAATCATTTTATTAAATGATCACTATACATTAGGTAGCTATCCTCAAATTGGGACAATTGCGAGCTACCATTTAACAAAACTAGCACAGAAACCAACAGGTTCTAAACTGAAATTTCAATTTATTGATATTGAAACAGCAGAGAAAAATTTAATAAAATACAGTAATTGGTTAAATCAACTGTTCCATGGTATAGAATATCGAATGCAATTGGAAATGCTAAAATAAATTATATAGTAAAAAAGTTCATGCTTAAGACTGATGTCTATAAATATAATCAATAATTAAAATATATGAATAAACGAATTGATGAGTATGATAATGAGAGTAAACATTTCTAAAAGTGTGTTTTTACTTGATATTTGGGTTGACTTCCTTTATATTAATATATTGAGCTATGTATTTTGTTACAATATGATTACATTCGTCATATTAATCTTAATAAAAAATTAACATCAATTATATAGTAGCTAGTTAATAAATTAATCTACTAGCTATTTTTAACGTCAAAATAAAATGTTTAGTGAATTTTTAAAATTATAGATTGTTTTAAATCATTGAAGATAACTTGTAAATAAGTTGGAAATGGCATTGTTTAGAGTTTCTGATATTGATGATTTATTAACAATTAACGGAGGAAACAAACATGAGTTCTCACAAAAAGAAGATAAGTCTTTTTGCGTTTTTCCTGATGATGGTATTTACTATCACCTTGAAGACGTATTTTTCCTATTATGTTGATTTTTCTTTAGGTGTTAAAGGGTTAGTACAAAACTTAATATTACTGATGAATCCATACAGTTTAGTTGCACTCATACTAAGTGTGTTCCTATTCTTTAAAGGTAAAAAGGCTTTCTGGTTCATTTTTGTTGGAGGATTCTTATTAACGTTTTTACTATATGCTAACGTTGTATATTTCAGATTTTTCTCTGACTTTTTAACATTTAGTACATTGAATCAAGCAGGTAACGTTGAATCAATGGGCGGTGCATTAGGTGCTTCATTTAAATGGTATGACTTTGTATACTTCATTGATACAATTATTTACCTATTTATTCTGATTTTTAAACGTCAATGGTTAAGTACAAAAGCGTTTAGCAAAAAGTTTGTGCCAGTTGTTATGGCTGTATCAGTCGCACTATTCTTTTTAAACTTAGCTTTTGCGGAAACAGATCGTCCAGAACTATTAACTCGTACATTCGACCATAAATACTTAGTTAAGTATTTAGGACCATTTAACTTCACTGTATACGATGGTGTCAAAACGATTGAAAACAATCAGCAAAAGGCATTAGCATCAGAAGATGACTTAACTAAAGTGTTGAATTACACGAAACAAAAACGAACAGAGCCAAACCAAGAATATTATGGTGCAGCTAAAAAGAAAAATATCATCAAAATTCATTTGGAAAGTTTCCAAACTTTCTTAATTAATAAGAAAGTAAATGGTAAAGAAGTAACACCATTCTTGAATAAGTTATCAAGTGGTAAACAAGATTTCACATACTTCCCTAACTTCTTCCATCAAACTGGTCAAGGTAAAACATCTGACGCAGAGTTGACAATGGATAATAGTATATATGGGTTACCACAAGGTTCAGCATATTCATTAAAAGGTGACAATACTTATCAATCATTACCTGCTATTTTAGATCAAAAGCAAGGTTATACTTCAAATGTTATGCATGGTGACTACAAAACATTCTGGAACCGTGATCAAATTTATAAACATTTTGGTATAGATAAGTTCTATGATGCAACATATTATGATATGTCAGATGACAATGTTGTTAACTTAGGTTTAAAAGATAAAGTATTCTTCCATGATTCAGCGAATTATCAAGCTAAAATGAAAAAACCATTCTATTCACATCTAATTACATTGACTAACCATTATCCATTTACATTAGATGAGAAAGACGCCTCAATTGATAAACCTAATACAGGTGATTCAACTGTAGATGGTTATATTCAAACAGCACACTATTTAGACCAAGCATTAGAAGAATATGTAACTGATCTGAAGAAAAAAGGTCTATATGATGATTCAGTAATTATGATTTATGGTGACCACTATGGTATTTCTGAAAATCATAATAATGCTATGGAAAAATTATTAGGTGAGAAGATTACACCAGCTAAATTTACTGATTTAAACCGTACTGGTTTCTGGTTGAAAATTCCAGGTAAATCTGGCGGCATTAATAAAGAATATGCAGGTCAAACAGATGTAATGCCAACAATTTTACATCTTGCTGGTATCGATACTAAGAACTATATTATGTTTGGTACTGATTTATTCTCTAAACAACATAACGATGTAGTACCATTCAGAAATGGTGATTTCATTACTAAAGACTACAAATATGTAAATGGTAAGTTATATTCTAATAAGGATAATGAATTATTAACTAAAAAACCAAAAGACTTCGAGAAGAATAAAAAACAAGTTGAAAAAGACTTAGAAATGAATGATAGTTTACTTAATGGAGATTTATTCAGATTCTATAAAAATCCAGATTTCAAAAAAGTAAATCCATCGAAGTATGAATATAAAACAGGACCTAAAGGTAATGAGAAAAAGTAATTGATATAAATTAAAATCCGAATTGAGCGTATTTGCTCAATTCGGATTTTTTGTTCTATTTGCCTTCGTTTTAAAACTCTATTTATAGGAATTTTTATATGGAAATTGCATATTTAATGATTAGAAAAGAACCAATGATGATTAGCCTAATGCAACGTCTAATATCATCATAATGGCAAATCCAAGCATTAAACTTAATGTAGCTAAATCTGTGTTATTACCTGATTGAGAGTCAGGAATAAGCTCTTCAACGACAACAAATATCATTGCACCTGCAGCAAAAGCAAGCGCATAAGGAAGCATTGGTGTGATAATTAGTACCGCACCTGCACCAATCATAGCAAATATTGGTTCTACAATTGCTGAAGCTTGTCCATAGTTGAAAGCTCGCCAACTTGAAGAACCCGCTGCTTTAATTGGCATTGATAGCGCTGCACCTTCAGGAATGTTTTGGATACCAATTCCAATAGCTAAGCCAATTGCTCCTAAAAATGTAGCAGTACCATTACCTGATACGACACCACCAAATGCTACCCCGATTGATAAACCTTCAGGAATATTGTGTAATGTAATGGCTAAAACGAGAAGCGCATTTTTACTCAATGATGTTTGAATACCTTCTTGTTGTTGATTTTTATCTTTAGCATTTCTGTGAATATGTGGTATGACAAAATCTAAACCACGAATAAAGAAACCACCGAATAAGAAACCAATTGCGGCTGGTAGCCAAGGTACGGCTGAATCTTTACTAAATTCAATTGAGGGTTGTAGTAGAGACCAAAAACTCGCAGCAATCATAATACCTGCGGCGAACCCTTGCATAGAGTTCAACACTTTGTCATTTACAGATTTAAAAATAAAAACAGAAGCTGCACCAAGTGCTGTTAATAACCATGTAATGATTCCTGCAATTAAAGCTTGAAAATGAGGAGGCAAATTTTCGAAGAATTCTGCCATAACTAGGTCTCCTTATATCATTTAAGCTTAAAAAGGTGTATAATATATAGAACTGATTTAATCTTAACAAATTTATATTGAAAATTCGATAGTAAAAGGAAGATAAGCATGGAAGCATATAAAATTGAACATTTAAATAAATCCTATGCAGATAAAGTGATATTCGATGATTTAAATTTATCAATATCTGAGCATGAAAAGATTGGTCTCGTTGGGATTAATGGTACAGGTAAAAGTACTTTGCTAAAAGTTATAGGTAATCTAGACGAAGATTTTACAGCCGATATCACTCATCCTAATAATTATCGAATTCGCTATTCATCTCAAAAACAAGATTTAGATGGTGAAATGACTGTTTTTGAAGCAGTACTAAGTTCTGATACACCAACTTTAAAAATTATTAAAGAGTATGAACAAGCTGTAAATCAATATTCAAAAGATCAAACTGACAAACAATTTCAAGTCATGATGAATGCACAAGAAATGATGGATCACAAAGATGCATGGGATTATAATGCAGAAATTAAAACCATCCTATCTAAACTAGGAATCAATGAGACGAATAAACTCGTTAAAGAATTATCAGGTGGTCAACAAAAACGTGTTGTATTAGCTAAGACTTTAATTGAACAACCTGATTTATTATTGTTAGATGAACCTACAAACCATTTGGATTTTGAATCAATTAATTGGCTTATCAATTACGTGAAACAATATCCCTATACAGTATTATTCGTAACTCATGATAGATACTTTTTAAATGAAGTATCATCTAGAATTATTGAATTAGACAGAGGTAAATTAAAAACTTATCCAGGTAATTATGAAGATTACATCGCAATGCGAGCTGAAAATGAAGAAATTGAACAAAAACAACAAGCAAAGCAAAAGGCACTATATAAACAAGAGTTAGCATGGATGAGAGCAGGGGCTAAAGCAAGAACAACGAAACAACAAGCTCGTATTAATCGATTTAGCGATTTAGAATCTGAAGTAAAACAACAAACTAAACAAGATAAAGCACAGTTAAATTTGGCTTACTCTAGACTTGGTAAACAAGTTTATGAATTAGAGCATGTGTCTAAATCTATCAATGGCAAGATGCTATTCAAAGATATTACTGAAATAATACAAAATGGGCAGAAAATTGGAATTGTAGGACCTAATGGTGCAGGTAAAACGACACTATTAAATATTCTAGCTTCTGAAGAACAATCGTTCGAAGGTACTTTAAAGGTAGGGCAAACAGTTAAAGTTGCCTATTTTAAACAAACTGAAGAAACTTTAGACAGAGATATTAGAATGATTGATTATCTTCGAGAAGAAAGTGAAGTTGCAATGGAAAAAGATGGCACTTCCGTTTCGGTAACACAATTACTCGAACGATTTCTTTTCCCTAGTTCAACACATGGTAAAAAAGTATATAAATTATCAGGTGGAGAACAAAAGCGTCTTTATCTATTACGATTACTAGTACATAAGCCTAATGTTTTATTATTAGACGAACCTACTAATGATTTAGATACTGAGACATTAACAATATTAGAAGATTATATAGATGAATTTGGTGGATCAGTTATAACTGTTAGCCATGATAGATATTTCCTTAATAAAGTCGCGCAGGAATATTGGTATATCCATGATGGAATAATGGAAAAAATTATTGGCTCATTTGAAGATTACGAAGCCTATAAAAAATCTCAAGATAAACAAGTAGCAATCGAGAAACAAGCTACAAATCAATCAAAGACTAAGCCACAAACACGTAAAAAATCAGGTCTATCATATAAAGAACAACGTGAATATGAAGCACTGTTGAAACGAATTGATCAAACTGAAACTAGATTAGTTGAAATTGATGAAGAAATGGTAGAAGCTAGTGCTGATTATGCAAAAATTAAAGAATTAAACGAAGAAAAAGAACAATTAGAAACAACGTATGATGTTGACATCAATAGATGGAGTGAACTCGAAGAATTAAAAGAACAATAAGGGGAATTTAATCATGCAAGAAACTTTATCGCATTATTTTGGCTACGATACATTTCGACCCGGACAAGAAGAAATTATATCGAAAATTATGGATCATAGAAATGTATTAGGTGTATTACCAACAGGTGGTGGTAAATCTATATGTTATCAAGTGCCTGGATTGATGTTAGGTGGGACTACAATTGTTATTAGTCCATTAATATCTTTAATGAAAGACCAAGTAGACCAATTAAAAGCAATGGGGATTAATGCAGCATTTATTAACAGTAGTTTGACTCAAAAGCAGCAAAAAGAAATTGAACAAAAGTTAATCAATGGGCAAATTCAATTTTTATATGTAGCACCAGAACGTTTTGAAAATCAATATTTCTTGAGTCAATTACGAAAAGTAAATATTCATTTAGTAGCTTTTGATGAAGCACACTGTATCTCTAAGTGGGGACATGATTTTAGACCTAGTTACCAAAGCGTTATTCAGAAAGTGTTCACTCTCCCTCAAGATTTTGCAATTGTTGCATTAACAGCTACAGCAACAGCAGAAGTACAACAAGACATCATGGAAAAGTTAAACATTAACAGTCAAGATGAAGTCAAAACAAGTACGAAACGTCGTAATTTAATTTTCAAAGTTAATCCAACTTATCAACGCCAAAAATTTGTCGTAGATTATGTAACAGATCACGATGAAGAAGCGGGTATTATTTATTGTTCAACACGAAAACAAGTAGAAGAATTACAAGAGGTGCTTGATAGTCATAAAGTAAAATGTACTATTTATCATGCTGGTTTAACGAATAAGGAGAGAGAAGCGGCACAAAATGACTTTCTATACGATCGTGTAAATGTTGTTATTGCTACAAATGCATTTGGTATGGGTATTGATAAATCTAACGTTAGGTTCGTCATTCACTATAATATGCCAGGAGATTTGGAATCATATTATCAAGAAGCAGGTCGTGCTGGACGTGATGGATTGAAAAGTGAATGTATTTTATTATTCAGTGAACGCGATAGAGGGCTACATGAATACTTTATAACAGTATCTCAAGCAGATGATGATTATAAAGAAAAAATGGGCGAAAAATTAACTAAAATGATCCAATATACCAAAACGAAAAAATGTTTAGAAGCAACAATTGTGCATTATTTTGAACCTAATGAAAAGTTAGAAGAATGCAAACAATGTAGTAATTGTATTCAAGAAAATAAAACATATGATATGACAAGAGAAGCAAAGATGATTATTAGTTGTGTGGCACGTATGCGACAACAAGAAAGTTATAGTGTTATTATCCAAGTCCTACGTGGGGAAATAACAGATTACATTAAATATAATGATTATAATCAATTAACAACTCACGGTATCATGAAATCGTACACAACATCTGAATTAAGTCATTTAATTGATGAATTAAGATTTAAAGGATTTTTAAATGAAAATGATGAAATACTTATTTGCGATAAATCAGTTAAAAAGTTATTAAATAATGATACAAAAGTCTTTACTACACCGTTTAAACAAAAATCTAAAGAAAAAGTTTATATCAATACAGTAGAGGGTGTAGATAGAGCATTATTTAGTGAATTAGTTAAAGTTAGAAAGCAATTAAGTGATAAACTAGGTATAGCGCCGGTAAGTATTTTCTCAGACTATACATTAGAAGAATTTGCTAAACGAAAGCCAGAATCAAAACAAGATATGATTAATATTGATGGAGTAGGAAGTTATAAACTAAAACATTATTGTCCTCAATTTTTGGAAAGAATACAGTCTTATAAAACAAGTATTTAACAGAATCTATACTGAATAAAATTGAATATAATCAATCCACTCGATAAATTTTAAGGAATATACATAAAATTTATCGAGTTTTTATATTTATTTAAAAAACTAACGAAATAAGAATTTATGTTATAGATTTATTTGATTTACAAAATACAAAAAAGTTAATTATTTTTAATTGTGTTTAAGTATAGAAAAAGGGTATAGTAAACGAAAATGTCTATTAGGTTAGATTAAAGAAGGTGAAGTTGTGATTGAATTTAAGAACGTAACGAAACGATACGGCAATCATGTAGCTGTAGATGATGTGAGTTTTAATATAAAAGAAGGAGAATTTTTCGTATTAATTGGACCTTCAGGTTGTGGGAAAACGACGACTTTAAAAATGATTAACCGATTAATACCGTTAAGTGAAGGATATATTTATTTTAATAATAAACCCATCAGTGATTATCCTGTATATGAAATGAGATGGGATATTGGGTATGTGTTACAACAGATTGCATTATTTCCACATATGACTATTAAAGAGAATATAGCTCAAGTACCTCAAATGAAGAAATGGAAAGATAAAGATATCGATGCAAGAGTTGATGAATTATTAAAAATGATTGGATTAGAACCGGAAACTTATAAAAATAGAATGCCAGATGAACTGTCAGGTGGACAACGACAACGTGTTGGTGTAGTACGTGCATTAGCAGCAGATCCACCGGTTATTATTATGGATGAACCATTTAGTGCGTTAGATCCAATTAGTAGAGAAAAGCTCCAAGATGACTTAATTGAGCTACAAACAAAAATCAAAAAGACGATTGTATTTGTAACACATGACATTCAAGAAGCAATGAAATTGGGAGATCGTATTTGCTTACTAAATGATGGTCATGTTGAACAAATTGATACACCTTTAGGTTTTCAGCAACAACCACAAAGTGAATTTGTAAAACAATTTATGGGTAACCATTTAAATAGACATAAATCCAAAGTGCAATTAAAAGAATTGAGTATTGATCGTCCAATAGATGAAGTTTCAGTAATGAATAATTATCCTGAAATAAGTAATCAGCAATATTTAGAGGATATTTATCAAACATTGATAGCTAATGAAGCTGTTATAGTTGTTGATGAACAATCACAACAAAAAAACTTGTTAAAGAGAGAAGACGTGTTTGAGTATTTGTCTGTAACAAAGGAGGGTAACGATAATGCATGAATTTTGGCAAACTTTAGGTGAACGTAAAGGACAGTTACTCTCAACGATTATTGAACATATTCAAATTTCGTTTATTGCATTATTAATTGCTACTATTATAGCAGTACCATTAGGTATTTTATTAACTAAAACTAAAAAGACATCAGAGATAGTAATGAATATTGCTGCTGTATTGCAAACTATTCCTTCACTCGCATTATTAGGTTTAATGATTCCATTATTCGGAATAGGAAGAGTACCAGCTATTATCGCACTTGTTGTATATGCGCTTCTACCAATTTTACGTAATACATATACTGGTATAAATGAAGTAGACCCATCATTAGTTGAAGCGGCTAAAGGTATTGGTATGAAACCTATAAGACGCTTAACGAAGGTGGAACTTCCCATTGCAATGCCAGTGATTATGGCAGGGATTAGAACTGCTATGGTATTAATTATCGGTACAGCAACGTTAGCAGCATTAATTGGTGCTGGTGGCCTAGGTGACTTAATTTTACTAGGGATAGACCGTAATGATGCGTCATTAATTTTAATAGGTGCGATTCCGGCAGCATTATTAGCCATTTTATTTGATGTTGTATTAAGATTTATGGAAAAGTTATCGTACAAAAAGCTAATGATTGTTTTAGGTACAATGGTTGTTATTATTATGATTGCAATTATAGCACCGCTATTTGCTCAAAAAGGCGATAAAATTACGCTTGCAGGAAAATTAGGTTCAGAACCTTCTGTTATTACAAACATGTATAAAATTTTAATTGAACAAGATACGGATGATACAGTTGAAGTAAAAGATGGCATGGGCAAGACAGCCTTCTTATTTAATGCTTTAAAATCAGATGATATCGATGGTTATTTAGAATTTACAGGTACTGTTTTAGGTGAATTGACGAAAGAGGATTTAAAATCTAAAAAAGAACCACAAGTATATCAACAAGCTAAACAAAGTCTTGAGAAAAAATTTGATATGACTATGCTGAAACCAATGAAATATAATAATACTTATGCCTTAGCAGTCAAACGTGATTTTGCTAAGAAACATAACATTAAAACAATTGGTGACTTATCTAAAGTAGAAGATCAATTGAAGCCAGGATTTACTTTAGAATTTAATGATAGACCAGATGGTTTTAAAGCTGTTAAAAAATCTTATGGACTAAACATATCTAATGTGAAAACAATGGAACCTAAACTACGTTATACAGCAGTGAATAAAGGAGACATCAATTTAATTGATGCATATTCTACAGATGCCGAATTAAAACAATATGATATGGTCGTGTTAAAAGATGATAAACATGTATTCCCACCATACCAAGGTGCACCAATGTTTAAAGAAAAATTCTTAAAAGATCATCCAGAAGTGAAAAAACCACTTAACAAACTAGCTGGAAAAATTTCTGATGAAGATATGCAAGAAATGAACTATAAAGTAACAGTGAAGAAAAAAGATCCTTATCAAGTAGCTAAAGATTATTTAGAAAAAGAAGGACTTTTGAAAAAATAAGCATAACTTAAGTAAAACCTTAACGCTAACATGTAATACATGTTGACGTTAAGGTTTTTTAATTAATGATCAAGATACGTTTTTTGAATTGAAAAGGGCAAACAATCGTACATAGTTTGATTTATGACATTCTATTTGTATATAATTAACAATAAGATTTTGAAATTTCAGTCAATTTAAGGAGGCAACGAGATTATGAAAAAACAACTTGATCAACTATCTGCATACCAACCAGGTTTATCTCCTAGGGCACTTAAAGAAACCTATGGAATTAAAGGAGATCTATTTAAATTAGCCTCAAATGAAAGTTTATATGGTCCTTCTCCGAGTGTTAAAGATGCTATAACCAAACATTTAAATGAATTGCATTATTATCCTGAAACAGGTTCACCCTTACTTAGGGAAGCAATTAGTAAGCATCTTGGTGTAGATGAATCACGAGTATTATTTGGTGCTGGTTTAGACGAAGTGATATTAATGATTTCAAGAGCAATCCTAACACCAGGAGATAAAATTGTTACTAGTGAAGCAACATTTGGTCAATACTATCACAATGCAATTGTAGAAGCTGCATCAGTAGTACAAGTACCTTTAAAAAATGGCGCCTTTGATTTAGAAGGTATTTTAGATGAAGTAGACAATGATACATCACTTGTATGGCTATGTAATCCTAATAACCCGACAGGTACATATTTCACTCACGATGAACTTTATAGCTTTTTAACAAGAGTACCTAGCCATATACCAGTACTTATTGATGAAGCTTATTTTGAATTTGTCACTACGGATGATTTTCCTGATACGCTAAAATTACAGGAAACGTTTGATAATGCATTTTTATTAAGAACATTTTCAAAAGCATATGGTTTAGCAGGATTACGCGTAGGTTACGTAGTAGCCACTAATGAAGCTATTGAAAAATGGAATATAATTAGACCACCATTTAATGTGACACGTTTATCTGAATATGCAGCTGTAGCGGCTTTAAATGATCAAGCTTATTTAAAAGATATAACTCAAAAAAATGCCTTTGAACGTCAAAAGTTCTATCAAATACCTCAAAGTGAACATTTTTTACCGAGTCAAACTAACTTTGTGTTTGTTAAAACATCTAAAAGTAAAGAACTATATGAAGCTTTATTAAATGTAGGTTGTATCACCAGACTGTTTCCTAACGGTGTTAGAATTACGATAGGATTCCCAGAACAAAATGATAAAATGATTGAAGTTTTACAGCAATTTGATTACTAAAAAGATGAAATGTCATAACAGTAAAACCTTTTGTCTGGAACATGCATTTGCTATACTTTAGAAATACATTACATTTGAGGAGTAGATTTAATGTCTCGTAAGAAAATTGCAATAGATATGGATGAAGTGTTGGCTGATACGTTAGGTGCGATTATTGATGCAGTTAATGAAAGAGCTAATCTAGGTATTACTGTAGAATCTTTAAATGGTCAAAAATTAAAACATGTTATTCCAGAGCATGATGGTTTAGTGACTGAAATACTTAGAGAACCAGGATTCTTCCGACATTTAAAAGTGATGCCAAATGCACAAGAAGTAGTTGAAAAATTAAACCAACAATATGATGTTTATATAGCAACTGCAGCTATGGATGTACCGACATCATTTCATGATAAATATGAATGGTTATTAGAACATTTTCCATTCTTAGACCCTCAACATTTTGTATTTTGTGGACGTAAAAATATTATAAATGCAGATTATTTAATCGATGACAATCCTAGACAACTTGCTATATTTGAGGGTGAATCAATTATGTATACTGCAGTTCACAATGTTAATAATGATGATTACCGTCGTGTAAATGGTTGGAAAGAAGTAGAAGATTTATTCTTAAATGAAAAATAAAAAACAGGAAGTGGCATATATTCATTTTTTTATGAATGGGAGCCATTTCCTGTTTTATTTTATATTAGAAAGCATATTATTGATTATTATTTTGGTTAGGGAATGTGAGTAATTTGATTGCATCAGGTAATACTTCAAGTTCAATAGGTGTTTCTAAGGCAATTTCACCATCGATATCAATTTTCATAGTAGGTTCAGTTGATAGTTTGATTTTCTGACCTGAAATATGATCGATCCCTTGTGTAATTTCATTCCAGTTCATACTGTCACGTTTTTTGAAAATATCATTAAGTATGCTAAAACTTTGATCATCAAAGATAAATGTATTGAGTTTGCCATCTTGAGGAGATAGATCAGTTAAAGGAATTCTACTACCACCAATATTTGGACCATTTGCTACTAAAATCATTGATGTATTTCCAGTTTTTTCTTTGCCATCTATATTTAAATTAAAATCAAATTTGCTAGGATCCATTAAAGTTTTTACTGTTGAACCAATATAACTTAGTTTTCCGAAGATATCTTTAGAACCATCTTGAACATTTTCAGCATTTTGAACAATTAAGCCTAAACCAACAAAATTTAGAGCATACATATCATTTACTTTAATAACATCGTAAGTTTGAATATGTGAAGATAACAACTGTTGGCTAGCTAGCGTATGATTTGGGTTAAGATTTAGTGTTTTAGTGAAATCATTGAATGTTCCTCCAGGGATGATACCAATAGGTAAATCTAAATCATTTTCCATAACACCATTGATTAATTCATTTACAGTACCATCGCCACCTAAAATAAACAGTACATCTATTTGGTTTCCATAATGACCATCTTTAATTGATTGGCAGTAACGTTTAATGTCACCTTCATTTTCGCTTAATTGAATTGAAAAATGTTTACACATAGAACTTAAAGACTTTGTTACTTCACCTAAACCTTGGTAGATATCTTTTAAGCCGCTATGTTCATGATAAAATAACACACCATGATTATATTTATTTGTCATTATACATACCTACTTTCCTTAAGTTCTTATTAATATATTTCAATACCCTAAATTGATGGGCAATAATGGTAAATTTATAGCATTTTTCATTATAAACTAAAAAAGCTATAAGCCGAATTATTTCGACTTATAGCAAATATTGTTTAAATTATCTAATACCTCTCATTGCTTTAACAATTTTTGGTGAGAAGGCTAAAATAATTAAAGTAATGACTATAGCTGAAGTACCTAGGAAAATGAAGTAGTTCGTTTGACCTAATGGATCAATGAGTTTTACCAAAGTACCATTAAATGCTTGAGCAGAAGCATTAGTTAATAACCATAAACTCATCATTTGAGCATTGAATGCTTTTGGTGCTAACTTAACTGCCGCACTGTTACCAGTTGGTGATAAACATAATTCACCGATTACACAAATGATGTAAGACAGAATAACCCAGTTTACTGAGAAATGCGCACTTCCATATAAGTTACCGATTAATCCCATTAAGATATATGAAAAACCAGCTAATCCAGCACCAATGACAAATTTAATAGGTAGACTTGGTTGACGTTTACCTAATTTTTGCCAAATCATTGAAATGACTGGTGCAAATAATAAGATGAATAATGGATTAATAGATTGGAAAATAGTTTCTCCGAAGTTTGTTTTCCATCCTAAAAGATTCAATTTCATATCTGAATGTTCAATACCATAAATGTTTAATACGTTTGATCCTTGCTCTTGGATAGCCCAGAATACCATACCTAAAATAAATAATGGTATAAATGCTTTAGTTCTTGAACGTTCGACCTCAGTGACATCTTTACTACGAATCATAACTGTGAAATAAGAAATTGGTAATACAATACCTAATACTAAAACAGTATTACTTACTAAATCGAATGATAATGTATTAGTCATATATGTAACGATTAATACAATGATGATAATTGCTACGATAGCACCTACAATAGCAGAATATTTTTTCTTTTCTGAAGGTGAAAGTGGGTTTGTTGGAGACATACCAACACGACCTAAATTTTTACGATTAAATAATATATACCATACTAACCCAAGTGCCATACCGATAGCTGCAATTAAGAAACCACCGTGGAAGTTTTTAACATCTAAAAATTGTTGCAAGATAATTGGTGAAATTAAAGCACCGAAGTTAACTGACATATAGAAAATTACAAATCCAGCATCCATACGAGTGTCATCTTTAGTATATAATCTACCAACTATATTAGAGATATTTGGTTTCATCATACCTGAACCTATAATGATGAAAAACATTGATGCGAATAAACCAACCATTGAGAATGGTAAGCTTAAGCAAATATGTCCGATAATAATGAGCACAGCACCAATTAGTGTCGCACCTCTAGTACCTGTAATTCTGTCAGCAATCCAACCACCTGGAATACAAGACATGTAAATTAAAGCACCGTAAACAGACATAATAGACATCGCAGTCGTTCTATCAATTCCTAATCCATGATTAGCAACTGAGTAGTACATATAGAATAAGAGCATTGCACGCATGCCGTAATAACTAAATCTCTCCCAAAATTCTACGAAAAATAATACACCCAATCCTCTTGGATGCCCGAAGAATCCTGTTTGTGGTATTTCTTGTATTGCTTGTTCATGGGAATTATTGGCTTTCATATATTTATCCCATCCTTTCTTTTCCCGTAACGCTAACGTTAAGTCGTTTTTAAAAATTGTACTATTGAAATTAAGAAGTTGCAATAATATTCAAAAAATTATAAAAAAGAAAATTCAGTCAATTTACTTGTGATTATTTTATGTATAATTCATACAAAGTAATTAATCATTAACTTCTTAAGATTTAGTACTAGTACTATATAAAATACGCTTTAACTCAATAAAGTGCAAGAGTTTTTTGAAAATTAAATAAAAAACTTTAGCACTAAATGAAACATCTTGCGAGGACATTTCAAAGTACTAAAGTTTTAACAATAAAATAATTAAGGTATTAACGATTGTCTACATTTTCTGGATACATATCATGGTTCATCATTCTATGTTCAGCCATTTGTTCATATTTTGAATTTGGACGACCATAATTTGTATATGGATCAATTGAAATACCGCCACGAGGTGTGAATTTACCCCATACTTCAATGTAATGGGGATCCATCAAATCAATTAAATCATTCATAATAATATTCATACAATCCTCATGAAAGTCTCCGTGGTTTCTAAAACTAAATAAATATAATTTTAATGATTTAGATTCTACCATTTTGATGTTAGGAATATATGAAATATAAATTGTAGCAAAGTCAGGTTGACCAGTAATAGGGCAAAGAGATGTGAATTCTGGACAATTAAATTTAACAAAGTAATCTCTGCCTTGGTGTTTATTCTCAAAAGTTTCTAAAACATCAGGTCTATAATCAAAATCGTAAGTATTATTTTGATTGCCTAGTAATGTAATATCTTGTAATTCATCTTTTTGACGTCCTTGTGCCAAAAGAATCACTCCTTTAATTAAGATTTAGATTGTTGTTGAGTTGCGTTTGATTCTCGTCTAGCTTTTTCAAACATATAATAACTTGCGCCAATAATTACGACATATCCAAGTGTAGCTAATACATCAGGTGATTCTCCGAATAAAATGAATCCGAACAATGCCGTAAATATAATAGAAGCATAAGTAAATATAGAAATATCTTTAGCTGCTGCGAAACTATAAGCTAATGTGATACCAATTTGACCTACTGCAGCTGATAATCCAGCTCCAAATAAATATAGTAACTGTAAATTACTCATTGGCTCATAAGTAAATATTGTAAATGGTATAAGTACTACTACAGAAAATAAAGAGAAATAAAAAACAATAGTATAAGGTGCTTCTCTAGTACTTAAAGCACGTACACAAGTGTAGGCTGAAGCGGCAAAGATACCTGAGAATAGTCCAATAAGTGATGGTATGATTGAAGAAGAAAATTCAGGTTTTACTATTAATAGCATCCCTAATATTGCTACAACCATCGCTGTAATTTGATATTTACGAATTTTTTCATTTAAGAAAATCAAACTGAATAAGATTGTCCAAAAAGGATTGAGCTTCATTAAAGTATCAGCATCACTGAGCACCATATGGTCAATTGCGTATATATTGAACAATACGCCAATCAATCCAAGTGCGGATCTTGAAATAAGTAATGGTTGACTACTTAACTTTCCGAACATAGGCTGCTTATATTTATATATGAAGAATAATGGTATAAACATAGCAACTAAATTTCTGGCTAAAGACTTTTGAAAAACAGGTAAATCACCTGCTAATCTGAAAAATACAGACATAAAGCTAAAGCCTACTGCAGAAATTAGGATTGCAATAATACCTTTAATTTTAGGATTCAATACTATCGCCTCATTTATAAAAATTTAACGTTACTATAGTAGCATAAATGATAGGGTTATGCATAAAAGACTTGATATTTTGGAACAAAGATTATACAATATCAATACGAACATACGTTCTGTAAAGTTTGCTTTGATTGATGGCATTAAACATTTTTAATATCCCTAAAAAATTGTATATAACTGAAAACGATTGCAATTCAATTCTATTGCTTTATAGGTTGTATACGTTGTAATGATAGGATTTTCGTTAATGTATTGGAATGATGGTTATGTATATTTTCTTTAAAAAAGCAAGTGATTTTAACTGAAAAATTTTTTTATTTTTATTGAGGTAAGACTAATGGTGTAGTGGTGCATGTTCAAAAGAAAAGACGAACATTAGACATAAAACTTTAACTTTAAATAAGTATAGCTATTATGTATAATGAAACACAGAATATAGTACCGATATTAATAAACAGACACAATATATTGTGTTTTGAAACGGTACTAATAAAATGAATAATCTTATTATAAATGCAAAATGACACTGATAATTTAAGAAAAAACTCTTATTAACAGTGTTTAGGCACAAAATGTTTAATTATACTATATAGATCTAAATTCGAAACTAACCACTATATCTTGTGGTTTGAAAAATAAAATCACATATTAATATAAGGTCATATAGTTTTTATAAACGTTTCGTTTAGTGACTCATTTCATTCTACAACACAATGTTTTGTAGGAAGCTTTCCTTAACAATAAAGGAGAACTTCTTTTTTAATTTTTTTAAATTGGTGAAAGAAGGCGATCCAATGAAAGTAGTATATTTTTCATTTTCAGGCAATGTACGTCGATTCATTAAACGTGCTGAAATCGAAAATGCGATGGAAATTACATCTGACAACTGTACAGAAACTATTAATGAACCCTACATTTTAGTTACAGGAACCATAGGGTTTGGTGAGGTTCCTCAACAGGTTCAGGCTTTTTTAGATGTTAATCATTCAAATATTAAGGCCGTGGCTGCAAGTGGAAATAGAAACTGGGGTCAGAACTTTGCTAAAGCAGGGCGTACTATATCTGAAAAATATGATATTCCGTTGTTAATGAAGTTTGAAGTGCAGGGAACAAACAAAGACGTTATCGAATTTAAAAACAAGGTGGGTAATTTTAATGAAAACTATGGACGAGAAGAAGTACAATCATATTGAATTAAATAACGAAGTTACAAAAAGAAAAGATAATGGTTTTTTTAATTTAGAAAAAGACCAAGAGTCACTTAAAGTATACTTGGAAGAAATCCACGATAAAACAATTTATTTCGATAGCGAAATCGAAAGATTACATTATCTTGTAGACAATAACTTTTATTTCAATATCTTTGAAAAATATAATGAGGCAGATTTAATTGAAATTACAGAATATGCGAAATCAATTAATTTCCAATTCGCAAGTTATATGTCAGCAAGTAAATTTTATAAAGACTATGCACTTAAAACCAATGATAAACAACAATTTTTAGAAGATTATAATCAACACGTTGCTATCGTATCAATGTACTTAGCTAATGGTGATAAAAACCAAGCGAAACAATTTATTTCATCCATGGTTGAACAACGTTACCAACCAGCAACACCAACGTTTTTAAATGCTGGTAGAGCACGACGTGGAGAATTAGTGTCATGTTTCTTATTAGAAGTAGATGATAGTTTAAATTCTATTAACTTTATTGATTCAACTGCGAAACAACTAAGTAAAATTGGTGGCGGCGTTGCTATCAATTTATCAAAATTACGTGCACGTGGTGAAGCAATCAAAGGTATTAAAGGTGTAGCTAAAGGTGTATTACCTGTTGCTAAATCTTTAGAAGGTGGATTTAGTTATGCTGACCAATTAGGACAAAGACCTGGTGCAGGCGCAGTTTATTTAAACATCTTCCATTATGATGTTGAAGAATTTTTAGATACTAAAAAGGTAAATGCTGATGAAGATTTACGCTTATCTACTATTTCAACTGGTTTAATTGTCCCTTCTAAATTCTTTGATTTAGCTAAAGAAGGTAAAGACTTCTATATGTTTGCGCCACATACTGTAAAACAGGAATATGGTGTGACTTTAGATGACATCGATTTAGATAAATATTATGACGACATGGTTGCAAATCCAAACGTTGAGAAAAAGAAAAAAGATGCTCGTGAAATGTTAAATACGATTGCACAAACACAATTACAATCAGGTTATCCTTATTTAATGTTTAAAGATAATGCGAATAAAGTACATGCTAATTCTAATATTGGTCAAATTAAAATGAGTAACTTATGTACTGAAATTTTCCAATTACAAGAAACATCTGTAATAAATGATTACGGCACTGAAGATGACATTAAAAGAGATATTTCATGTAACCTAGGATCATTAAATATTGTTAATGTAATGGAATCTGGAAAATTCAGAGACTCAGTTCATACTGGTATGGATGCATTGACTGTGGTTAGTGATGAAGCTAATATTCAAAACGCACCTGGTGTTAAAAAAGCAAACAGTGAGTTACATTCTGTTGGTCTAGGAGTTATGAATTTACACGGTTACTTAGCTAAAAATAAAATAGGTTATGAATCAGAAGAAGCTAAAGATTTTGCTAATATCTTCTTTATGATGATGAATTATTATTCTATTGAACGTTCTATGCAAATTGCTAAAGAACGTGGAGAAAAATATCTTGATTTTGAGAAATCTGACTATGCAAATGGAAAATATTTCGAATTCTACACATCTCAAGAATTTGAACCACAATTTGAAAAGGTACGTGAATTATTCGAAGGATTAGATATCCCAACTGCTGAAGATTGGAAAGCACTACAAAAAGACGTTGAACAATATGGTTTATATCACGCATATCGATTAGCTATTGCACCAACTCAAAGTATTTCATATGTGCAAAATGCTACAAGTTCAGTGATGCCTATTGTTGACCAAATTGAAAGACGTACTTATGGTAATGCAGAAACGTTTTATCCAATGCCATTTTTATCACCAGAAACAATGTGGTATTACAAATCAGCATTTAACACTGATCAAATGAAATTAATTGATTTGGTATCAACTATTCAAACTCATGTTGACCAAGGTATTTCAACAATTCTATATGTTAATTCAGAAATTTCTACTCGAGAACTTTCTAGATTATATGTATATGCGCATCATAAAGGTTTGAAATCTCTATACTATACTCGTAATAAATTATTAAGTGTAGAAGAATGTACAAGTTGTGCTATCTAAAATCATAAACAAATATAATAGAACATTAAGCTTAATCTAATTGAATTTATGATTTAGAGTATCTAAAAGAATAAAGAAAAGTGGTTGAGACATAAAGTCTTTGTGCTCTGGGAAACTGATTAACGGCGTCCCAAAAGCAGGATTTTCGGCAGAAGGGACCCAACACAGAGAATTTCACAAAGAAATTCTACAAGTAATGCAAGTTGGGCAAACTCACACGATTCGACAAAATTTGAGAAACAATTTTGCTCATCGTCTGGTTCTGCTCAAATCCTAAGCGCTTTTGTCCCGACCTCTGTTAATACATAACCTTAATAAGGGATTAGGTAGTTTAATTGAAAGTTAGTGGTTATCTGTCACCTTAATTAAAGGATAGGAGGATTATTATTCATGAAGGCCGTCAATTGGAATACCCAAGAAGATATGACTAATATGTTTTGGCGTCAAAATATATCTCAAATGTGGGTAGAAACAGAATTTAAAGTATCAAAGGATATCGCAAGTTGGAAAACGTTATCTGAAGCTGAAAAGAATACATTTAAAAAAGCGTTAGCAGGTTTAACAGGTTTAGACACACACCAAGCAGACGATGGTATGCCATTAATAATGCTTCATACTACTGATTTAAGAAAAAAAGCAGTATATTCATTTATGGCAATGATGGAACAAATTCATGCTAAAAGTTATTCTCATATTTTCACTACATTATTACCTTCTAGTGAAACAAACTATTTATTAGATACGTGGGTTATTGAAGAACCTCATTTAAAATATAAATCAGATAAAATCATCGAAAACTATCATAAATTATGGGGTAAAGAAGCTTCCATTTTCGACCAGTACATTGCTAGAGTATCAAGTGTTTTCTTAGAAACATTTTTATTCTATTCAGGTTTTTACTATCCACTATATCTAGCTGGTCAAGGAAAGATGACAACATCTGGAGAAATTATTCGTAAAATATTATTGGATGAATCTATTCATGGTGTCTTTACTGGACTAGATGCACAAAGCTTAAGAAATGAACTTTCTGAAAGTGAAAAGCAACGAGCTGATCAAGAAATGTATAAATTATTAAAAGAGTTATATGATAATGAAGTATCATATACACATCTATTATATGATGACATTGGATTAGCAGAAGATGTACTGAATTACGTTAAATATAATGGTAATAAAGCATTATCAAATCTTGGTTTTGAACCATATTTTGAAGAACGTGAATTCAACCCTATTATTGAAAATGCCTTAGACACTACAACTAAAAATCATGATTTCTTCTCTGTAAAAGGTGACGGTTATACACTGGCTCTAAATGTTGAAGCTTTAAGAGATGAAGATTTTATATTCGATGACGAGAAATAAATAATAAACAGTCTTAATTTTAATCGCTATGAGATTAAAATTAAGACTTTTTTTATGTTTTTAACTTAAATATTAAAATTAATCAAATTTACAGCAATATTTTTCGAAAACCTATTGAATATTACCAATAAATTCTGTAACATTTTAAATGATAACGATTATCATTATCGTCAGAAATAATAAGAATTTCTATTCAAGGAGAAAGTGTTATGAAGTTTTTACTTAAGGGATATGTTTTACTCATCTTTCTCGTTGCGTTTACGGTTCTTTCTTTATTTGTTGGTGTTAGCCAAATATCGATTACTGATATTTTCCATCTTAATAGCGACCAATTAAATATTATTTTATCGAGTCGTATTCCTCGAACAGTTAGTATTCTCATATCAGGTAGTACATTGGGTATCGCTGGTTTAATTATGCAACAAATGATGCAAAATAAATTTGTAAGTCCAACGACAGCAGGTACGATGGAATGGGCAAAATTAGGTATTTTATTATCTTTAATTTTCTTTCCTAAAGGACATATACTTATCAAATTAATTTTTGCTGTTATATGCAGTGTAGTTGGAACTTATTTCTTTGTTAAATTAGTTCAACTTATTAAGGTGAAAGATGTCATCTTTATTCCGTTGTTAGGTATTATGCTTGGTGGCATAGTTTCTAGTTTTACGACATTTATTGCGTTACGTACAAATGCAGTTCAAAGCATAGGTAATTGGTTGAATGGTAATTTTGCCATTATTACTAGTGGTCGTTACGAAGTATTATATTTAAGTATTCCGTTTTTAATAATTACATATATATTTGCGAACCATTTTACGATTGCGGGTATGGGCAAAGACTTCAGCCATAACTTAGGAGTTAACTATGAAAAAATAATTAACATCGCTTTATTTATAACTGCAACAATTACTGCGCTTGTTGTTGTCACTGTTGGTACATTACCATTTCTAGGGTTAATTGTTCCTAATATCATTTCAATTTATAGAGGAGACCATTTAAAACATGCTTTACCTCATACAATGATGTTAGGTGCTGTCTTTGTGCTGTTTTCAGACATTATAGGTCGACTAATCGTGTACCCATACGAAATTAACATCGGTTTAACTATAGGTGTGTTTGGAACTATTATATTCCTTATCTTATTGATGAAAGGTAGGGGTAATTATGCTAACTAAACACAATAAGAAAGTATTGTTACTAACCTTAATCACACTAATTATAGGTGTTTTATATTTATTGTTAGGTATTGATTTTGAAATATTTGATTATCAAATCCAAAGTCGTTTAAGAAAATTCATATTAATTATTTTAGTTGGCGGTGCTATAGGTACTTCCGTTGTTATTTTCCAAGCTATTACGACAAATCGGTTACTGACACCATCAATCATTGGTCTTGATTCCGTATACTTATTTGTGAAAATTTTACCTGTTTTTATATTAGGAACTCAATCCACATTAGTTACTAATGTTTATATTAATTTTGTCATTACATTATTAGCAATGGTATTATTTGCGCTTTTCTTATTCCAAGTTTTATTTAAAATAGGCCATTTTTCTGTTTATTTCATACTTTTAGTTGGTGTCGTACTTGGAACATTTTTTAGAAGTATTACAGGTTTTATCCAATTAGTTATGGATCCAGAATCATTTTTAGCTGTTCAAAGTACAATGTTTGCTAACTTTGACGCTTCTAATTCAAAACTTGTTGGATTTTCAGCTATCGTATTAGCCGTGTTAATCGTCATTACTATTATCTCACTTCCATATTTAGATGTCTTATTGCTCGGTAGAGAACAAGCAATTAATTTAGGCGTCAATTATGAAAAAGTAACAAGATTATTTCTCATTGTTGTTGCTATTTTAGTATCTGTTTCAACAGCTTTAGTAGGTCCAATTACATTTTTAGGACTATTAACTGTCAATTTAGCACATGAATTTATCAAGACTTATGAGCATAAATATATACTACCTGCTACATTATGTTTTAGTTGGATAAGTTTATTTATAGCGCAATGGGTTGTTGAACATCTTTTTGAAGCGACTACTGAAGTAAGTATAATTATTGACCTTATAGGTGGAAGTTACTTTATATACTTATTAGTTAGAGGGAGAAATGCCAATTGATCCAAATTCAAAGTTTAAATAAATCCATTCAGAAGAAGAAAATTTTAAAAGATATTAATGTTGATATTGAAAAAGGAAAAATCACATCACTTATTGGTCCAAACGGTGCAGGAAAAAGTACTTTATTATCAACAATCACAAAGTTGATTCAGATTGATAGTGGCACTGTCAAAATTGAAGATAAGTATATGGATGATTACAAAACAGATGAATTAGCTAAAAAAATTTCAATATTAAAACAAACTAATCATACTGAAATGAATATTACTGTTGAACAATTAGTTAATTTTGGAAGATTTCCTTATTGCAAAGGACACTTAAAACAAGAAGATAAAGAACAAGTACAATATGCCTTAGATTTATTACAGTTAAATGAAATAAAGGATAGAAATATCAAAACATTGTCAGGAGGACAACGTCAACGCGCTTATATAGCGATGACGATCGCACAAAATACTGAATACATTTTATTAGATGAACCACTAAATAATCTAGATATGAAACATTCAGTACAAATTATGCAAACTTTGCGTACATTAGCAAAAACATTAAATAAAACAATCGTTATTGTATTACATGATATTAATTTTGCATCCTGTTATTCAGATAATATTATTGCTTTAAAAAATGGTGAACTTGTTCGTTCTGGTAGTAATCAAACTGTTATTCAAAGCAATGTATTAAGAGAATTATATGAAATGGATGTCAAAGTTGAAAATGTAAATGGTCAACGTATTTGTCTATATTATGATGAATTGATATTGAATTAACACTAGTTTTATTAGACCTTTAAAGGAGTGATGCTTATAGTATATGGATAAATCAATCTATTCAAACACGTTCCTCTCAGCCAATCGATAAAATTAAAAAGGAGTTATTACATAATGAAAAAATCTATTTTAGTCTTATTATTATCTTTAGTATTAGTTTTAGCAGCGTGTGGTAACAACTCTAACAACGATGATTCAGATTCTAAATCTGAAAAAAGTGGTTCAAAAGACACTGTTAAAATCGAAAATAATTATGAAGCACAAGGAAAAGAAAAAGACGGTAGCGATGCTAAAAAGGTAAAAGAAACAGTGGAAGTACCTAAAAATCCTAAAAATGCTGTCGTATTAGATTACGGTGCTTTAAACGATTTAAAAGAAATGGGTCTTTCAAGCAAAGTAAAAGCTTTACCTAAAGGTGAAGGCGGTAAATCATTACCAGATTTCTTAGATGATTTTAAATCTGATAAATATTTAAATACTGGTAACCTAAAACAAGTTAATTTCGATAAAGTTGCTGAAGCAAAACCAGAAGTGATTTTTATTTCAGGTAGAACAGCTAATCAGAAAAATTTAGATGAATTTAAAAAAGCAGCACCTAAAGCTAAAATTGTTTACATGGGTACAGATGATAAACATTATCTAAAATCTATGAAAGAAAATACAGAAAAATTAGGTAAAATTTACGATAAAGAAGATAAAGCGAAATCATTAACTAAGAAACTAGATAAAAAAGTTGATGCAATGAAAGATAAAACATCTAAATTTGATAAAAAAGTAATGTATTTATTAGTCAATGAAGGTGAATTATCTACATTTGGTCCAGGATCTCGTTTTGGTGGTTTAGTATTTGATACACTTGGATTTAAACCAGTCGATAAACATGTAACTAAAGGACCACATGGTCAAAATGTTAATAACGAATATATTAATAAAGAAAATCCAGATGTGATTTTAGCAATGGATAGAGGACAAGTTGTTTCTAATAATGCGTCTGCTAAGAAAACATTAAATAATGATGTATTGAAAAACGTAAAAGCCGTTAAAGATCATAAAATTTATGAACTTGATCCTAAATTATGGTATTTTGCTTCTGGTTCAACAACTACTACTATGAAACAAATTGATGAATTAGAAGAAGTTGTAAAATAATAAATAATAAGCGCTAATAGCCTCATTGTGAGAGCCATTAGCGCTTTTATCATTTTAAATTATTAAACTTCGAAATAAAGATGGTAATGGAATTTACATCTATGATTAAAGTGAGATTGACATTTCGGACAAGATTCAACCATCATGTATTCGTTGATTGTCATTTCATTTTTACAGACACCACACATAATGGCATACTCGTTAAATTCATCTTCACTCCAGCGTTTGATAGGATGTGTCTCATGGTCGTTGTGACATTGATAACAAGGATAATATTTATTACAGCATTTGAATTTAATTGCTATAATATCCAAAAATGACTGATAATGTATGCATCTTGTTTCATTATCAACAATTGAACCGTAAACTTTCGGCAAAGAAACAAACCTCCTATAACCAATTAATCTGCGTCCGGATGTTCTCCTATAATACGTACCTCTGTATTTAATTCAACATCAAATTTATCTTTAACTGTTTTTTGAACATGATGGATTAAATCTTCATAATCTGTCGCCGTACCTTTATCTACATTAACCATAAAACCAGCATGTTTAGTTGAAACTTCAACACCACCAATACGATGACCTTGTAGATTAGAATCTTGAATTAATTTACCAGCAAAATGGCCTGGTGGTCTTTGGAAGACACTTCCACATGATGGATATTCGAGTGGTTGTTTAGTTTCACGGCGTTCAGTTAAGTCGTCCATTTTGGCTTGAATTTCTTTTAAGTTACCAGGTTCTAATGTAAATGCAGCTTCTAAAACTACGAGATGTTTTTTCTGTACGATACTATTTCTGTAGTCTAGTTCTAATTCTTGAGTTGTTAATTTAAGTAAATCACCATTTTCATTAACACATAGTGCATAGTCAATACAATCTTTCACTTCGCCACCATAAGCGCCAGCATTCATAAATACTGCACCGCCAATTGATCCTGGTATGCCGCATGCAAATTCTAAACCAGTTAGTGCGTAGTCTCTTGCTACACGTGAAACATCAATAATGGCTGCACCGCTACCTGCGATAATTGCATCATCTGATACATCAATATGCTTTAATGATAATAGGCTCAATACAATACCTCTAATGCCGCCTTCTCGGATAATAATATTCGAACCATTTCCTAAATAAGTGACTGGAATATTATTTTGGTTTGCATATTTAACAATCGCTTGTACTTCCTCATTTTTAGTAGGTGAAAGATAAAAATCAGCTTTACCGCCAGTTTCAGTGTAAGTGTATTTTTTTAAAGGTTCATCTACTTCAATAATGTCGTTTGGAATAATTTCTTGCAAACCTTTTAATATATCGTTTTTATTCACTATCCGTACGTCCTTTCTTTATTCAATACTAATATTATTATTATATCAATTTTATTTGCTATTTGCGAAATAAGAAGATATTATACGCAAAGTAAATCGACTAAGATGTGCATAATACATTATTATTTTATTTTGATTTATATGCTATATAATTATGATATGTTGAACATTTATAATGAGATTTTTAATATCGTAAATATAAATTTATATAATGATTGTAGATTATATGTTTCTCTTTATTTTAAGGGACCATATTGTTTGTATATATTTTCAAATATAGATTGCTTTTGGTTTTCATACGTTCTTATTGATTCAACATTGTTTAATAATTGTTTCTTTTTTTGAGCGAATTCATTTGCGATATCTATATTATTATTTAATATGTGATCGACAGTTTGATATTGTTCAAATAATTGAGTGTTTAATTGAACGATGTGTAAACGAATTTCTTGCTTTAATTCTCTAAGATTATTAAACTTTGCCATCATTACTTTCTTTTTATAAGCGTGATGTAATCGATAAAATCCAGCATAATTGAGACGCTTTTCATCTAATGATGTAATATCATGTAAATTATCTACACCGATAAGCAAATCAAGTATGGGTTCAGTCTCATAATTAAAATGCTTCGTTCCACCAATATGCTGTGTATATTTAATTGGTGAATCTAGTAAATTATACAATAGAGCGCTTGTTTCTTGATATAAATGGTTGTAATGGTCATCTGTTTGATATTTAATGAGAGGTTGAACATGCCCGTACATGGTTTTACTCCTTTGTTATAAATTGGTAAGCTATAAAGTCTGAGATACTATAACATAATTTATTTTCTTAATAAATACGTTTCTGTATAATGTTCTATGGTAAGGGGTGCAAATATGAAAAAAATAATACTTATCCCAGTGATTTTCCTCATTATTATCTCGTTAACAGCATGTAGTAATAAAACTAATTCAGATTTAAATCATTTTGAAAGCAAATTAGATGAAGTGAATCATAAACAAGATAAATTAAAAAAAGTTATGAAAAAAATAAATCTTAAAGAATTAGATCATTTAAGTAAAACAGACACTACTGATAAAAACAGAAAAGAGTTTATTAAACTTCAAGATGATATTGATCAACAATTAATACCTGCATTTAAAGAATACGAAAAATCTGCAAAACAATTGCCTGCTGAAACAAAAGAGGTTAAAGAGTTAAAATCTGAGTATCTTAAAACTGTTAAAGATAAAAAAAGTTCAATATATGATTTGAAAGATTTTGTAGACTTGTGTAACGATTCAATCAAAGATAATGAAGATATTTTAGATTATACTAAATTATTTGAGAAGAACCGCTCTCAAGTTGAAAAGAAAATAAATAATGCTTCTAATAAAGAAGATGCAAATCAATTAACATCAAAATTAGAAAGTAATAATAAAGATTTAAAACAAACTGCCAAAAAATATTTAGATACGTCTACAAGTGATGCAAAAACAGCCAAAAAAGCAATTGAAAATCATATTTCTCCTTTAATTGAGAAACAAATTAAAGATATAAATCAAACTAATATTTCTGATACAAATGTCGATAATGCCCGTAAGAACGCGATTGAAATGTACTATAGTTTAGAGAATTATTATGATACTCGTATTGATACTATAGAAGTTGGTGAAAAAATATCTAAAATAGATGTCGATAAGTTGCCAAAAGAGGGTAAAGATATAGATAAGAAAGATAAGGAATTTAATTCGAAATTAAAAAAGGTAAAACAAAAAAACAATTAATTTTGATTAGAATTAAATAAATTAAATAACCAAGGTTAACATTGCTAAGTAAAATGTGTATAATTGTACCCACTGATATTATTTTCGGGATATGAATATCACGCATATGCTCAGAAAATGTGATAAATACTTTTAGAGGTGAATAGAATGGCTATAAAGCTGAGTTCAATTGACCAGTTTGAACAAGTGCTAAATGAAAATAAATATTTATTTGTTTTAAAACATAGCGAAACTTGTCCAATTTCTGCAAATGCGTATGATCAGTTTAATAAATTTTTATATGAACGCGATATGGATGGTTACTATTTAATAGTACAGCAGGAGCGTAAGTTATCGGACTATATTGCTGAAAAAACAAATGTAAAACATGAATCACCACAAGCATTTTACTTCGTCAATGGTGAAATGAAATGGAATGCTTCACATAGTGATATCAATGTTTCATCATTAGCTCAAGCAGAAGAATAATTTTTTCAGATAAGTGAACAAATAATTGAGTAATGAACGTAAATTTAAATTAATTCTATGTTCATTTAAAAGATAAAAGTCATTTTATTACTATGATGTAGTAGTGAAATGGCTTTTTTAGTTATTAAAACGAAATATGGTTTATCATTTATGGTTTGCTGATGAATAAGATATAATAAATCAATATTCAAAATGTAATTGTTTTAATATAATTTGTAATAGCTTTTATTGTGAAATACGCAGCATTCATATGTATAATATGTTAGTGTAAAATATTAATTATACGATGAATCTATAAATTATATTTAAAACATCATATAAATGATTTTAATAAGTAACACTATATATAAAACAAGGTGGTTAAGGCGATGAAAGTTTTAGTAGCCATGGATGAATTTAATGGTATTATTTCTAGTTATCAAGCAAATAGATATGTAGAAGAAGCGGTTGCTAGTCAAATTGAAAAGGCAGATATAGTGCAAGTGCCATTATTTAATGGCCGCCATGAATTAATGGATTCTGTCTTTTTATGGCAGTCTGGTAGTAAATATCGAGTTGCCGCTCACGATGCAGATATGAATGAAGTAGAGGCAATATATGGTCAAACTGATAGTGGAATGACAATTATAGAAGGTAATTTATTTTTAAACGGTCAAAAACCAATTCAACAAAGAACTAGTTATGGTTTAGGAGAAATATTAAACGCAGCACTAGACAACGATGCTAAACATATTATTATTTCATTAGGTGGAATTGGCAGTTTCGATGGTGGAGCAGGGATGTTACAAGCCTTAGGTGCCAAATTCTATGATGATGAAGCAAATATTGTTGATGTGACAAAAGGTGCCCATGTCATTAAATATATTAGACGTTTAGATTTTTCAGAAATTCATCCGAAATTAGCTGAAGCTAATATTCAAGTGATGTCAGATTTTTCTAGTAGATTATATGGTAAGCAAAGTGAAATTATGCAAATGTATTCTACGCTAGGAATGACTCAAAATGAAGCAGCAGAAATAGATAATTTAGTATGGTATTTTAGTGAATTATTTAAAAGTGAGTTAAAAGTGACGATTGGACCTATCGAGCGTGGTGGTGCTGGTGGCGGTATTGCTGCGGTATTAAAAGGATTATATCAAGCAGAAATTTTAACTAGTCATGAGCTTGTAGATCAAATTACACATTTAGAAGATTTGGTACAACAAGCAGATTTAATTATTTTCGGTGAAGGGTTAAATGAACGAGACCAATTGTTGGAAACTACGACATTACGTATTGCAGATTTAACCGAAAAGCATAATAAAACATCAATTGCTATTTGTGCTACTGACGATAAATTTGATTTATTCGAAGGTAAAGGTGTGACGGCAATGTTTAATACATTTATCGACATGCCTGAAACTTACACTGATTTTAAAATGGGTATTCAAATTAGACATTATACTGTTCAAGCATTAAAACTATTAAAAACACAATTTGATGTTAATCAATAAAATAAACTAAATAACACGCCTTGGTTGTCATTTTGTATAAGACAATCAAGGCGTGTTTATTATTGTATTTATTTATTTGAATTGGCTACTTCTTCAGCTATACCTACCATAACGTGGATAGCTTTTTCCATTACATTAATAGAAGCATATTCATAAGGACCATGGAAATTGCCACAACCTGTAAAAATATTTGGTGTTGGTAAGCCCATAAATGAAAGTTGTGAACCATCTGTACCACCGCGAATTGGATCGGTATTTGGTTTAATATCTAATTGATTGAATACTTTAGTTGGAATATCAATAATATGTTGATGTGGTTTTATTTTTTCAGCCATATTATAGTATTGATCTTCAACATCAACTTTAACAGGATAATTTTCGAAATGTGAGTTAATATCATCACGAATTTCCATAAGTCGTTTTTTACGTAAATCGAATTTCTTTTTATCATGATCTCGAATAATATATTGTAAAGTTGCTTTTTCAACGTTACCTTCAAAGTTCATTAAATGATAGAAACCTTGATATCCTTCAGTTCGTTCAGGAACTTCGTTTGGAGGTAACAAACTATTAAATTGTTGTCCAAGTGAAATGGCATTAATCATAGCATTTTTGGCAGAACCAGGATGTACGTTCACACCATGACAAGTAATAGTAGCTGCTGCAGCATTAAAGCTCTCGTATTGTAGCTCACCAAGTTGACTACCATCCATTGTATATGCGAAATCAGCATTAAAACGTTCAACATCAAATTGATGAGGACCGCGACCAATTTCTTCATCTGGAGTAAAGCCAACACGGATTTTACCATGTTTAATTTCGGGATGTTCAATAAGGTATATTAGACCTTCCATAATTTCAACTACACCGGCTTTATCGTCAGCACCTAATAATGATGTACCATCAGTAATCATTAGCGTATCACCGATGACATGTTTAAGTTCAGGGAAGACTTTAGTATCTAAAATTCGGTTTGTTTGTCCTAGTTGAATTGGTTTTCCATCATAATTTTCAATGATTTGCGGATTAACACCAGTCGCATTAAAGTCGGGTGATGTATCAACATGTGCTAAAAATCCAACAGTTGGTACGTCCGCATCTATGTTGCTTTCTAATGTAGCAAACAGATAACCATGATCATCCATATCTGTTTCAAGGCCCAAATCTTTTAATTCTTTCTCCAATAGATTTAGTAAATCCCATTGTTTAGTTGTAGAAGGCGTAACATTAGAATTTGGATCTGATTGTGTATCAATTTTTACATATCTTGTTAATCTATCAATTATTTGTTCTTTCATGTTAGACATCCCCTTAAACTCTGTTATTCATATTATAAGATTTCTTATAAGATTTACCTTTAATCTTACCATAATACTGTTTGATACGTGTGTAGATATAATAGATAATTTCTGCAACAAGAATACCAAATGAAATCGCACCAGATATTAGTGTAACTTCTAAAAAGGTATTTACTGCATTTGTATAATTATTTGAAACTAAATAACGTGTAGCTTCATAAGCTGCGCCACCAGGTACAAGTGGGATAATTCCAGGAACAATGAAAATGATAACAGGTCTTTTGTAACGTCTACTCATCGTATGACTTAATAATCCTAATATTAAGCTACCTAAAAAGGAAGCACCTACTTTACCAAATTGCATGTCTACAGTGAATTGATAAATAGTCCACGCTACCGCACCGACAAACCCACAAGCTAACAATAGTCGACGAGGCGCATTAAAAATGATGGAGAATAGGACTGTGGAAATGAAACTGATTGTAAAGTGAAATAAATAAAATAACAATATGAACAGCCTCTCTTAAAAAATTAGTAATACAATTGCAACACCGGCACCAATAGCAAATGCAGTTAACGCTGCTTCAACACCTCTAGACATACCTGCTAATAGTTCTCCTGCAAGCAAATCTCGAATTGCGTTGGTAATTAGAATACCAGGCACAAGAGGCATTACACTAGCAATAGTAATAATATTTTGATTGGTCGCTAAGCCAATTTTAGAACTTGCAACTGCTATTGATATAACGACTGAAGCAGCAACAAATTCTGAGAAAAATTTAATTTGGATATAACGTTGAACTAGACTAAAGGTTAAAAATGCAGCGCCTCCAGCTATCGCAGCTATCCAACAATCTGATGCGACACCACCAAACATAAATAAGAAAAATCCGCATGCAATGGCTGCTGCAAATAAATTAATTAAAAAAGAATATTGCAACGAAGCACTTCTAAGGTGGATTAATTCAGACTTAGCTTCATCTATTGTAAGTTGATTGTTAGAAATTTTACGAGATAAGCTATTTGTTAAAGCTATTTTTTCCAAATCTGTCGTTCTCTCTCTGATTCGTATCAGTCTTGTACTTGTTCGATCATTTAATGAAAAAATGATAGCGGTAGAAGTTACAAAACTATATGTATCATATAAGCCATAGCTATGTGCAATTCTATTCATTGTATCTTCAACTCGGTATGTTTCAGCACCCGCTTCAAGTAATATTCTTCCAGCAATCAATACAACATCAATCACTTTATTTTCATCAATGATAGTGATTGAGTCAGACATGAACAACCACCTCCTAGTTAATTTATTGATATGAATAATTGAAGTGTACAACTTGCGCTAACAACTTTCAATAGAGGAAGGCAGATTGAAAAGATTATGTAATGAAGAAAGTAGAAGGGGAGAATAAAAATAAAAGCAAAAAGAAGACTTAATTTAGTTGTCTTCTTTTTGCTTCTAATGTTGGAATTTATTTCCTAGGTTATGACTACCGTTTAAAAATAGGTCATTATAATTTGATAATTGGATTAAACATTACCTTATTTCTACCTTCGCTTTTCGCGACATGGACCATGTCATCTGCATCTTTAAATACGCGTCTTTGAGATTTACGATCATCTCTCGTTAAATATCCTACACCGATAGAGACTGAAAGTTTGATGACTTCCTTATTAGGTAAATGGAATGACGATTTTTCTACACCTTGTCTAATGTTTTCAGCGAGTTTTACACTTTGATCTAATGTGTAATCATTAATGACAACTGAAAATTCTTCTCCACCATTTCTAAAAATTGAAAATTGTTTGGGAACATAATTTTTTAGTAATTGAGACATTTGTTTTAATACAGCGTCACCTGCTTGGTGAGTATATGTATCATTAACATCTTTAAAACCATCAATATCAATAAGTAATAAACCTAAACTTTCTTTATGTTCTTCAGTATATTTTGATAATTGATTTAAATGTCTATCAAATTCTTTAACATTTCCAAGTCCAGTTAAATAATCATATTTATCTTCGTTTTCATAACGATTAACTAATGAGAAGAAATGCCATATGTCTACGAAAGTAATTGCAGAGGCAATTGTAATGATAAATGAAATAGGAATTAAGATAGCAATCTCAATCAAATCATATATCGGACTAAATAAAGCTAAAATAAATAAGATGATAATACTAATCGTATTTAAAATAAGTAAAGATACGATGTCGTTTTGTTTCAAAAATGGACCTACAGCACTAACGACACCAGCAATAACAATTAGAGTAATACCATAGATAATTGAATTATCGAAAATAAGCACATCTACTAGTGCTACAATAATAGCAGAAGTAAGTGTATAAATCATATTGGTATAACGCCCTAAAAATAATAAAGGAACAAATGTTAAATGTACTAAGTATTCTAAACGGAATGGTATAGGATAAGCAGCTAATAATAGTGCTACAAGCGTCATTAAAACAGTGACATATTCTTTTGAAAAGACCATTCTTTTATTTTCAGAGTATTGCAGTCTATGAAATAAATAAATACCTGCAACCATGACTGAAATATTATATATAATTGCTTCAAACATAGTTTTACCGACTCCTTTATTGACCAATAGTTATTGTAAGTGAAAACTTACAATTTGTCATTAGTCAGACTAAAATTTTCCTATACATAATAGAGATTAATGTTAAAATATAAATTTAAGTGATATGATGAAAAAAATGAGTTTCGTCGTAAGAGATTTTTTGTTTCATTGTAGATAATACATAGTATTAATATTGTTATTATATGGGATGTTTTGTAAGACTAATAACTATTTTTACAAGGGAATTGTTTATATGGAATACTGATTCCAACAATACGTGTATAATATATAATTAGAAATAAGCGCTTTTAAGTATAAAAGGTAACGTTTAATGAAAATGTAGAAATACGAAGGATATTTTAATTTATAATAAATAAAGGAAGTAAAATGGTTGGATTTCTTAATATTTTTCTTTAATGATAGAAACTAACTTAAATTTGATGAAGGTGAACTGATGTATACATTATTACTTATTGCATTTACTATGATAGTCAGTTTAATAATAACCCCCATTATTATTGCGATATCTAAAAAATTAAATTTAGTAGATAAACCCAACTTTCGTAAAGTACATACAAAGCCAATTTCAGTAATGGGTGGTACGGTTATTTTATTTTCATTTTTAGTTGGAATGTGGCTCGGACATCCAATTGAAAGAGAAGTAAAACCATTAGTCATTGGCGCTATTTTAATGTACGTTGTTGGATTAATTGATGATATTTATGATTTAAAACCATACTTAAAATTAGCTGGCCAAATCATAGCAGCTTTAGTTGTTGCGTTTTATGGAGTCACAGTCGATTTTATTTCACTACCAATGGGACCAACGATTCATTTCGGTATTTTAAGTATTCCTATAACAGTGATTTGGATTGTAGCTATAACTAATGCGATTAATTTAATCGATGGTTTAGACGGATTAGCATCTGGCGTGTCAGCGATTGCTTTGATGACAATAGCATTTATTGCAATTTTACAGGCGAATGTTTTTATTATAATGATTTGTTGTGTATTAATCGGATCATTATTAGGTTTCTTATTCTATAATTCTCACCCAGCTAAAATATTTTTAGGTGACAGTGGGGCACTGATGATAGGATTTATAATTGGATTTGTATCATTGTTAGGTTTTAAAAATATTACATTTATAGCTTTATTTTTCCCAATCGTTATTTTAGCGGTACCGTTTATAGACACAATTTTTGCTATGATACGCCGAATGAAAAAAGGTCAACATATTATGCAAGCAGATAAATCCCATTTGCATCATAAATTATTAGAACTTGGTTATACTCATCGCCAAACTGTACTATTAATTTATTCAATTGCGATATTATTTAGTTTATCAAGTATTATACTTTATCTATCACAACCACTCGGTGCTTTAATGATGTTTATTTTAATTCTATTAACTATTGAACTTATTGTTGAATTTACTGGTTTAATTGATGATAATTATAAACCAATATTAAAACTCATTACTAAAAGAGATAATCGTCCGCAACATCAATACGAAGAAAAACATGATCACTAAACGAGATAAAGCTATCAAAAAATGACATATGAGCATTTACTATTAATAAATGCATGTCGTTTTTTTGATAGCTTTTTTTAGTCTGTAGAGATATCGAAAGGTAGCATTTTGCTATCTTCAGTTTGGATTTCATAATTCCCAGCGGTTGTTTTATTTAAGAACTCGATAAACTTATCGTACTCTGTTTGAACTACATCTATTTCATAACTTACTTTGTCAGTATAGCTTTGATTTCTAAGCATAAAAGTAGTTGATTCTAATTCGTATTCAAATTTGCCAGTTTGATCGTAACTTAAAGTGACTGTCACTGATATAGCTGATCTCAATTCTACACGGCCAATGTCGTAAATCACATCTCGGACAGCACCACTATATGCTCTAATAAGTCCGCCACCACCGAGTTTAATTCCACCAAAGTAACGAGTGACAACAACACAAGCATCATGAATATCTAGTTTTTTTAATATTTCTAACATCGGTACACCTGCTGTGCCACTTGGTTCACCGTCGTCGTTTGCTTTTTGAATATTCATTTCAGGACCTACTGTATAGGCTGAACAATTATGCGTTGCATCTTTATGTTGAGTTTTAACTTCATTGATAAATGATTTAGCTTCTTCTTCAGAAGTCACCGGTTTAATATGAGCAATAAAACGTGATTTATTAATAACATTTTCAAATGTATGTTCTTTTTTTACAGTGATGATTGGTTTTGACATCGTTTCACTTCCAAATCTATAATTTTCATATTAGTATTATACACTCTGTAAATACTTAAAATAAAATGTTTAAATGGCAATTTCTTTTTTTGATAAAATATTGTATTATTACTATGAGTATAATTGAGGAGGACTACTATGAAGATTGCTGTAATGACTGATTCTACTAGCTATCTATCTCAAAATTTAATCGATAAATATGATATTCCAGTTGCACCATTAAGTGTGACGTTTGATGATGGTGTAAGCTATACAGAAAGTACAGATGTAGATATTGATCGTTTTTATGAAAAAATGGCAACGTCTGCGACAATACCTACTACAAGTCAACCTGCTGTAGGTGAATGGATTCAACGATATGAAAACTTAAGAGATAAAGGCTATACAGATGTAATAGTTGTATTCTTATCTAGTGGAATTAGTGGGAGCTATCAATCTGGTAAGCAAGCTGGTGAAATAGTAGAAGGCATTAATGTATATGCATTTGATAGTAAGCTTGCGGCTATGATGGAAGGTTGTTACGTATTACGTGCAATTGAAATGGTGGAACAAGGTTATAAGCCAAATGATATCATAGCAGAATTAACAGATATGAGAGAACATACAGGCGCTTATTTAATAGTAGATGATTTAAAAAATCTACAAAAAAGCGGACGAATCACAGGTGCACAAGCTTGGGTTGGGACATTGTTAAAAATGAAACCAGTACTTAAATTTGATGACGGTAAGATAGTTCCTGAAGAGAAGGTACGTACGAAAAAAAGAGCACTTAAAGCATTAGAAGAAAAAGTGTTAAACCAAGTTAAGGACTTTGATGAAGTAACGATATTTGTGATTAATGGTGATAAGACTGAAGATGGTAAAGCATTACTAGACTCTGTTAAAGAAAATGCACCATCACATAGTCAAGTTGCTTATTCAGAATTCGGACCGGTAATCGCTGCCCATTTAGGTTCAGGTGGATTAGGTTTAGGTTACACTGCCCGTAAAGTAAGACTTGATTAATATTTATAGAGGACATATTGGATTGTACATCAACAATCTAGTATGTCTTTTTATTTTGGAGGAAAATAAAATATTACAATATGGAAAAATCATTCAACCAGATGTGACAATAACTAATGAACAGATCGCAAATATAAGTAAAGGCGTCATATTGAAAAATAATCGATGGCATTGTGTTCAATGTGAAACGAATAAACAAATATATTTTCATAGTTACTATTCTGATTATAATGAGAAGGAAATTGTTTATTGTAGAAAATGTATTCAATTAGGTCGTATGGATAGTCAGACTGATTATAGAATATTGCAGAGTAAACAAAAGGTTTCAGAATGTAATTATCAATTAGACTTCAATCTTTCTGAACAACAAAACTATGCTTCAAAACAAATTGTAGATGCTATAAAAGAGAAAAGAAAGATACTGCTTTATGCAGTAACCGGAGCAGGAAAGACAGAAATGATTTTCGAAGGTATAAAAGTAGCTAGAAATAAAGGTGATAACATAGCCATTATATCACCACGAGTTGATGTAGTTGTAGAAATAAGTCAACGTATTAAAGATGCTTTTTCTCAAGAAAACATAGATGTGTTACACCAAAATTCACCACAACAATTTGATGGACATTTTATCATTTCAACCGTGCATCAATTATATAGATTTAAAAATCATTTTGACATCATTATTATTGATGAAGTAGATGCTTTTCCGCTTTCTATGGACGATGATCTAATTAGTGTGATTCATTCAGCCTCTAAACATTCAGCATGTCAAATTTTCATGACAGCAACACCACCGAGAAAACTATTATCTTCCATAGAAAAAGACAATGTAATTAAACTGCCTGCAAGATTTCATAGACAACCTTTACCAGTTCCAATTTTCCAATATTTAAAATTCAACTCTCGAAAAATTCAATTTAAGTTATTAAATATTCTGATAGAACAAATACAATGCCAACGTTATACATTAGTATTTTTCAATCATATTAATAGCATGATTGAAGCCTATGAGCACTATCAATCACATATTCCAAATTTAATCTATATTCATAGCGAAGATGATGAGCGGTTTGAAAAGGTTAATTCCCTAAGAGAAGGTAAGCATCCAATAGTTTTCACAACAACCATTCTCGAAAGAGGGTTCACCATGGAAAAATTAGATGTAGTCGTTACAGAAGCGGATCAATTTTCAAAGGAGGCATTGATTCAGATAGCAGGTCGTGTAGGAAGAAAGAAACAAGCGCCAACAGGAAAAGTAATTTATTTGCATAATGGTGTATCAATGGCAATGATTTTAGCAAAGAAGGATATTAAAGACATGAATAAATTAGCTATTAGGAAAGGCTGGCTAGATATATAAATGCAACGATGTTTACAATGTTTAAATCCAATCAACGAAGCTATAACGATTATTAATTTTTATAAACCTCCAAGTGTTATATGTGAAAAGTGTTCTGAATTGTGGCAGAGAATAAGTTTAAAAGACGAATTTAAAAGGTGTACCCGCTGTTTAAAAGCTTTAGATAAAGATGAACAAAATTGTGAGGATTGCTTATTTTTAAAACAACATTTTAATATTGATTACCAATTAATATGTGATTATAAATACGAAGGAATTATGAAAGATATGATACATCAATATAAATTCTTGAAAGATCAATATTTAAGTAAGGTCATTGCTGAAATGATTAACGTACCAAAAGTGGATTATGATTATATCATTCCTATACCATCTCCCCATGAACGTAATATAATGAGAACTTTTAATCCAGTTGTAGAAGTATTAAAAGCTAAAAATGTGACTTACGATAATATATTGTCAATGAAATTAAGACCTAAACAAGCAAACTTAAATAAAAGATTACGCATAAAGGAAAGTAATCCATTTTATATTAATGAAGAAGTTGATTTAACTAATAAAGCAATATTACTCATAGATGATATTTATACAACAGGATTAACTATTAACCATGCAATGTGTAAATTATCTGAATTAAATGTCAGAAAATTCAATGTGTTTGCGTTTGCAAGATAAGTGCGACGTGGTAAAATATAATTAAGCATTACCAATATAAGAGGTTAAAGGAGAGATTGACTATGATTAGATTTGAAATTCATGGAGATAACCTCACTATCACAGATGCAATTCGCAACTATATTGAGGAAAAAATTGGTAAGTTAGAGCGTTACTTTAATAATGTGCCAAATGCAGTTGCACACGTTAAAGTTAAAACTTATTCAAATTCAACTACTAAAGTTGAAGTAACAATCCCTCTTAAAGATGTTACTTTAAGAGCTGAAGAAAGACACGATGATTTATATGCAGGTGTTGATTTAATTACGAATAAACTTGAACGTCAAGTTAGAAAATATAAAACTCGTGTAAATCGTAAGCACCGTGATCGTGGTGATCAAGAAGTATTTGTTGCTGAAGTTCAAGAAGCACCACCTGAAGAAATTAGTGGCGCAGAAGAAAGTACAGACAATGATATTGAAATCATCCGTTCTAAACAATTTAGTTTAAAACCAATGGATTCTGAAGAAGCAGTTTTACAAATGAACTTACTAGGTCATGATTTCTATATCTTTACTGATCGTGAAACAGATGGCACTAGTATTGTATATCGTAGAAAAGATGGAAAATACGGTTTAATCGAAACATCTGAACAATAAAACTTAGATAAAGCTTATCTTAATTGAAATAAGCAAATTTGTTTTTATAATTAAATGGACAGATAGATATGGGGGAGTGAGATTAGGGATTCATATAGGAATTCCTTCTCACTTCCTTTTTATATTTAAAGCTACTTGATAGATTAATGAATGAAAATTTATGGTTTAATAGAGGGTAAATAATGCTTATTTATATATAGTCTCACATATCATACAACGTTAACCATTATTGAAAATAACGAATTTCATATACCGTATAATAAATTTCGTAATTTATGCGAAGTTTATTTATTTGAGACGAGAAATAATACATAGTAACATGTTAGAATTAACTTGTTGACAATTCATTAGATTCAACATAAACATAGCATCATGCTAACTAAAATTTAGATGTTTGAATTTATGAAGAAAATAGCGTAAAGTATGTAAGCCTTAAAGACAAAAAATATTTACGTCATTGATAAAGGATAATTAGATATCCGAATGAGTATTTAAGTATAATTCTAAATGTATAAATGGTAAGATAAATTGTTGAAAGCCAAACAGTTTTTTAGCTAAAGGAGCGAACAGAATGGGATTTTTATCAAAAATTGTTGACGGCAATAAAAAAGAAACGAAAAAACTAGGGAAATTAGCTGACAAAGTACTCGCATTAGAAGAAGATACAGCTATTTTAACTGATGAAGAGATACGTAATAAAACGAAAGAATTTCAAGAAGAACTTTCTAAAATTGAAGATGTAAAAAAACAAAATGATTATTTAGATAAAATATTACCTGAAGCATATGCGCTTGTAAGAGAAGGTTCAAAACGTGTATTTAATATGATTCCTTACAAGGTTCAGGTAATGGGTGGTATTGCGATTCATAATGGTGATATTGCCGAAATGAGAACTGGGGAAGGTAAAACATTAACTGCAACAATGCCTACATATTTAAATGCATTAGCAGGTCGTGGTGTGCATGTTATCACTGTCAATGAATACTTATCTAGTTTCCAAAGTCAAGAAATGGCTGAATTGTATGAGTTCCTAGGTTTAACAGTTGGTTTAAACTTAAACAGTAAAACAACGACAGAAAAACGTGAAGCATACGCTCAAGACATCACATATAGTACTAATAATGAATTAGGCTTTGATTATTTAAGAGATAACATGGTAAATTATGCTGAAGAACGTGTAATGCGACCACTTCATTTTGCTATCATCGATGAGGTCGATTCTATTTTAATTGATGAAGCAAGAACACCATTAATTATTTCTGGAGAAGCTGAAAAATCAACATCTTTATATACTCAAGCAAATGTATTCGCTAAAATGCTTAAAGCGGATGAAGATTATAAATATGATGAAAAAACTAAATCTGTAAACTTAACAGAACAGGGTGCCGACAAAGCTGAACGTATGTTCAAAATTGATAATCTATATGATGTACAAAACGTAGATATTATTAGTCACATTACAACAGCATTAAGAGCTCATGTTACGTTACAACGTGACGTTGACTATATGGTTGTTGATGGAGAAGTACTTATCGTAGACCAATTCACAGGTCGTACAATGCCTGGTAGACGTTTCTCTGAAGGTTTACACCAAGCGATAGAAGCTAAAGAAGGCGTTCAAATTCAAAATGAATCTAAGACAATGGCATCTATCACATTCCAAAACTATTTCAGAATGTACAATAAATTAGCTGGTATGACTGGTACAGCTAAAACAGAAGAAGAAGAGTTCAGAAATATATATAATATGACAGTAACTCAAATTCCTACTAATAAACCAGTTCAACGTGTCGATAAATCAGACTTAATTTATATTAGTCAAAAAGGTAAATTTGATGCAGTTGTAGAAGATGTAGTTGAAAAACACAAAAAAGGTCAACCAGTTCTATTAGGTACTGTAGCTGTTGAAACGTCAGAATATATTTCAAACTTATTGAAAAAACGAGGCGTTCGACACGACGTTTTAAACGCTAAAAACCATGAACGTGAAGCAGAAATCGTAGCAGGAGCAGGTCAAAAAGGCGCTGTAACGATTGCCACAAACATGGCAGGTCGTGGTACGGATATTAAACTAGGTGACGGCGTTGAAGAAATCGGTGGTTTAGCGGTTATAGGTACAGAACGTCATGAATCACGACGTATTGATGACCAATTACGTGGTCGTTCTGGTCGTCAAGGTGATAATGGTGATAGCCGATTCTATCTTTCACTACAAGATGAACTAATGGTACGTTTTGGTTCAGAACGTTTACAAAAAATGATGAACCGACTAGGTATGGATGATTCTACACCTATTGAATCTAAAATGGTTTCAAGAGCTGTAGAATCCGCACAAAAACGTGTTGAAGGTAATAACTTTGATGCACGTAAACGTATCCTAGAATATGATGAAGTGTTACGTAAACAACGTGAGATTATTTATAAAGAAAGAAACGATATCATTGATAACGAAGATAGCTCACAAGTTGTAGATGCAATGTTACGTTCAACATTACAACGAGGCATTAACTATCATATTAACGAAGAAGAAGAAAACTTAGATTATCAACCATTTATTAACTATATAAATGATGTTTTCTTACAAGAAGGCGAATTAAAAGAATCAGAAATTAAAGGTAAAGATTCTGAAGATATTTTCGAAGTGGTATGGGCTAAAATTGAAAAAGCTTATGCTGAACAAAAAGAAACACTTGGCGATCAAATGAACGAATTCGAACGAATGATTTTATTACGTTCAATTGACAGTCATTGGACAGATCACATTGATACAATGGATCAATTACGTCAAGGTATTCATTTACGTTCATATGCACAACAAAATCCATTACGTGATTATCAAAATGAAGGACATGAATTATTCGATATAATGATGCAAAATATCGAAGAAGATACATGTAAATTTATTTTGAAATCAGTAGTACAAGTTGAAGATGACATTGAACGTGATAAAACAACTGATTTTGGTGAAGCAAAACATGCATCAGCTGAAGATGGTAAAGAAAAAGTTAAACAAAAACCTATAGTTAAAGGTGAAGAAATAGGTCGTAATGACCCTTGTCCTTGTGGAAGTGGCAAGAAATATAAAAATTGCCATGGTCAAGCATAATTTTGTGTAAAACAATGACAATAATATTTGATAGCCTGGGGCATAATTGTCTCAGGCTTTCACTTTTTGTAGAATTTAAAAAAACGGAGTTTAAAGAAGAGTTAAATGCTGTTAGCAAGCATTCATCTCTTTGATGACACGTTTATTTATCATACACTGCACTTAATCTTGAATATGATAGAATATAAATGTATAAAAATGATGTATCTGTTTATTTAAGATTAATTAAAAATAATATTTATGTTAAAACAATAAATCAAACTACAAGTGAAATAGGAGAGACATTATGGAATTATCAGAAATCAAACGAAATATAGATTCGTATCAAGACAATTTAAGTCAAATTAGGGGGTCTCTTTGACTTAGAAAATAAAGAGACTAATATACAGGAATATGAAGAAATGATGACTGAACCTAATTTTTGGGACAATCAAAATAAAGCACAAGATATTATAGATAAAAATAACGCTTTGAAATCTATCGTTAATGGTTATTATAAATTAGACGAAGCTGTTGAAGATATGTCAGCAACTGTTGAACTTTTACAAGAAGATTATGACGAAGACTTGAAACAAGAATTAGAAAATGACGTCGTTGCATTTAAAGAAGATATTGATCGTTTCGAATTACAATTACTGTTAGACGGTCCATATGATGCGAATAATGCTATTTTAGAGCTACATCCTGGCGCAGGTGGCACTGAATCACAAGATTGGGTGAGTATGTTATTAAGAATGTACCAACGCTATTGTGAACAGAGTGGTTTCAAAGTAGAAACAGTTGACTATTTACCTGGTGATGAAGCAGGAGTGAAAAGTGTGACATTATTAATTAAAGGTCATAACGCTTATGGTTATTTAAAAGCTGAAAAAGGTGTGCATAGGTTAGTTAGAATTTCACCTTTTGATTCGTCAGGTCGACGTCATACATCATTCGCATCTTGTGACGTTATTCCAGACTTTGATAACGATGAAATTGAAATCGAAATTAATTCTGATGACATTACAGTTGATACATTTAGAGCATCTGGTGCAGGTGGACAACATATTAATAAAACAGAATCAGCAATTAGAATTACCCACCATCCTACTGGTATTGTTGTTAATAACCAAAATGAACGTTCACAAATTAAAAACCGTGAAGCAGCTATGAAAATGTTGAAATCAAAATTATATCAACTTAAATTAGAGGAACAAGCACAAGAAATGGCAGAAATTCGTGGAGAACAAAAAGAAATAGGATGGGGAAGTCAAATTCGTTCATATGTATTCCATCCTTATTCAATGGTAAAAGATCATCGTACCAATGAAGAAACTGGTAAAGTAGATGCTGTAATGGATGGAGATATTGGTCCATTTATTGAATCGTATTTAAGATGGCAAATGGATAAATAAGTTATAAGTTAAATAGGCAACAATTGGAATAATATTTTGAAAGGTGCTTACGTGATAAGCGCCTTTTTAATTTATAATTTTTTAAGTATGTAGTAGTTAAATGTTTTGAAATCCATTTTAATAACGCAAATACGTATATTTGAAAAAGACTATAACTAAATAACTCTATGCAATTAGTAGTTTGTAATATTACTCAGTAATATTTTGACTAGGTGTAAAAATAGCCTAAAAAATTAATGGGATGACTGATACTAATGAATTTGTAATGAAATATATATGGCAAGTTTATATTATTGTGTATAAATATTATATTACATCAATTTAACATTACTCATTTTAAAATAATATTGTGGTATATTAAATTCATCAAATTAGAATTTACAACAAAGGAATGACATATTAATGAAGAAGACGTTTTTAGTATCATTATCATCAGCAGCTGCATTTATTGCATTAAGTAATGTTGCAGACGCTCAAGAACAAACATCTATATCTAATGTTAATGCATCTCAGAATGTAGCAGCAGTTGAAGCTGACAGCACGAGCCAATATATCGTCAAATCAGGTGATACGTTGTATCAAATCGCTTTAGATCATGATATTACTTTAGACGAATTGTATAAACTTAATCCTGGAGTAACACCATTAATTTTCCCTGGAGATATTATTGTAGTATCGCCAACAGGATTAGCAAACCAAGTTCAAAATACATCATATAGCTCTAATCAATTCGAAGCTGAAGAACCAATTCCATCAGCAAGTACACAATATAATAATGTGCCACAAGTATCAGCACCTCAAGTACAATATACAGCAGAACCATCGTATGAAGGTTCAAATGGTTTACATTCAATAAGTAATTCTGGGAACTTATATGCATTTGGTAATTGTACTTATTATGCATTTAATAGACGTGCTGAATTAGGCAAACCAATTGGTAGCCTTTGGGGTAATGCTGCTGACTGGGCTACCAGCGCTAGAAATGCAGGTTTCACAGTAAACAATACTCCAGTTGCAGGAGCAGTATTCCAATCTAATCCAGGTACTAATGGTGCTGGAGGATATGGGCATGTAGGTGTTGTTGAAAAGGTAAATAGTAATGGTACACTTACAGTTTCTGAAATGAACTGGAACGGTGGATTTAATGTTAAATCATATAGAACAATCACAAATCCAGGAAGTTATAATTATATACACTAATCTTTAACATTTAATAGGATTAAAATAGCAGTAATACAATGATTTAAAATTATTGTATTGCTGCTCATTTTTTATCAATATTTTGTGTACTAAGTGAAGGTTTTGAAAACGATATTAGGATATTACTTTTAATCATAACGATGATTGGTATAATAAAAAATAAGTCTTCATCTATGATTAAATATAAAGGAGGCATCACACAATGGGCATTCATCAATATTATAAAAGATTATCTGATTTGGAAAAGCTTATTAGGTTGCCTGGCAAATTTAAATATTTTGAACATAACGTAGCTGCGCATTCATTTAAAGTAACTAAAATAGCACAATATTTAGGTACTGTAGAAGAATATAATGGTAATGTCATTGACTGGAAAAGTTTGTATGAAAAAGCTTTGAACCATGATTTTGCAGAAGTGTTTACTGGAGATATCAAGACCCCTGTAAAATATGCTAGTAGAGAGTTGAAAATGCTTTTTTCTCAAGTTGAAGAAGAAATGGTAGAGAACTTTATCGAGGAGGAAATTCCTTCTCAATATCGTGATATTTATAGGTTGAGACTACAAGAAGGTAAAGATGACTCTATAGAAGGTCAAATACTAGCTGTAGCAGATAAAATTGATTTACTTTATGAAACGTTTGGAGAAATACAAAAACGTAATCCCGAACCATTATTTTTCGAAATATATGAAATGAGTTTAGAAACGATTATGCAATTCGATCATTTAGCTTCTGTTCAAGATTTTATTGATAATGTAATTCCTGAAATGTTAACTGAAAACTTTATCCCAAGAACTGAATTACGTGAAACGACAATGACAATACTTAATAAAAGAAACAGGTGAAATAAATGATTTGGTATGCATGTGCTGCATTTTTTCCTTGTATATTAATCGTTCTCTTTAGTGTAGTTACTAAAAATAAATGGATTGGTACTTCCGTAACTTTAATATTAATAGCTACGTCAATTTATAAAGGTTTTTTCCACAATGAATGGATTATCTTTATAGATGTTGTATCATTGCTAGCCGGATATTTAATCATAGATCAATTAGAATTTCACAAAAGAGAAGAATAACAGAAACAATACACTGAATTAACCATCATGATAAATAAATATTAGTTTAGAAAGCAAGCATAGTTCGTTAACTATGTTTGTTTTTTGTTTATCATATAATATAAAAATTTTAGCGAACAAATGTTTGTATTTCGTGGTGAAAATTTGTTAAAATAGATAATAAATTATGAATAAATAATCCCATGTATACTTATAAGAACAGACTGATGCATGACTAATAAATAATAAGGGAAATAGATTAATAAATTCGTATAGTAGGAGTAACACTCTTTCAAAGATACTCAATTAATAATAAGTAATAGATTTTAGATGCAAACAACTTAGGAGGCGTATGTCGTAATGGTCGAACATTATCCATTCAAATTAAATTCAGAGTTTGATCCACAAGGTGACCAACCTGAAGCTATAAAGAAAATTGTAAAGGGTGTTGAAGAAGGTAAAAGACATCAAACATTACTTGGTGCAACTGGTACGGGTAAAACATTTACAATGAGTAATGTGATTCAACAAGTTGGTAAACCTACATTGATAATCGCACATAACAAAACATTAGCTGGCCAATTATATAGTGAATTCAAAGAATTTTTCCCTGAAAATAGAGTGGAATATTTCGTTAGTTATTATGATTACTATCAACCTGAAGCATATGTACCATCTACGGATACTTTTATAGAAAAAGATGCTTCTATTAATGATGAAATTGATCAATTAAGACACTCTGCGACAAGTGCATTGTTTGAGAGAGACGATGTTATCATCATTGCTAGTGTAAGTTGTATTTATGGTTTAGGTAACCCAGAAGAATATAAAGATTTAGTTGTTAGCGTCCGCGTTGGTATGGAAATGGAACGCAGCGAATTACTAAGAAAATTAGTAGATGTACAATATACTAGAAATGATATAGATTTCCAAAGGGGTACATTTAGAGTCCGCGGTGATGTGGTAGAAATTTTCCCAGCATCTAGAGAAGAAATGTGTATTCGAGTGGAATTTTTCGGAGATGAAGTAGATCGAATTAGAGAGGTTAACTATTTAACTGGCGAAGTTATTAGAGAACGTGAGCATTTTGCTATATTCCCAGCATCTCACTTCGTTACTCGTGAAGAAAAAATGAAAGTAGCAATCGAACGTATTGAAAAAGAATTGGAAGAACGATTAAAAGAATTAAGAGATGAAAATAAATTACTTGAAGCCCAAAGATTAGAACAACGTACAAATTATGATTTAGAAATGATGCGGGAAATGGGCTTCTGTTCAGGTATCGAAAACTATTCAGTTCATTTAACATTACGACCATTAGGTTCTACACCTTATACATTATTAGATTACTTTGGTGATGATTGGTTAATTATGATCGATGAATCTCACGTAACATTGCCTCAGGTTAGAGGGATGTATAATGGTGACAGAGCGCGTAAACAAGTTTTAGTTGATCATGGTTTCAGATTGCCAAGTGCTTTAGATAACAGACCACTAAAATTTGAAGAATTTGAAGAAAAAACAAATCAATTAGTATATGTATCAGCAACGCCAGGACCATACGAACTAGAACATACTGATGAAATGGTCGAACAAATTATTAGACCTACAGGATTACTAGATCCGAAAATTGATGTACGTCCAACAGAAAACCAAATTGATGATTTGTTAAGTGAAATTCAAGATAGAATTGATAAGAATGAAAGAGTACTTGTTACAACGTTGACGAAAAAAATGAGTGAGGACTTAACTACCTATATGAAAGAAGCGGGTATTAAAGTAAATTATCTTCATTCAGAAATTAAAACGCTTGAAAGAATAGAAATTATTCGAGATTTAAGAATGGGTACATATGATGCCATCGTTGGTATTAATTTACTAAGAGAGGGTATAGATATTCCTGAAGTTTCTTTAGTAGTCATTTTAGACGCGGATAAAGAAGGATTTTTACGTTCTAATCGCTCATTAATTCAAACAATTGGACGAGCAGCACGTAATGATCGAGGCGAAGTAATTATGTATGCTGATAAAATTACAGATTCAATGAGATACGCCATTGATGAAACACAAAGACGTCGTGAAATACAAACAGCGCATAACGAAAAATATGGTATTACGCCTAAAACAATTAATAAGAAAATTCATGACGTTATTAGTGCTACTGTTGAAAATGACGAAACAAATGAAAATAAACAAACTGAACTACCTAAGAAAATGACTAAAAAAGAACGACAAAAAACGATAGAAAATATAGAAAAAGAAATGAAAAAAGCAGCTAAAGATTTGGACTTTGAAAAAGCAACAGAACTGAGAGATATGTTATTTGAATTAAAATCAGAAGGGTGACAATTAAATGAGAGAACCATCCATAGTAGTGAAAGGTGCAAGAGCGCATAATTTAAAAGGTGTCGATATTGAATTACCTAAAGACAAATTAATTGTAATGACAGGTATTTCAGGTTCAGGTAAGTCTTCATTAGCCTTTGACACTATTTATGCAGAAGGCCAAAGAAGATATGTAGAATCATTAAGTGCATACGCACGACAATTTTTAGGTCAAATGGATAAACCAGATGTAGATACTATTGAAGGATTATCACCGGCTATTTCCATTGATCAAAAGACAACAAGTAAGAACCCACGATCTACAGTTGCAACCGTAACTGAAATTTACGATTATATCAGATTATTATATGCTCGAGTGGGTAAACCTTATTGTCCAAACCATAATATTGAAATAGAGTCACAGACTGTTCAACAAATGGTAGATAGAATATTAGAATTAGAAACGCGAACAAAAATTCAATTGTTAGCTCCTGTGGTTTCACATCGTAAAGGAAGTCATGAAAAGCTAATCGAAGATATTGGCAAAAAAGGTTATGTACGTTTACGAGTAGACGGAGAAATTGTTGATGTTAATGAAGTGCCAGATTTAGATAAAAACAAAAACCATACTATAGAAGTTGTTGTTGATAGACTAGTAATTAAAGAAGGAATTGAAACAAGACTAGCAGATTCTATAGAAACAGCACTTGAATTATCTGAAGGAAGTTTAACAGTTGATGTAATTGATGGAGAAGACCTAAAGTTCTCTGAAAATCATGCATGTCCTATTTGTGGATTCTCAATTGGCGAATTAGAACCACGAATGTTTAGTTTTAACAGCCCATTTGGTGCTTGTCCTACTTGTGATGGGTTAGGTCAAAGATTAACAGTCGATATGGATTTAGTTATACCTGACCCAAACAAAACACTAAACGAAGGTGCCATTGAACCTTGGGAGCCAACAAGTTCAGATTTTTATCCAACTTTACTAAAACGTGTCTGTGAAGTTTATAAAATTAATATGGATAAACCTTATAAAAAACTTACCGACAGACAGAAAAATATATTAATGCATGGCTCAGGCGATAAAGAAATAGAGTTTACCTTTAACCAACGATTTGGTGGTGGCAAACGTAAAAGAAAAATGGTCTTTGAAGGTGTTCTTAATAATATTGATCGTCGATATCATGAATCACCATCAGAATATACTCGTGAAATGATGAGTAGATACATGACCGAGTTACCTTGTGAGACTTGTCATGGCAAGCGTTTAAGTAAAGAAGCATTGTCTGTTTATGTTGGTGGATATAATATAGGCGAAGTTGTTCAAGATTCGATTAAAGAAGCATTGAAATATTATCAAAACATTGAACTATCAGAACAAGACCAAGCAATAGCAAATCAAATTCTTAAGGAAATTATTTCACGTCTAGCTTTCTTAAATAATGTTGGGCTTGAATACCTTACATTAAACCGTGCTTCTGGAACATTATCTGGTGGTGAAGCACAACGAATTCGATTAGCAACACAAATTGGGTCTCGTTTAACAGGTGTACTTTATGTTTTAGACGAACCTTCAATAGGTTTACATCAGCGTGATAATGATCGTCTAATTAACACACTTAAAGAAATGCGGGATTTAGGCAATACATTGATTGTTGTAGAACATGATGATGATACGATGCGTTCTGCAGATTATTTAGTGGATGTAGGTCCAGGTGCTGGTAGTCACGGTGGTGAAATTGTTGCACAAGGTACACCAAAACAAGTGATGAAAGATAAAAACTCATTAACTGGACAATATTTAAGTGGTAAGAAGAAAATTGATGTACCTGAATATCGTCGGGAAGTTACGAAAAAGAAAATTAGTATTAAAGGTGCTAAAAGCAATAACTTAAAAAATGTAGATGTTGATTTCCCTCTATCAGTAATGACTGTAGTGACAGGTGTATCAGGTTCAGGTAAAAGTTCATTAGTCAATGAAATGTTATATAAATCTCTAGCACAAAAAATTAATAAATCTAAAGTGAAACCTGGAGAATATGATTCTATTAAAGGCATAGATCAATTAGATAAAATCATCGATATTGATCAATCACCGATTGGTAGAACACCACGTTCAAATCCAGCAACTTATACAGGCGTGTTTGATGATATAAGAGATGTTTTTGCTCAAACCAATGAAGCTAAAATACGTGGCTATCAAAAAGGTCGTTTTAGTTTTAATGTTAAAGGCGGACGTTGTGAAGCTTGTAAAGGCGACGGTATTATTAAAATAGAAATGCATTTCTTACCAGATGTTTATGTTCCTTGTGAGGTATGTGACGGTAAACGATATAATAGAGAAACACTTGAAGTCACATATAAAGGTAAAAATATTGCTGATGTTTTAGAAATGACTGCTGAAGATGCAACTCATTTCTTTGAAAATATACCTAAGATTAAACGTAAACTACAGACATTAGTAGATGTTGGTTTAGGATATGTCACATTAGGACAGCAAGCAACAACTTTATCTGGTGGGGAAGCACAACGTGTTAAACTCGCATCAGAATTGCATAAACGCTCTACAGGACGTTCCATTTACATTTTAGACGAACCAACAACTGGTTTACATGTAGATGATATTAGCAGATTATTAAAGGTATTAAATCGTCTTGTTGAAAATGGTGATACTGTTGTGATTATTGAACATAACTTAGATGTCATTAAAACTGCAGATCATATTATTGATTTAGGCCCAGAAGGTGGCGATGGTGGTGGAACGATCGTTGCTACTGGTACGCCTGAAGACATTGCGAATGTAGAAAACTCTTATACAGGACAATATTTAAAAACTGTATTAGAAAGAGATAGAAATAAAGATTAATCATAAAAGAATGATGTTATAATTTATATTAAGGTGATTTCAGAGTATACTGGAATCATCTTTTTTAAATGTAGATATTTATCATCCAAATTAAAAAGAATACACATTTTTCAAAAACAATATACATAATAAAGTATTCAATAAGGCTTAATTTATAGAGCGTATTTTCTAAATATTAAATAAGCGTAACTTTTTGATATAGAAAGTAGTTTGATTTTTGATATGATTAAAGAAAGCGAAATTGTAGTAACATTTCAAATAGAGGTGAACACATGTTAACAACTGAAAGATTAGTTGAATTATTAAAATTAGAATTAATAGCTGGGGAAGAAGGATTAAATAAACCAATTAAAAACACAGATATCTCTAGACCTGGTTTAGAAATGGCTGGTTACTTCTCACATTACGCTTCAGACAGAATACAATTATTAGGTACGACTGAGTTATCATTTTATAATTTACTTCCAGATGATGAACGTCAAGGAAGAATGAGAAAATTATGTCGACCAGATACACCTGCAATTATAGTAACAAGAGGATTAGAGCCTCCTGAAGAATTAGTTGAATCAGCAAAAGAATTAAATACACCACTTATTGTTGCTAAAGATGCAACGACAAGTTTAATGAGTAGATTAACTACATTTTTAGAACATGAACTAGCAAAAACAACATCATTACATGGCGTACTAGTTGATGTTTATGGTGTAGGTGTTCTCATAACTGGTGACTCTGGTATCGGTAAAAGTGAAACAGCATTAGAATTAGTTAAAAGAGGACATAGATTAGTTGCTGATGACAATGTTGAGATAAGAGAAATTACTAAAGATGAATTAATAGGTAAACCACCAAAATTAATAGAACATTTATTAGAAATACGTGGTTTAGGAATCATTAATGTGATGACATTATTTGGGGCGGGCTCAATTTTAACTGAAAAACAAATCCGTTTAAATATTAATTTAGAAAACTGGGATAAAGAAAAGTTATACGATAGAGTCGGCTTAAACGAAGAGACTTTACGTATTTTAGATACTGAAATCACGAAAAAAACAATTCCTGTAAGACCTGGACGAAACGTTGCAGTTATTATTGAAGTTGCTGCTATGAACTATCGTTTAAATATTATGGGAATAAATACAGCAGAAGAATTTAGCGAACGACTTAATGATGAAATTGTTCGTAACAGTCATAAAAGTGAGGAGTAATTAGTTTATGGATTTAACTTTGAGTTATATTGATCCTGTCGCATTTCACCTAGGTCCATTACAAATACGATGGTATGGAATTATAATTGCTTGTGGTATCTTAATAGGGTATTTTGTAGCACAAGAAGCTTTGAAGAGAGTTGGTCTACATAAAGACACATTAGTAGATGTTATCTTTTATTGTGCCATATTTGGTTTTATTGTAGCTCGTATATATTTTGTAATATTCCAATGGCCATATTACATGCAAAATCCAGGAGAAATACCTAAAATATGGCATGGCGGTATAGCTATCCATGGAGGATTAATAGGTGGCTTTATTACAGGAGTTATCGTATGTAAATTAAAAAATATAAACCCATTCCAAATTGGAGACATTGTCGCACCGAGTATTATTTTAGCTCAAGGTATTGGACGATGGGGCAATTTCATGAACCATGAAGCACACGGCGGTATAGTATCTAAAACATTCTTGGAACAACTTCATATACCTCGATTTATTATTAATAATATGTATATTGATGGTCATTATTATCATCCAACATTTTTATACGAATCAGTATGGGATGTGTTAGGATTTATCTTATTAATTTCGATTAGAAAGCATTTGAAACTAGGAGAAACATTCTTCTTATATCTAATTTGGTATTCAATAGGTCGTTTCTTTGTTGAAGGACTTAGAACAGACAGCTTGATGTTGACAAGTCATATAAGAGTGGCACAATTAGTATCGGTTATACTTATCATTATTAGTATTATTTTAATTATTTATAGACGATATAAATTTCAACCACCTGTTTATAAAAATGCTGGTCCATTAAGTTGGCCAAAGCAAAAGGTGTAGATTTTCAATGAGAAAACTCCAAACACATGATAGATATCAAAAATCATCGATTAATCCATTATGGCAAATATATCGACTAATACGTTTTCCAAAAGTGTTTAAACAAACATTAATAATTGAAATTTGTCGAGTAATGCCAAATTTAAAATTAAAAAATGTTATCTATCGTAAGTATTTAAAAATGAATATTGGCAAACAAACTGTATTCGCATATAAAGTAGTACCAGATTTGTTTTATCCCGAATTAATAACTGTTGGCAACAATAGTGTGATTGGTTATAATACTACAATATTAACGCACGAAATTTTAGTGGATGAATTTAAATATGGTAAAGTTCAAATAGGTCATAATACATTAATAGGTGCTAATGTGACAATACTTCCTGGAGTAACTATTGGAAGTCATGTCACCATTGGTGCAGGAACAGTTGTCTCAAAAGATGTGCCAGATTGCGCATATGCGATTGGTAATCCTATAAAAATAAATTAAAGATGGAGGTGACAATCTTTGGCAGATAAAAACAATAAAATTATTTCAATGGCTTTTGATGAACCGTTTTATCGTAAAATGGCTAATCAGAAGTGGAAGCAACAAGATTATAAAAAAGCAGTCGATTATTACGGTAAAGTGCTAGAATTGTCACCTGAGGATTTTGATATTCAATTAAACTATGCTCAATGTTTACTAAAACTAGGTTTTGGAAGCCAAGCTGAAAAGGTATTTTATGAAAATATTATAAATGATAGACGTAAGGCAGATAGTTTTTATGAGTTGAGTCAGTTAAACATTGAATTAAATGAACCAAACAAGGCATTCTTGTTTGGTATTAATTATGTATTAATTACAGATGATCAAGATTTCCGAGATGAGCTTGAACAAACATTCGATGTGTCGTATTCAAACGAACATCAAATAGAAATCGAAGCACAACTATTTGCAGTACAACTATTATTTCAATTTTTATTTTCACAGGGACGTTTAGAAGAAGCGAGAACTTATATTTTAAATCAAGATGAAGATATTCAAAATCATCGAGTGATAAAAAATTTATTAGCGATGTGTTATTTATATTTAGGCGAATATGATATAGCAAAGGACATGTTTGAAGAGTTACTAAATGAAGATAATTCAGATGTTCATGCACTGTGTCATTATACGTTACTACTTTACAATACAAATGATATGGATAAATATAAGCGTTACTTAAATATTTTAAACAAAGTCATGCCAATGAATGACGATGAAAGTTTTAAATTAGGTATTGTCTTAAGTTATTTGAAACAATATCATGCTTCTCAAAAATTATTGCTTCCTTTATATAAAAAAGGGAAATTTGCTTCTATTCAAATGTTTAATGCCTTAAGCTACAATTATTATTACCTAGGAAATAAAGATGAAAGTATTCAATTTTGGAACAAGTTATTACAAATTTCTAAAGTTGATGTAGGTTTTCCACCATGGGTAATTGAAGAAAGTAAACATGTATTTGATCAACGTATTTTACCTTTATTAATGGACGACGATAGTCATTATAGATTATATGGTATATTCTTGTTGAATCAATTGAATGGTAAAGAAATAATGATTACAGAAGAAATTTGGGCCGTATTAGAAACGATGAATGATTATGAGAAACTATATTTAACATACTTAGTTCAAGGTTTGACACTAAATAAATTAGATTTCATACATCGTGGCATGGTCAAATTATATCAATTTGATGAATTTAGAAATGATACATCTTTATTTGTTCAATGGATAGATCAAGCTGAATCAATTATTGCAGATCAAGCTGATTTAACAGAATTAGATAGATATTTAGGTGCGTTCTTATATTTGTATTATCAACATACCAACCAAAAATTGACTAAAAAGCAAATAAAAGAATGGTTTGATATTAGTAATTATAAACTTGATAAAACGATAACTTATATTCTGAGCATATAAATTTATGAAATACTTATTTTGATATATAATGCGTTTAATGATTATTAAGTAGGAGGGCAAGTAAATGACTGAAGTAGATTTTGATGTAGCAATTATAGGTGCAGGCCCTGCTGGTATGACGGCTGCAGTTTATGCATCACGTGCAAATTTAAACACTGTTATGATTGAACGTGGTATGCCAGGTGGCCAAATGGCAAATACAGAAGAGGTAGAAAACTTTCCAGGATTTGAAATGATTACTGGACCAGATTTATCTACAAAAATGTTTGAACATGCGAAAAAATTTGGCGCTACTTATCAATATGGTGATATTAAATCAATAGAAGATAAAGGCGACTATAAAGTAGTTAATTTAGGAAACAAAGAAATTACTGCACATGCAGTTATTATTTCAACTGGTGCTGAATATAAAAAAATAGGCGTACCAGGTGAACAAGAATTAGGCGGACGTGGCGTAAGTTATTGTGCAGTATGTGATGGTGCATTCTTCAAAAATAAACGTTTATTTGTTATCGGCGGTGGTGACTCAGCAGTTGAAGAAGGTACATTCTTAACAAAATTTGCTGATAAAGTGACGATTGTCCACAGAAGAGACGAATTACGCGCACAAAGTATTTTACAAGATCGTGCATTTAAAAATGATAAAGTTGATTTTATTTGGAGCCATACATTAAAAACAATAAATGACAAAGATGGCAAAGTAGGATCAGTAACTTTAGAGTCAACTAAAGATGGTTCAGAAGTAACATACGATGCAGATGGCGTATTTATTTATATTGGTATGAAACCATTAACTGCACCATTCACTGATTTAGGTATTACAAATGAAAATGGTTATATTGTAACTCAAGCTGATATGAGTACAGATGTACCTGGTATCTATGCTGCAGGCGACGTAAGAGATAAAGGTTTACGTCAAATTGTAACAGCAACAGGTGATGGTAGTATTGCGGCACAAAGTGCGGCTGATTATATTGAAAGTATTAAAGATAAATTAGAAGCTTAAATATCGTTTATAACAAGAAATAAAGCTAGAGCAATAGGAGGATTATAACAATGATAATCCATTTGTTGTTCTAGCTTTTTTATAAGTATTGATTACATTCCTTTGTGAAAATGAGTGTGGTATGATGAACCTATTAATATATGAATATCAACTGAACTGGCGGTGAACCGATAAAATGGTAAATTCTGAAAAAGAAATTGGGAAAAGTGAATTACTTGTTGTCACTGGATTATCTGGTGCAGGAAAATCTTTAGTGATTCAAAGTCTAGAAGATATAGGTTATTTTTGTGTAGATAACTTACCACCCGTACTATTACCTAAATTTGTTGAATTGATGGAACAAGGTAATCCATCATTACAAAAAGTGGCTATTGCAATAGACTTAAGAGGTAAAGAACTGTTTAAATCATTGGTTAAGGAAATTGATTTAATTAAAAGTAGAAATGACGTTATTGTAGACGTCATGTTTTTAGAAGCAACAACTGAAAAATTAATTTCAAGATATAAAGAATCTAGAAGAGCACATCCTTTAAATGAAAAGGGACAACGTTCACTTATTGATGCTATTAATGAAGAACGTCAACATCTTTCAAGAATTAGAAGTATTGCAAATTATGTCATAGACACAAGTCAACTTAAACCTAAAGAATTAAAAGCTAGAGTAGTTAATTACTATGAAGATGAAAACTTTGAAACATTTACAATAAACGTCACTAGCTTTGGTTTTAAACACGGTATACAAATGGATGCAGATTTAGTATTTGATGTTCGATTTTTACCAAACCCATACTATGTTGAAGAACTACGTCCATTAACAGGCATGGATGAAGAAGTTTATACGTACGTTATGAAATGGAAAGAAACCGAAATCTTCTTTGATAAATTAACTGACTTATTGAAATTTATGATTCCTGGTTATAAAAAAGAAGGCAAGTCACAGTTAGTCATAGCAATTGGCTGTACTGGAGGTCAACATCGCTCAGTAGCATTAACTAAACGTTTAGGAGAATATCTTAACGACGTTTTCGATTATAAAGTATATGTTCATCATAGAGATGCACATATTGAAAGTGGAGAACAACAATGAGAAGAATGAAAGTAGTTTTAATTGGCGGAGGGACTGGTTTATCTGTATTGGCAAGGGGTCTAAGAGAGTTTCCTATAGATATTACTGCCATAGTTACTGTTGCTGATGATGGTGGAAGTACGGGTAAAATTCGTAATGAAATGGATATTCCAGCACCTGGGGATATAAGAAATGTGATTGCTGCACTGAGCGACTCGGAGTCTGTACTAACTCAATTATTCCAATATAGATTTGAAGAAAATCAAATTAGTGGTCATTCTTTAGGAAATTTATTAATTGCGGGGATGACAAATATTACTAATGACTTTGGACATGCTATTAGAGAACTAAGTAAAGTTTTAAATATTAAAGGTAAAGTAATTCCATCTACCAATACAAGCGTTCAGTTAAATGCTATTATGGAAAATGGTGAAATCGTATATGGCGAATCAAAAATTCCGAAGAAACAAGAAAAAATAGAAAAAGTCTTTTTAGAGCCAGATGATGTAGAACCTATGGAAGAAGCGGTTGAAGCGTTAGAAGAAGCTGACTTGATTGTATTAGGTCCTGGATCACTATACACGAGTGTTATTTCTAATCTTTGTGTCAAAGGGATTTCTAAAGCCTTAATTAATTCATCTGCACCTAAATTATATGTAGCTAATGTTATGACTCAACCTGGTGAAACAGACGGCTATACCGTGAAAGAACATATTAATGCATTGCATCGCCAAACAGGTCAATCATTTGTAGATTATGTTATTTGCTGTACCGATCAATTCAATGAGAATGTTTTAAGAAAATATAAAGAGAAAAATTCTGATCCTGTTGATGTAAATGTTGAAGAATTAAAGCAAGATGGAATAGAAGTCATTACGGCTTCAAATCTAGTCGAAATATCTGATGAACATTTTGTAAGACATAATACAAAAGTGTTATCAACATTAATTTATGAAAAAGCATTAGATCTTATTAGTACAATTCAATTTGATCCAAATGATAATCGTAAATAATATTTTAGTTATTGGATACAGATGAAACTTGATTTTTTATTGAAAGATAAAAAATTGAGATGAGACATTTAATCCATTTTGAAATAAAATTAAAAAATGTAGTTATTATCACATAAATCAAAAGGGCAATGTTAGAAAGGAATGAATGTTCTATGAGCTTTGCATCAGATATGAAAAATGAATTAACTCGTATAGATGTAGATGAAGCTAATGCAAAAGCAGAGCTCAGTGCATTAATTCGTATGAATGGGGCATTAAGTCTATCCAATCAACAGTTTGTGATTAATGTTCAAACTGAGAATGCAACTACCGCAAGAAGGATATATTCCCTAATCAAACGTATTTTTAATGTAGAAGTAGAAATATTAGTACGTAAAAAAATGAAATTAAAGAAAAATAATATTTATATTTGTCGTACAAAAATGCGAGCAAGAGAAATTCTTGATGAGCTAGGTATATTAAAAAACGGTGTATTTACACATGAAATAGATCCAGATATGATTCAAGACGATGAAATGAGACGTAGTTATTTACGTGGCGCATTTTTAGCGGGTGGATCAGTCAATAACCCAGAAACGTCATCATACCATTTAGAAATATTTTCTCAATTTGAAAATCATTCTGAAGGTTTAACGAAGTTGATGAATAGTTACGAATTAAATGCGAAACATCTTGAGCGTAAAAAAGGTAGCATTGTTTATTTAAAAGAAGCAGAAAAAATTTCCGACTTCCTTAGTTTAATTGGTGGCTACCAAGCACTGTTGAAATTTGAAGATGTAAGAATCGTCCGTGATATGAGAAATTCAGTAAACCGATTAGTGAATTGTGAAACAGCAAATTTAAATAAAACAGTAAGCGCTGCAATGAAACAGGTTGAAAGCATTCAATTAATAGATCAAGAAATAGGTTTAGATAATTTACCAGATCGATTAAGAGAGGTTGCCAAGTTAAGAGTTGAGCACCAAGAAATTTCCTTAAAGGAATTAGGGGAAATGATATCAACTGGCCCCATATCAAAATCAGGTATGAACCATCGTTTAAGAAAATTAAATGAATTAGCTGACAAAATTCGAAATGGTGAGAAAATAGAATTGTAAAAAAGAACCCCATTAACGTGGGATTCTTTTTTGTAAATATATAATAGTTGCTTATTTTAGCCCCCTCGAAGGAGATTTATAAATGCTATAACTATGGTGATTAAAGCATTTGAAGTCCCTACAGAGTCCCTAAACTACATCTTTTCTAAAATATTAGTCGTTTTTGTTTCTTCTTCACTGTATTTTTCTTCTAATAAATGTGAGTAAACAGATGTAGTAATTGCTATATTTTTATGACCTAACCGTTTTGAAATATAGTAAATAGAAATACCTTTGGCTAATAAATATGAACAATGTGTATGTCTAATAGCATGTGATGTAATGATAGGTATTTCATTTACTTCACATGCTTTTTTTAATGTTTTGTTTATTGCATTCACAGTAATAATACTACCAGTATCTTTAAAAATGTAACCATCATAACTGATGATTAAATTATTTATCATATCTAAAATATGTTTCATATCTGATTTGGCTACACTTACATATCTAGGAGAAGTATCTGTTTTATGTTCGTTAATATATATTTGATTTTTCAACTGGTTTATATATTCTAATTTCATATATCTAACACCGCTGATTCGACAACCAGTACAAATCATGATAAATAAAGCTAATGCTGATCTACTATTTATAGTTTTTAAATATGCTTTTAACTTTTCATAATCGTTTAAAGATATATATTTTTCTTTTTCTGGCTTAGTCGGATTGCCAGCTTTATAATTCACTTTGTAAGTTGGATTTTTGTGTATTAACCCATCATAAACTGCGTCTTCTAAAGCAGAACGAATAGCACCGTTTGTTTTTCTTATCGTTTCTTTAGCGTGTTCTTTAGAAAAGTCATTTATAAACTTTTGATAGACTTGTTTGTTAATTTTTGATAATTCCGTGTTACCAATTTTATGATCCTGAATATGCTTTAAAGTAAAACGATAATGACGATAAGTGTTTTCATTAACAACTGGTTGTTTATATGTTTTAATCCAGTTCTCAAAGTATGCTTTTAATGTAATATTGTGGTCTGTATTAAAGCCATTTCGCAACTCATTAAGTTTATCCATTCCTGCAGAATTTGCCTCTCGTTTTGTCCTAAAACCTTTTTTGCGATATCGTTTACCTTCATATTTAAACTCATATTGCCACTTTTCACCATCATAACGTCGTGTTTGCATACTATCTCTCCTCAAAAAGGTAAAAATAATAAGGGTAAGTATATTACCCTTTTAAAATATTCTCAAATTAAACCTTTAAAAATAAGTAATAATATTATTAGAATTACAAAATAAATTAATATGTATATTAAATACCCTTTTATTGTCATTTTCTTTTCTTGAATACGTAGAATTAGATAAAAAGAATGTAAAAACAACATAACGATTATGATTATAGTACTAAAAAGGAAATAAAACATAATAAGAAATAGTCCTTTCTCACATAAGAAATATTAGCTGTTGTTGATTTTGTCGTTGTTGTGATTTACATCTCTTTAATGTATCAATTATTTGAGTTATGATCTAATTTACTTTCGACATTTTTAAGCACTTTTCGTACTTTATAATTAGAAATATTTTTAGGTAAAGCGTATTTAAAATATTTATTTTTATTTGTTTGTACTTCATAAATTACTTCACTTAATTTTATTTTACAATTTAAAATTTTCAAAATTAGTCTCCTTACCAATAGAATCTTAATTTAGTACAAAAAGTCATAAAGCATAATTGCAATAATAAAGATGCACAATGCATATAATATAGTCCATATAGCGTAAGTTCTTTTTAAAATTCCCATTTTTATTTTAAGAAACATATATGCATTGTATACAAATAATAGTATACATATACCACATAAAATAAAAAGCCAATTTATAACTAGAGTCATTTCTACACCTCGAAACTATACTGCTATACTGAATTACTTTTGTTTATATATAAAACCATCACTAGATACAGAATAAATAATAGGGGTAGGTGAACTACCCGGTTATTTATTCTTGAAATAGTAATCAATGTAACTTATAATATATTTAAGATAACTCGAGAAGGATTAGCTCTGGGTCCCCGAATGGGGGTAGGCGTAAGCTGAGAATTCCTATGACCCTGGGGTTATCTTTTTTTTATTTGCTTTTTTAATGTTATCTATCCCCATGATAAATGCTTCTTGACATTTAAGTAATAAACGCTCTTTCAAGTTTTCTTTCTCCATCCCTCAACTTCCTTTGGAAGCATTACATTATCTTTACTTATTAATCCCTCTTATTTCAACATCATATAATTCTTTGTATCTTTGTCTCATTTTACTATCTAAGAATTCTTCGTATGAAGAATTAAAGAAATCAGCAAGAATTAGTGCGTCCTTCATTTTAGGGTCTTTTTGATGATTTTCCCACTCCCATAAATGATGTGGTTCATAATCAGTACCGTAAATTTTATTGAGTTTGTTTGTTAATTCATCGATTTCTAAATTATTCTTTTTACGTAAATTATATAAAGTGTTCATCTTATATTTCTCCTTTATTATATTTATATTAAAGCGCCGCTAGGACGCTGTTAATCAATTTGATGTAGTTCATATACTCTTAACGGCTCAAACGTAATAGAGTAAAATAAAAGGGTACTAAGTACCCAATAAATTATTTGCCTGTTGCGTCTATATAAGTATCTCCATTTGAATCAGTTTTTTTGTGTACCCACTGGAACATCACTTTTACCAAACGCTGATGGGTGACCACCAGAATGGTTTTGTGGCACTTGTTCCATTTGTGACTCGTTATGCGTAGTAGGTTTTGCTCTATTCCATTCATCAATTTCAGCTTGTGTCATATAACCTTTATTGTTTTGTGGATTTTGATTGTTGTTACTTTGTTGCTGATTATTTTGTTGTGTTACTTGAGCTTGTTTACCTTCTGTGCGTTCATTATTACCGTTGTTGTCTTGTGCTTTGCCATTGTCGTTTTTAGATGTGCTTTCAGATTCATTGTTAGCAGTATCATTATAACTATCATCTGAACTAGCTTGTTGTTTATCGTCGCTAAAAGTGTCGTTTGATTTTTCTTTGCTATCTGCTTTTTTATCTTTCTTTGAATCATTAGGTTTCTTGTTTGATTTGCTTTCAGACTTCTTATTATCACCTTTATTTAAAAAATATCTTATCTTCATCGTAAGCATCTACAGAATTTGCAATGTATACTCGTGTTTTTAAAATTAAATAATCTTGATTTCTTTTAAAACTAACTTCAGGAAGATTGAATTTAAATTCTTCACTTCTTTGTTCCTCTTTATTAATATTTATGTTTTTGTGTAAAATAAGGGTTTCTAATTCGTTTTCTAATACAGGTATCTGACTGCGTTCATCAGGGTTGTCATACCTTTCTATTAAAGATAGTTCAATTTTATTAACAATTTGAGTTGTATTTCCACCATATAAGTTTATTATTCCTGACAATGAATCGTTAGGTGAAATGTATTCAGATTTGACTAAAGTGTCTACTTTAAGAGAATTAATACCTATAGAAGTTAATAAATTTTCGAACATGATATTTCCTCCTTTAAATCTATTCAGATAATAAAATAACCAAGTGACCTATGAAAGAAAAGAAACCTAATAACAAAAAAGCTAAGGCTATAGTCCTGCAAGTCCTTTTATAGGTAAGCCCTTCCGTCTGCGATAAAAAGAAACTGAAAATAAATAAAAAAATACTAATTAAAAACAAACCGATAATCACATAGATCAATGTATTCATCCCCTTAGATTAAGTTTATTTCATCTTGATCATATGCAGTAACTAAATGTGAATTATATAATTATAAAAAAATAAAATTATATAGTATTATCACGATAATAGAGATAAAAACTATAGTTAATACCGTCCACATGGTATAAGCTTTTTTAGAAATTTGTTCGTTCGCTTTTATAAGTTTATAAATATTGATGATTAACAAAATAACATTTACAATTAGTAAAATTAATAGGCATTCAATAACGAATGTCATCATCTACGCCTCCTTTGGACTTACTGTCTTTTTTTATCAATTTCTCTGGCGTATTTTTGTAATTTTCTGCGTGTTTTTATAATACTTTCCTTTTTAGGACGTGACTTCCTAAAAACATTACCTCTGTTAGTTCTCACGGTATAAAAAATTTTCCTCAGTTTAACTTGATAATTAATTATTTTCATTATATTTCTCCTTTATAAATTTATATTATAGCGTCAGTAGGACAGAGTTAATCAACTCTATGCAATTTGTACACTTTCAACGGCTCAAACGTAATAGAGTAATTACCGTAGTGAGTTTTAATAACCGTATTCAGTTCTCATTATGTGATTATATTCTGCCAACTGCTCTCCTAACATTTCTTCAAGAAATGACATATAAGTTTCCATGTGCCTATGTTCAAACATTGAAATATGATATTCTAATCCACTGTCCATGTGTTCATCAAAGATATCTAATGCAACTTTTGCAGCTTGATAACTAATTTTGAATAGATCTGCCGCATCACCTACACTCAATACATTACGATATTTGTATCTAACATTAAGAGGGAATAGGAGGCATGAGGCAAACGAGTTAGCTTCATATTCCTCTAAATGAGTACGTTGAGAATCTTGGAATATAGGTGTTTTCTCGTAGCTCATACCATCATGTTCCATGATATAGTGACCATATTCATGAGCTAGAGTAAAACGTAATCTTCTATTATATATATTGTCGTTATAAATAATGGCGAATTTATTTCCCTTTTTAATATGAAAAGCCTCATCAAAACCACCGTATGTTTGTAATTCATTTAAAGTGTATCCAGTCATATTACAAAAATCTTCAAACGTAAATAATTCCACATTACTATCATTCTCTATTATTTCTTTAATAGGTAAAGGGAATCTATCTATATAATTAGTTTCAATTAATGCACTTACAGCTCGTGCTGCTTTTAAAAATGAATTTTGATATACAAAATGCAAAATAAAATCCCCTTTATTTGTCTTTAGTGTATTCGTCCCAATTATCGAAGAAAGTTTCAAACATTTTTAATGCTTTTTCTCTATCTTCTTTAGTCATGTTTTTTACGCCACGATGCATAATACGAATTTCTTCATCTTCTTGCTCGCCAGCGTATTCATCTTTTTCTCTTCCTAATAAGTAGTCAACAGATACGTCGAAGTAGTCGGCTACTTTTTGAATTTTATCAATTCCTGGTTTAGTTTTTTTCCATCTTCTTATTTGTCCGTTAGAAAAACCTAAAATCCTCTCTAATTCAGCAAAAGTCAAGCTTTGTGAGTTACATAAGTTGCGTATTCTTTGTACTAAATTCATAAAATTCTCCTATCACAGTTAACTTATTTGTTATTTTAGTTTTACAAATAGCATATAAGTTATTATACTGTATTTAAGCTTTAAATTTAGCCATTAAACAAATAACAAATATTCGTTAGGGAACGAGTGACAGCAACCGATTTAACAGTGCTTAATTGCGTTGTTATAGGTTTATTAAGCTATGCTTAAATATTAGCACAAAAGTTATTTTAATTCAATGGATAATTTATATGCTTAGTAAAAAAGTTAATGGAGGTGTAATCATGGCAACAACAGAATTCGGCATGAAAGTAAGAATGGAATTACTTAAACGTAACATCACGAATAAGCAACTAGCAGATATGTTAGGTATTTCAAGTGCTTACTTATCAGATATCTTACGTGGACGTAGAGATGCATTTGAACAAAAGAAACGAATTGCGAAAATCTTAGAAATCAAAGAAGAGGTGAAAAGTTAATGAATGAAATTCAACAGCTATTCAATTTAAAACGTAATGAAGATGGAACAGTTGCAGTAAGTGGTCGTGAATTACACAAAGGATTAGAAATCGGAACTCAATATGATAAATGGATGGAACGGATGATTGCATACGGTTTTGAAGAAAATATCGACTATATCATTCAAAGTGTAAAAGTACAAAGTCAAAAAAGACTACGTACTTATGAACAACTCGACCACATCATGACACTAGACATGGCGAAAGAAATTTCAATGATACAACGTAGTGAAATTGGAAGAAAAATCAGAGGTTACTTCATCAAAGTAGAAAGACAACATAATGAGTTAGCGAGTGCATACGGAATTACTTCATTAGATGATATGAACCAACTTATTGAACAATTAGTTAGTGACAAACTCGATTACTTAATTTCAACAGGAAAAGTAAGTAATCAGAAATTAGAAGAATTAAACGAAAAATTCGAAGGCGAATATGTAACGCCACAAGACATTGACGCTATCAAATTTGCTATCAAGTCTAAAGCTGAACAAATTCTAGGTAAAGCTGGTATTCAAGTAACGATAGATGAATTCCTAATCGGAGATGTATATGAACAAGCATTAGCAAACAGGAAAGCTAAAGAAGAGTATCGTCATCAATTAGGAAAAGTTAAATCTAAATTATTAGTTAAGTCTAAAAAAAATCTTGGTATGAAAGGTAACGCACCTAACAACCACATCAAACGTAAAGACGTAGACCTAATAATTCAATTCATCAAAGATGTTAGACCATCTGCGATTGAAATATAGGAGGAATCATGATGACACCAGAACAAAGAAACATACTTACGATTGTTCATTATTACTTACAAATGGATAGTAACGATGAATCAGAAACATACGAACACACTATAGAAGAAGCAGGCAAGATAGAAACAATAGAAGTAAGCAGAGAACAACACTTAGAAGAAGTAATGCGTTGGGCAGCACAAGAATTAGAAAAACACTTCGAACTATTACCAGAACCCAAAAATGATTAATACCCACAATCGAACAAACAACTTAAAGGAGTGAATGGAATGCGAGAAGAAAATAAAAAATCTCGATGTAGTGACAACCACATCAAGATTACTGGTTGGGAAATAGTTGATATTAACAGAAAACTAAACTTCTTTAATTACTTACTAATAATTTTAATAGTGCTAGAAGCATTCCAAATACTCCTGTTATAGAAGGGATTAAGACTTTAAAAGTCGTTTTCCAGAAAGCTTTTCTACCAACGGTGATTATACCAAACAATCGAACAAACAATTTAAAGGAGGAAATGGAATGAAATATTTAAATCTAATCAAAAAAGCACTCTTAATAGCAACTACTGCAATAGTTACTAAAAAGGTGCTTGATAGAAAAAGACCTAAACTTATTCATCAATTAAACATTAACGGAAAAGATTTAGAAATTAAAAAATTAAAAATAAACAAAGCTATTAGAGAATTAGAAAAATCTAAAAACACGATTGATGAATTAATTGATGAAGGTATACCATTCGAGACTACTTTCTAACAAAATCAAGTTTACATCTTGGACATTTATTGTGTTTCTTCTTGGTTGTAATTTTCATACGTTTACCACAATTAGGACAAGATGTCTCGATGGTCATATGATCCTTAGCCATAGGCAACACCTCCCTTCACAAAGGGATAACAACATTATACACGAAAGGAGCACCTAAGATGACGCAAACACTTAGCGTAACCGTCCCAATTCCCGACACACATGTACTCATCGCAAAAGATGAATATGATGAATTGTTAAATTACTCACTTGATCCAGTTTGGGACTTAAAAGAGTTAAAACGCAAATTGAAAATGTCATCTGATGACACTATCAAAGACAGATTATTATTCAATCCTAAATTTGAAAAATTACTTAAACAACAAGGAATCGCACATTATCCAGATGAAAGTTTAAATCGTTGGAGATTCAACGCAAGAAAGATGAATAAATTCATTGATGAACATTTCGAAGAAATACACAGAAAGGGGAGATAAATATGAACAAACTACAACTCATTAAAATAGCACTCCTAACAGCACTTTTGGTAGAGGAAGTTAGGAATGCTAAGGGAGAAAAAATTCACAAATATAAATTTTCTAAGGGCTATGGCAATGGTCAAACTGAAGTATCGGTGACAAATTTCGGACTGTCAGAAAGAACCGCAAAACTATGTCCTAAATGTAATCGACACACATTGAAAACAGCAAAATTTTGTCCGTTCTGTAGATATGAATTTAATTAAAAATAGATTTTTTAACAGATTCACTAACCACATCTACTAGAAGATTCTTAAGACCTTCTTGAACGTAGTCAGCAGCATTTGAAACATATTTTTTGTACTTTGCCTGTGCTACAGGCGTTGTAGATGATTCGATTATCAAATCAGGGATTGCATTTTTAATGATTTTCTTATGTTCAACAGGCAAATCATCATCTAAAGAAACTAATTCTATAGCATTTTCTAATAGCTTTTCAGTCCAAGGGTATGCCGAACCACAATTATGACAATAATACGGTAATTCATAATCAGTTCCACCAAAAAATCCAGAAATATAGTAATTACCTTGAATATTGGTATCGCAGTGTTGGCAGGTTGATACAGTAGGTTGACCGCATTCTTTGCAAAATTTTCTGTAATTAGAGTCGATTGAAGATGCAACATGACCATTTAAACAAATTGTAGCGTTTTTATAATAACCACTCACATTTCTCACCATCCTTTCACATTAGATAAAAGGATTATAGCACGAAAATATGGAGCAAAACTTAATTGTAAAAGAGATATACAAGTATACAGATAAAGGAGGACTACCAATGAATAAATCATTCTTAATCGCATTACTCACATGGTTCACATTTTCACTAGCACTCACATTTGCAGGTATCTACTTCACAACTGCATTAGGAATCGTAATGTTAATCAGTATCGCTGCATTTGTGTTTTTCGAATATGAGTTTTTTCAAATAAAAAAGACTGAATGCTAACGGCAATTAGCAAACAGTCAAAAACGCAAGATTTACAAAATATACAACTTAATTAAATCAAAATAAACGGAGGTAGTCAACTATGAATAAAACGGAAGAAAAACTATTAAGGCTACTCAAAATTGCATGGCAAAACGAATGGCGACTTAAATCTCAACTAGCTGAACGTGATGAAGAATTAGAGCGTCAACGACGAATTATGCAATCTGAAATCAATATGTATAAAGATTTAGGAGAAATTTATAAAAGAATGTTTCAAATTTCGAACGGGGAGTGTGCAGATGAAAGAGACAGTGACTTATCTCATTAAACGTAAAGACATTGACGACGAACTATATATTACTAATCGCCCTAGTGAAAACTTTCCAGATATCAAATACTCAACTAATAGACGAGACGCTAAAGACTTCGATGGTATGGATAACACAGTAATTGACATGACTAAACACAAAGCTATTAAGAAAATCGTTAAAGAAACAACTGAATATGAGGAGGTTGAGTATGACTGAACAAACATTATTCAATCAATTAAACAGTAAGGATGTAAACGATCATGTAGAAAAGAAAAACGGTTTAACTTATCTTGCGTGGTCTTATGCACATCAAGAATTAAAGAAAATAGATAGCAATTACACAGTTAAAACACATGAATTCCCACACCCAGATATACCTTTAGAAAACTATTTTGTACCATATTTAGCTACACCAGAGGGTTATTTTGTACAAGTGTCAGTGACTGTTAAAGGTCAGACTGAAACAGAGTGGTTACCAGTATTGGACTTCAAAAATAAGTCACTACCTAAAGGTAACGCAACAACATTTGATATAAACAAAGCTCAAAAGCGTTGTTTCGTGAAAGCTGCAGCACTTCACGGATTAGGTCTTTATATCTATAACGGTGAAGAAGTACCAAGTGCAAGCGACAATGCAATTACTGAGTTAGAGGATAAAATTAATCAATTTGTAACCTTATCACAAGAAAAAGGTAGAGACGCAACACTTGATAAAACAATGCGTTGGCTAGGCATTAGTAACATAAACAAAGTAAATCAAAAAGAAATTGCAATAGCACATCAAAAATTAGAGGCAGGACTAAAACAATTAGATAAAGAGGAGAATTCAAATGACTAACATTGTAGTAATCACAGGACGGATAACAAAAGATTTGGAACTTAAACAAGCAGGACAAACACAAGTCACTAACTTTTCAATGGCAGTAGATAATCCATTTAAGAAAGATGACACTTCATTTTTCGATGTAGTAGCGTTTGGCAGAACTGCTGAACTACTCAATAACTATTGTGGTAAAGGTAGCAAAATTGGAGTTGAGGGAACGCTCAAACAAGATCGTTTCACTGACAAAGAGGGCAATAACCGTTCAGTAGTAAGAGTAAATGCTAACAGAATAGAATTCATGGATAGCAAAGGTAATAACCAATCTAATAACCAACCACAACAACAAAATGGTCAAGCTCAAAGTGGTAATAATCCTTTTGGTAATGGTGCAGATATCTCTAATGATCCGTTACCGTTTTAAGGACTGATTGGATGGCTCAAATTAAAAATTACATCACTCAAGATGACGGCACGACAACCGTTGTCATCGAGGGTGTGGAGCTAGGAAACAAAGAAACATTACTACTCGATAACGGTTTAGAAGTAGAAGTTGATGTGCAGGTCGTAGACCCGTTCAAAATCACAGATAAACAACGCAGAAAGATATTTGCACTCTGTAACGATATAGAGGCTCACACAGGACAACCTAGAGACTATATGAGGTATTTGTTCATGGATTACGTTTGTGTCCTTTATGGCTACGATAAGGGTATTTCATTAAGTGATTGCACACGTACACAAGCAAGCCAAGTTATAGAAGTAACGTTGGACTGGATGTTTTATAACGATATACCTCTTAGCTATAAAACGAGCGACTTACTTAAGAATGATAGATCTTATCTTTATTGGTCGACAGTGAATAGACATTGTGTGATATGCCAAAAATCAAATGCTGAACTTGTACATTATCACGCAGTAGGACGAGGACGTAACAGACGCAAGATTAATCATATAGGCAATCAAGTATTAGCGCTATGCCCAAGTCACCACAGAGAACAGCATCAAATAGGTATAGACAGTTTCAACGAGAAATACAAATTACATGACAGTTGGGTCGATGTGGACGAAAAGCTCAACCGAATGTTGAAAGGAGAAAAGAATGGCAAATAAATTAAAAAGCAATCTGACCGGATACGGTTTAGTTTTTAAAAACGTTATGAAAGATACAAACCTTGATATAGAGGCGAAGGCATTATATAGCTATTTATCATCGTATGCTGGATCTAATGAAACAGCATTTCCTAGCGTTAGTCTAATATGCCACGAACTTAAAATAAGTGAAAAACGATTTCAAAAATATAGAAAGCAGTTAGAAGATAACGGATATCTTTTTGTTGATAGAGAAAGAACAGACAACGGTTTTAGTAAGAATATATATACCATTAACCACAATTCCGTATCAAGTCATTTTGTACCGGTACAAAACTTACCGGAAAGAAACTTACCGGTAGAAAACGTAGGTACTAAGAATAACAGTATTAAGAATAACAGTATTAAGAATAACAATAATAGAGTCGACCACTTCACATACAAAGAGATTATTGAATATCTAAATAGATATACAGGCAAGAAATTTAATTTTAGAGCTAAAGCAAATCAAGAACTAATCAAAGCTAGATTTAATGAGGGATACTCAAAAGAAGATTTCTTAAAAGTGATAGATAACAAAGTAAGTGAATGGATCAATGTTGATTCTATGAAAGATTATTTACAGCCATCAACGTTATTTAGAAAAAGTAACTTTGATAAATACTTGAACCAAACCATTAAACAAAAAGAAGACGAAGAAAACTTTTTAGACAAATTAATAAAGGAGGGATAGCAATTGCCAATGACTACAAAAGAGGCAGCGGCCATATTGAAACTATTAGAAGATGTATATGATATGGGGTTTAACAAAAGTGAAAGTAAAGCTAAAACATGGATTAATTTTCTAGTAGAAGACGGAGATTATGAACCGTCGTTACAAATGGCTAAACGTTACATCAAAGATGGTAATACGTATCCTCCTAAATTACCACATATATTAAAAAAACAACCTAAGACAGTTAAAGAAGAACCAGTTGATGAAAAGACTGCGAAACATCGTTGGAGAATGAAGAATGACCCGGAATATGTAGCACGTCGTAAAAAGATACTGGATGACTTCAGAAAGAAGTTGAATGAGTTTGAGGTGAGTAACGATGAATGAACGACAAGAAATTGAAAGTACCATCGTCGCTAGCTTACTTCAAAAACCAGAACTTGTAGAAAAGTTACGAGTTAAACCTGAAATGTTCACTCATCATGGTATGAAGTCATTTATAGAGTATGTGTTTGATGTAGGCAAGGTCGACCACAACGAAATTTATCTAAAGACTACCAAAGATAAATCGTTTCTTGATTTCGAGACAATATCAAAATTATATAACTCAAAATTTATAGGTTACGGATTTTTTGAAAGATATCAGCAAGATTTATTAAACCTTTATCAAATAGATCAAACACAAAATGTACTAGAAGAATTCAATTCTGAACCAAGCATGCACAACTTCGATGAGATGCTTAACAAACTACAAAAGGTCAGTTTGATTAGTGCTACTGATGATAGTGGAACAAAGAAAATTGTAGACCATTTTGTCGAAGAACTATATAGCGAAGAACCTAAACAACAAATCAACACAGGTTACAAGTTAATGGACTACAAAATAGGTGGTTTAGAGCCTACACAGTTGATTGTAGTTGCTGCGAGACCGTCAGTAGGAAAAACAGGTTTTGCGCTTAATATGTTGCTTAATATAGCGTCTCAAGGATATAAAACGTCATTCTTTAGTTTAGAAACAACTGGCGTGTCTGTATTAAAACGTATGTTATCGACTGAAACTGGTATCGAGTTAACTCGTATCAAGGAGATTAAAGACCTTGACCCCGATGAGTTAACACGATTGACTACTGCAACAGATAAAATACTCAAACTTGATATAGATATTCACGACAAAAGCAATATCACGACACACGATGTACGTAAACAAGCGATGAAAAATAAAGATGTGCAACAAGTTATATTCATCGATTACCTACAACTCATGCAAACGGATAGCAAGTTAGATCGTCGTAACGGTATCGAGAAAATTTCACGCGATTTAAAGATAATAGCTAACGAAACTGGTGCAATCATTGTCTTGTTATCTCAGTTAAGTCGTGGTGTAGAAACGAGAAACGACAAACGACCAATGCTTTCAGACATGAAAGAGGCAGGCGGTATTGAGGCAGACGCAAGTTTAGCTATGTTGTTATACCGTGATGATTATTACAACCGAGATGATGAAGATATTTCGGGTAAATCCATTGTTGAATGTAACATCGCTAAAAATAAAGACGGTGAAACCGGTGTAATTGAATTTGAATACTACAAGAAAACGCAGAGGTTTTTCACATGAAAGTAGTTGAATATCAAAAATTACTAGGCGTTATGTACCGAGAAGATTATCAAAACGACCCATTCATAGCTAAAACAATTATCGAATCGGGCTGGGCAGTCAAAAGATTGCTAGGAAATGGAACAATATCCCCGTTTGATGAATATGAAGACGTCCAGGAGCTAATCATGAATGAGACAAAATGGAGGGATAAAGATGGGAATTATCGAAAGGTATTACCTATATAGAGAAGATGGCACAGAAGACATTAAGGTCATCAAGTATGAAGATGATGTAAATGAGGTTTACTCGCTTACAGGCGCTCATTTTAGCGACGACAAGAAAATTATGACAGATAGTGAGCTAAAACGTTTTAAGGGCGTGCATGACCTTAAATACGAAAAAGAATTAGGACTACAAGCAAACTTATTTGAATTTTTATAGAGGTGGCACATGGAAATAGAAATTAAATTTAACGAGACATACAAGAAACCTATCGGTTCGCCACGTCCACGCTTTCGTAATACAGGCAGATTTGTTCAAACATACATGCCAACGTCATATACAAAGCATAAGACGTATATACAGGAGCAAATGCCAAAACTATTAACAGATAAGAAGTTGAAAGTGTCATTGTACTTTTACTTTGAGCCACCTAAAAGCTGGTCTAAGAAACAAAAGTTAATCGCGATAGGCACATATAAGAGAACTAAACCAGATGTAGATAACTTGATCAAAACAGTATTGGACGCTGCAAATGAGCATATTTGGAACGATGATAACCAAGTTGTGCATATAGATAGTTTTAAGATGTATGGCGAAGAATCGAAAATCGTCATGGTCATAAAGGAAGTGGATTAAATGCCAGAAGAAACAGTAAATGCAGAAGTCACAATCAAAGTGATTATACAAGAAGAAACAAATAACAGAGAACAATTAATCAAAGATATTCAAGATAGTCCGACAGACATTTTTCAGGACTATCACAGAATAACTGATGTATCTATACAAGAATTTTAGAGGGTGGAGTAAATGAACAAGAAACCAGACAAGATGATAGTTGACGGTAGAGTTTATGAAATAAACGAAAGACATTTGAAAAAAATGGAAACCAACAAATTAGAAAGAAAAAACGTTCGCTCAAGAATAGCGTTAGGTTGGAATTTGGAAGACGCCGTTGACGCAGCGTTAGGAATGACTAGAGATGAATATAACAGAGAGAAAGCATTAGCGAATAAATATAAAGCGCAGCATGAACAAGACATGTTAACCGAACAACGAAGAAAAGTAAAAGCGCGTCAGAAAGATATGGAACGAAAAGCTTTGTTAGATAAACATAGAGTGCGTAGTAAGTATTTTGAGAATCTAGTTGCAAAGAATTTAACCGCGAAAATTAAAACAGACTGCTACGGCAGAGTGCAAAGGGGATAGAGATATGAAAATTAAAGACTTAAAGTCTAACGATTGGGTGCAGTTCATAGGATATAATGGACAGTCGCAATATGGTAAGTATACTCAACGTTGCAAAAATTTAGTGACTGGTGAGGATTTCACCGACTTGATTATGCATAATGGACAAACCTACAGACTAACTGATAATGACGATTTTGTTGTTGTGGACTTACCATTTACACAGAAGTTAGATGAATCAATAGATGTATCTAATCGTACACCGAAACATTATCAAGGTAGTGACGGGATAGACGTGATCGAATTCTTATATCAACAACTTTCATTTGAAGAATTCAAAGGCTATATGAAGGGCAATATGATTAAATACCCTGTGCGTAGTGGCAGAAAAGACAATGAAAAAGAAGATATCAAAAAAGCGTATGACTATGCAGGTAGATTAATAGAAAAGTTAGAGAAAAACGATGCCGAACAAAGCTAGATACGATTTTGTCATATATCACGACGATGAAATGTTAACACACGGAACACGTGAAGAGTGCGCAAAATTTTTAAAGGTACAACCTGAAAGTATTAATCGTCTTGCGTTAGATAGATATGTTAAGCGAGCTGACGAAAAGGGTGGCTACACAATAGCAGTTAAGGTACCTATCGAAGAAGTCGAAAGAGAGGCAGCACAATGACAACTAACACATTAGAACTATCCTCAACGATCAACCAACGTTATAAATACGATACTGCAGGTAAGACACCAACTCAGATACAAAGTGAGTTACGTAAGAAAGGCGTGCAAGGTTTTGTGGTTAAGGTGGTTGGAAGCAAAGTCACAATGAAAGTAAAAGGAGAACACATCAAAAGTAATAGGGAGTGTATGAGATGAGTAAAAAAGCATTCCTCAATCAATACTTTGGCACTAAACGTTACTTGTATCAAGATGATAAAAGAGTGGCGCATATGCACATAGTGAATGGTGTGTATTACCTACACGGTCATCACAAGACGAAGTGGTCAGGTATCAAGTTGACGTTTAACAGTGAGCAGGAGTTTAACGAGCACATTAAGCAGTACGGATTAAGTTTGGAAAAAGATAAGCAATTAATTTTATTTTAGGAGTGAGTGGAATGCCAGTAACATTATCACAAGAAAGCTACGACGCAATGTTAGAGGATATTAAGACGTTGCGTGAGCGTATTGGAGAAGCAGAGAAAAAAGCAAAGGCATGGGACAACTACTGTAAGAGTGTAGAGGAAGATTTAAAAAAAGAATTCGGTAAAGGCAGTAAAAAGGTTGATGTCGGAATGGAATTGAACAATAACATCTTTATGGAGCGTGAAGAGTGATGACTAACCGTGAACAGATTGAACAAGCTGTTATTAGTGCAGGGGCATTTAATGGCAATGATACAGATGAGTTGTTGAGTGAGATAAGCAAGGTTTATGAGAAGGTAAGTAATTATGAAACAATTTTAAATTTCATAGCAGAAAAAATAAGTGTATTAAAAGTGAGACAACGATACACGTTAGATACTAAACAAATAGAAAATATCGAAATTCTATTAAAAGAATATAAAGAAATTGAAAGAGAAATTTTGATATTGGAGCGTGGTAGTGATGTGGAAAATTAAAGAGTTCAGAGATTTTGATGACGACGATAACAGACCAGCAACAGAACAATTAGAACATCACCTATTGAAATATCCAAATACACAAGTGTTAGGTTATTCAGTTAATCATTTTGAGAACGCAAACAATAGAGAACGATCATACATTTTAATTAAATACCAGGAGGAAAATTAATGACTAATCAATTAGATCAATTAGTAAAAGCAGTAGAACAATGGAGTATCGATAAAGGACTTGATAAAGGTAATAGCTTTACACAGTATGCTAAATCAAGCGAAGAAATGGGTGAGGTTGCTGCTGCACTATGCAGAGACAACACAGACGCTCTTAGAGACGGTATAGGAGACGTTGTTGTTACTTTAGTGATATTGGCACAACAAAATAATATGACGTTACGGGAGTGTTTAGAACAAGCTTATGGAGAGATTAAAGACAGAACAGGAGTCATGTCAAAAGACGGGAGCTTCATCAAATCAGAAGACATCGAAAGATAAAGATATTCTGACTAAAATTCGGGAGGTGCTGGGGAAGTGAATTTTGAACACCCAACAATCAAAATATTGAGAAGATTATTTGAGGGCAAAGATGAAACTAATATACACATTTCTCATTTGAATCTTATAGATTATGAAGTTATTGAAATGGTTACTAAATATAAACTTTCGGAAACACATACACGAAATGAACATTTTAGAGATGTAGTGACTTTGAAATTTAAGAAGAAAGATTAAGCGAGGTGCTGGGGAAGTGAATCATATATTCATTATAGTTTTGGGAGGATTGTCATATGGGATTTTCAGTTTTGTATTCGATAAGTATTTGGAAACTGATAAAAAGAATGATTTCAAATTGAATATATATAAACTAATAATGTTTATCATTCTTTTGATTACTGTTGCGTTTGCAGAAAAATATCATATGACTTCTGCCTATATTGTGATATTAGCATTTATTTTTATAGAGAAAATTAAAATGGTTAGTAAGGAGTGAGTGGGAATGTACGGTATTAATTACAAAAACTTTGAAGAAATAAAAGAACAAATATTATATAAAAAAGTAACTGCTTGGACCGATGAAACATTAACGCTAGATGATGGAACAGTAATTGAAATAGTTGAAAGTGAACAAGACTGCTGTGCACAAGCTGGGGGAACATGGACGAATGTAAAGCTAGACGCAGTTATTACTAACGTGAAAATAGAAGACGAAATTACACGTCCTCAATTTGAGGATTATCCATATGAAGAAAGTGAAAGTCTTGCTACTGTAGTTCTGTATCATAATCAAAATCCGATTGCACAAGGTGAATGTTATGCGGATGCAGGTAATGGTGACTTTTATTACAGTGTTTGCTCATTAAAAATTAAAGACGTTCATTATCCAGTGGTAGAACATTAATGACACAATATTTAATCACAACATTCACAGATTCAACAGGACGCAAACACAACCACGTTACACAGTCGAGAGATAATCAAACATTTACGGTGGTTGAGGCAGAGAGTAAGGAAGAGGCGTTGAAAAAATATGAGGAGGCAGACAATGAGTAATGATCCAAACAAAGATTTAGAAGATTTATTCAAAAATGATATGTTATTTAACTTCAATAAAAAGATGTATGAGAGTAATCCTCAAACAAAAGCAATGTTGGATATATTTAGAAAATATGGAATGACTGATGAAAATTCAGTGTTAGCATTAGCAGAATTAGGAACGTTAGACGCTGATGAAAACAATAACTTTCAAATTGACGCCAAATTAAATAGAGTTTTCAACAAGACTGATAATAACGCTAAAAAGCTAGATCGAATTATAAATTTATTGGAGGCAAACAATGATTAAACACATTCTAAAACTATTATTCACATTAGCAATGTATGAGCTAGGTAAGTATTTGACTAATGCAGTAATTGAACATTACAGATATAGAGAAGATGAAGTTGATAAACCACCACAAGACTTTAACCAACATGATCATATCCATTTAAACGATGAGGTGAGTAACTAATGTGGATAATCATATCAATCATACTTGCAGTTATTATATTATTCCTTGTTGGAAATAATGGTATGTTACGTAATGAAAACAACGGTTTGAGATACACTAACGTATACTTATTTACTCGTTTTGTTAAAGATAATGGTGAAGAAGGGATTAGAGAGTTACAAGAGGAAATGGAAAAGGTAGCTAACAAGTTTAATAAAAATTAATAATTTTTTAAAAAGTAGGGTAGCTCAATACTATGATTTGATATAAAATGAAAAACACTATACAAACAATCTGGAGATGTTTTAAATGTTAAAGACTACCATTAAAGTTAAAAATGAAAAAAGAGAGCTAACTAACTTGGAACTACAAAAGATGCAAGATAATGCTTTAGATCATGGTATTGTTAGTAACAGAATAAGGGATAATTGGACTGAAGAAGAAGTGTTTAACGTACCTAAAGGTATGAGCCGTACTCAATATGCTGAGTATAAATCTTTAAAAAATTTAGAAATTGCTAATAAAAATGATAAAAGTAACGACACACGAAATACTCTAAAGAAACCATGGCTATATAAAGTAAGACAATTACATGGGCGTTCAGAGTATGTACAAAGTCAAATGGATAACAATTCTTTTGTCAAACTGAAAAAGGATTGCTATGGAAGAATGCAAAGAGTTTAAAATTAATTATATATATATTTAAGGTAAAGGTACTAATTTACTCTAGTACCTTTATAATTTATACTATTATTAGTACCTGGTACTAAATGTAGGTAACGGAGGTAGTAGATGTATACACGTGACGAAGTAAGAAACATGATAGACAATTATAAGTGGATGCGTAATATTATTGAAGCACAGGTATATGATGCAGATAGTACATCTACTGCACAGTATGGTATAGAAGCAGTAATGCCTAAAGCTAAAGGTGGTACAGGTGATAAGGTATTAGTCAAAGTGTTAGATAGGAATAGAGATTATCGACGTAATGTAAAGCTACTCAACAAGCTACAGTTCATTGATAAGTACGAGGAATATGTAACAGATGATATGAACTATCACATACTACAATTGATTAAGATAGGTATCAAGCATAAGACTATCATGGAACTCATGGAGATAAAGAGCAAGTCTACATTCTATGGATGTGTTAATGAGATAGTCAATGTATACATGGATGCACAACAAGGTTACTATGATTAAAGGGTCGTACAAAAGGTAGTATCCTTATATGATTAAGAGGTACACTAAAAGTGCGTACCACATATGATTAATCGAACCAATCGAACACATCGAACCAATCGAACCATGTGTGCATTAGTCATATCAATAACATTATACTAGAGTCATACGATACGAATACATGAGGCACATCACATAGTGGTGTGTCTTTCTTTGTTATATAAGAGGTTTAACTATGGAAGATTACAATGAATACAAAGAACGTAAACGATTCTACAATAGTAAATCTTGGGAAGATGTTAGACAACAAGTTTTAAAGCGCGATAATTACGAATGCACTTGGTGTCGTGAAGAAGGTAGAGTAACGACAGATAAGCTTGAAATAGATCACATAGAAGAGTTACAGGATAGGCCGGATTTGAAATTGGAACCTGATAATTTAAGAACGTTGTGCCGAGCTTGTCACAACAAAAGACATCAACGATTTCAATATGGTGGAAATCAATTCAAACCAAAAGAAATTAAATGGAGAGATGAAAGATGGTAGAAGTGTGGAAGGATGTAGGCGAAACAAATTACCAAGTATCAAGTAAAGGTAACGTTCGTAACAAACATACCAATAGAATATTGGCACAATGGATACATGATGGTAGATATAAAAGAGTTTCTTTCAATGGAAAAGGGCATCGAGTTCACAGACTCGTTGCTCTTTATTTTATTGATAATCCACTAAATAAAGAAGAAGTTAATCATATTGATGGAAATAAATTTAACAACAATGTAGAAAACTTAGAGTGGGTTACAGGTGAAGAAAATAATAATCATGCTTTGAAGGAAAATATTAATTTCAGACCTTTATCAAAAGAAAAAGTTATTAATATTTACAACTATTATCGAAGTAATAAAAATATAAAAGAAGTTTGTAATCGATTTAATATTTCAAGAAGTACTTTATATCAAATAAGAACTAAAAGAACTTATAAAGATTATTTAGAACATGTATAATTACCGCCCCCCATTAAAACAAATGAACAAAATTTTATTTCAGGGAGAACGGCGTGAGGGCTCGATTTTGCAAGTTTTCATAATTCTTTCATATGTAACCCTAACCCCGCCCAATAAAATAGAAAGGAGTGAATTAAATGCAATTAACTGCAAAACAACGCAAAGAACGTGAAAAGTTAGTCGATAAAGAAGAAAAAAGGTTACATGCCATCTTCAAAGATATCCCACAAGAAAAACAGAATGTAGTTCAAGGTCTTATCATTCAAGCAGCACGTATGCGAGTGATGTTGAACTATATGTGGGAAGATATTCAAGAGAATGGCGAATACGACATGTTCCAACAATCTCAAAATGTACCTGCCTATGAGCGTGAACGACCAATTGCTCGTTTGTACAATACACGTGACCAATCTTATCAACGTGTGATGAAACAATTAACCGATTTATTACCTAAAGATGCTAAACCAGTTGAAACTGATGAACCAGTAGATGATTATGTATGATTCGTAACAAATATGTAGATGAATACATTCAACAATGGTGTGACGGTAAAATCATTTTAAATCAAGAACGTATTGATCTGATTAACTATTTAGAAAATCATGTTTTAGTGAAAGATAATATCTACTTTGATGATGAAAAGATAGATAAGTGTATCAAATTTATCAATAAATGGTACTTTCCAGTACAACCGTTTCAGAAATTCATCATTGCTTTTTTATTGTTAATGGATGAAGAGTTAGATACCCCATACTTCACAGAATTCGCTTTATTTATGGGCAGAGGTGCAGGTAAGAATGGTTTTATAAGTGCAATAAGTGATTTCTTTACTACACCAATACATGGTATTAAAAAATACGATATTTCAATAGTTGCGAACAGCGAAGAACAAGCAAAAACATCATTCAATGAGATATACGACGTTTTATTAGAAAATAAGCGCAATAAAACAGGAGAACGACCTAAAGCACCTTATGAAGTAAGTAAAACGGAAATTAAAAACCGTTCTACTGGTTCAATTATTAGATATAACACTTCTAATACTAAAACTAAAGATGGTGGTCGTGAAGGTTGTGTAATCTTTGATGAAATTGCTATTTATGAAACAGCGGATATGGTAAACGTCAAACGTGGTGGTTTAGGAAAAGTGCTGCATGACAGAACGTTTTACATTTCAACTGACGGTTTTGTCCGTGAAGGCTTTATGGATGACATGAAAGATAGAATCTTAGAAGTGTTGGAAGGCAAGAATACAGAAGATAGGATTTTCCCATTTTATTGTAAACTTGATGATCCTAAAGAAGTTGATGATGAAACGATGTGGGAAAAAGCTAACCCAATGCTACACCCACCATTAACAGGATATGCAAAGAATTTAAAAAGAAAAATTAAAGAAGAATATAATGTTTTGCATATCAATCGCTCAAATAAACCAGAATTCATGACAAAACGTATGAACTTACCTGAAGTCGATGAAGAAAAAGTTGTTGCGCCATGGGAAGAAATCAAAGCTACGAATAAACCTTTACCTAATCTCGAAAATAAAGCCTGCATTGGAGGTCTCGACTACGCGTTAGTTCGAGATTTTGCCAGTGTGGGCTTATTGTTTAGAGATAATGACGAGTATTACTGGTTAACACATTCGTTTATCAGACGTGAATTTTTAGAAACAATACATCTTGAGCCTCCGATTGAGCAATGGGCAGATGATGGTTTATTAACAATCGTTGATGATGACGTCATTGATATTTCATACATTGTTAATTGGTTTTTACAACAACAAAGTAAATACAATTTAACGAAAGTCATATCAGATAACTTCAGAACAGATATTGTTAGACGACCATTTGAAGAGGCAGGGATTCCATTAGAAGTGATTAAAAATCCAACTGCTATACATGGTTTGCTCGCACCTAGAATTGACACCATGTTTGCTAAGAAACAAATTACCTTTGGGGACAATCCATTGATGAGATGGTTCACAAACAATGTGGCAGTCAAAATGCAGCCAGATGGTAGTAAGAAATACATCAAAAAAGATGAAGTTAGACGTAAAACTGATGGTTTCCATGCCATGTTACACGCACTTTATCGTGCAGATGAGATATTAGAGTATGATCAACCGTTTATCATGGCAGATATTAGCTTTTAGGAGGTGGGATTTTGAGTATATTCGACAGAATTATGGGCAGGAATGAAGCAATCGAATTTAGTTATGATTTTGAATTGTTACATGAGACGTCACACAAAGCTTACATAAAAAAGTGGGCATTAGATACGTGTATAAATCATATAGCTAGAACAATTAGTCAAACTAAATTTGAAATTATTGATAGTGAAAGTAAAGATACATCTTCGACAACGCACTATAAATTGAATGTTAGGCCAAATACTGATGAAAGTGCTGCAACATTTTGGCAAAAGGTAATACGAAAGTTGATTTATGATAATGAAGTGTTAATTGTTGTTACTGATTCAAAGGATTTAGTTATTGCAGATGACTTTGTGAGAGAGGAATACGCACTCTATGATGATATATTTGACCACGTCATAGTACGTGAGTTCGAGTTTGAACGTTCATTTAGAATGAGTGAAGTGATATACCTTGAATACAACAATGAAGCAATTACAAATATGTTATATGGCTTGTTTAATGATTATGGTGATATCTTTGGTCGAATGATTAAGTCTAATTTAATGAGTAACCAAATTAGAGCTACCTTAGGAATGGAGGCTAATACACCATTAACCAATGCAAGCAATGAGGACATGCAGAGATTTATTAATAATGCATATAAAGCATTTGAAAATAATGACATAGCTATTGTTCCAGTTCAAAAAGGTTATAAGTATGAAGAACATACATCTAGTAATACAAAAAACACATCACAAATCGATGATATGGCTAAAGTACCTAACCAGTTACTAAGTTATGTTGCTAGAAACTTAGGAATACCAGTTGGATTGATTAATGGAGATACGGCAGATATAGAAGCAATGACTGATAATTATATGAAGTTCTGTATCAAACCGATTATTGAAAAAATAACCGATGAATTGAATGCTAAATTGTTTAGCGAACGAGGATATAAAGAAGGTAAAAGAATTAAAGCTATAAGTATCGACCAAAAAGGACCACTTGAAGTGAGTGAAGCAGTAGACAAACTCATTGCAAGTGGTTCTTTCAATAGAGATGAAATTCGAGTGCTTACAGGTTTTGAGCCTATCGGAAGTGAAGATATGCAGAAGTTTATTATCACTAAAAACTATCAAACTGTAGATGAAGAATCTACAGGTAATGAAGGAGGTGATATAAATGGCGAATAACGAAATCGACATCTACGGATTGATTGATAGCGCAACAATTGAAGGTATGACAATTAGTCCACAATATGTGCGTGATCAATTAAAAGCTATGGGAGATGTTGATGAAGTCATTGTGAATATTAATAGTAATGGTGGCGATGTTTTCAGTGGTGTAACGATTTACAACATGTTAAAACGTTTTGATGCTCACATCACAGTTAATGTTGATGGCCTTGCTGCAAGTATTGCTTCTGTGATTGCAATGGCAGGCGACACCATTAATATGCCGGGTAACGCCATGTTAATGGTACATAATGCTTGGACGATTGGTGAAGGTGATTCAAGAAGTTTTAAAAAGCAAGCGGAAGATTTAGAACGCATTAACAGTGTTGTATTTAACAGTTATGTCGATAAAAACCCTGACATAGACCATGCGATTCTTCAAGACTATATGGATGAAGAAACATGGCTAACTGCTAAAGAGGCTAAAAAATTAGGTTTAATCGACAATATTACTGAGAACTCAAGAGTTGCAGCTGCAACCACATCAACAATCTTGGGAGGTGACAAATTCATGGCTAGATACCATAACGAAGATCCTAATCAACAACCAAAAGAAACAAATGATATCACTGTTGAAGATGTAATGGACAAATTAGAAGAAATTTTAGCTGAAGTTAAAAAAGGTAATGACAAAGGTTCAGACGAACCGAATAAACAAACGGAAAGTAAACCTGCAGAAAACAGTTTTGCACGTTTATTCAATATGAATATTAAATAATAAAGGAGAATTTAATTATGGCAATTGACTTAGAAAATCGAGAAGAGTTTCAAAACTCTCAACAATTATTAAAAGAGTTTTCGAATATGAGTTCTAAAGCTTCTGATGAAGAAGTGAAAGAAAAATACACAGAATATATGAATGCTTATTCTGAAGAATTAGCAAACGCTATTCGTAAAGACATGAAACAAGAACAAGGTGACAACGCAGTATTAAATGCGCGTAATGTTAACCGTTTAACTAACGAAGAAAAGAAATTCTACAACGCATTAGTTTCAGAAGACCATGTAAATACTGATACTAACTGGAAAGATGGAGAATTATTACCTGAAACAGTTGTTGATCGTATCTTTGAAGATATTGAAACTGAACACCCATTATTGAAACATATCACAATTCAACGTGCTGGATTACGTGCACGTGTGATTCGTTCAGTGCCAGAAGGTCAAGTTGTTTGGGGTCCAGTGTTCTCAGAAATTAAAGGTCAACTAGAGGCTTCATTCTTTGAACAAGACGTTACATTAGGTAAAGCAACTGCATTTGTTGTAGTACCAAAAGATTTAAAAGATGCAGGTGTGCAATGGGTTGACCGTTATGTACGTGCACAAATCAAAGAAGCTTTCGCAGTAGCAATTGAAAAAACTGCTATTCAAGGTTTAGGTGCTGCTAAAAACCAACCAGTAGGATTAATGAATGAAATTAATCGTACAAACGGTGCGGTATCAGAAAAAACTTCTGCAGGAACATTAACATTAGCTGATGCAGAAACATCAATTAAAGAAATTGGTAACATTATCAAAAACTTATCAATTAAAGAATACTATGATAAAGACGGTAATGTTAAACGTTCTAAAGGTGCTAGCGTATTAAATAACGTTGTTATTGCGTTAAACCCTGCAGACTATATCTACACTGGTATTGCATTCATGCAATTACACAATGGCCAATTTGTAAGTCCGGTACCATTTAACGTGACGTTCGAGCAATCTGAATTTGTACCTCAAGGTAAAGCAGTAGCATTCGATAAAACACGTTATAACTTCTATGCTGGTAGTGAAGTAATCGTTCGTGAGTTCGACCAAACATTAGCATTAGAAGATATGGACTTGTATACGGCGAAACAGTTCTTATATGCAGAACCCGATGATAACAAAACTTCATTTGTATATGATGTTGATTTCAGTTCATTCGGCGCGCCTACATCAACTGACGCTGCAGCAACTGAGCCGACAGCATAGGAGGTGTATATAATGGCCAATTATAAAGTGTTAAAAAACTACAACGATAAGCAATTAGCAAAGTCTCTTAAAGCAGGAGACAAAGTAGAAATGACAGTGAAACGTGCAGATGAAGTTGAAAAAACTTTGTCTGCGAATGGTTTTAAAGGACCTTTCTTAGAACGAGTTAGAGAATCGAAGTGATTTAAATGATTACTGATACGCATGTGGAAGAATTCAAAAATCGTAATAGAATTTTTTATGATATCGAAGATGATCGTATTAAAAACGATTTAGGGATGTCTTATGAAGATATTAAAGCAAAATGTGGGGACTTCGATATGGAACAATGCTCATTAGGTCGTGAATTAGTTTATGAACGTACAAGATATGTATTCAACGATAAACTAGAGGAATTCCACAATAATTTTTTATCTAGTATTGTTCAATTCCAAATCATGAACATGGAGGTGTCAGATGATGGCACTACAACGTAATGAATTTGTGACTGGTGGCGACATGAGAACGCCAGTTGCATTTTATAAAGCAACACCGACAGACGACTTTTTTCCTGGTGAAACTGTGGAAGAGGTCGTTTTTAAGTGTTTTGCTAATGTTTATCAACCATCAAAGAAAGATTTGGACATGACGAACAATCAAGCTAGTTTAACTATGGTTACGTATCATCCTATTAATATAGAAATTACTGATGATATGTATTTTGAAATTCAACTACCGCAATATAGGAATAAAAAATACAATATTCAACAAGTCTTTGATGATACAGATAACCATAGGAACATTAAGATTATTGGGAAGATTTCAGAATGAGCGTAGACGTTAAAGGTGTTCACCAAATGCTTAGGCAGATTGGCGAAAAGTACGGAGAAGCCCAAATGCTTAAAGCTCAAGATAAAGCATTGAACAAAGGCTCTAAATACTTTGTAAATGTGTTGAAAGCGAATTTTGAAGTGTTCCGTGATACAGGAGCAAGTATTCATGAAGTTTCAGTTACTGACCCTTATTATGTTCACGGGAAAACAAGAATGGTTAAAGTTCACTGGCATGGTTCAATGAACCGCTATGCGATTATACATTTAAACGAATGGGGAACAATTAAAAACCCAAACCCAAGAGGTAAAGGTGCAATTGCTAGAACAATGTTTATGACTGAACGACCATTCAGAGAAATTATAAAGCAATCATTGGAAGGAGACTTGTAAATGTTTGATATGTTGAAAACTTTAAAAAAATATCTATTGAACAACGCAACAATTGCTCAACATTGTACAGGTCGAATTCGAGCTTACACATATGACGAGACGGCAGATAGGTCGAATCATTATATATTGATTGACCCTCTTGTCTCCCCACAACCCGAAACCTACGCAAGTGATAATAATTTAACAACCGAATATCTATATCAAATTGATGTTCGTGGTCCTAATTATGATGTGGTTAAACTTCTACAAGAAGAGATCCGTCAAACCTTATGGTCAATAGGATTTAAACAAGTGGATGAAACTGATGAATATGACACAGATTTAAAACTGTATATGGATGCACGACGCTACCGTGGAAATCCTTATACGATAGATGGTTTAAGACATATAGATAAAAATATTTAATTGATTAGCCTTTCGTGAGAAACGAAGGGCTATTTTAATGCAAAAATTTAAGGAGGATATTTAAATGGGTAGATATAATGCCGCTACAGGTTTAGGAAAAATGTACTATGCAGTATTACAAGAAGAAAGTGATGGAACAGTTAAAACTTCAGGTATTAAAGAAGTTGATTATGTTCAAGAGCTTTCTATTGAATTTGGTGAAGAATTAGAAAAAGCTTATGGTTCTAACAAGGTTGCTGAAATTGCAAAATCAGCAGGTGAAACACAATTATCTTTAACTTTCCATAAGTTACCAATTGATGTTCAAAAAGACTTATTAGGATTAATTGAACACGAAACAAATAAATCAGTTTATGGCTTTGGTAAATCAACTGGTATTACTTATACAGCCGTAGCTATCCCACGTACAATGGAAGATGGCTCTCAAGAGTGGTTTGGATTATCAAAAGGTGTATTCACACGACCAAACAAAGAAGGACAAACTAAAGAAGATGGTGTTGAATTCGGTTCAGATGAAATCGAAGGTCAATTCATGGAACGTAAAGTTGATGGATTCGATGAAGAGTTAGCAGTGGTTATGGCTTACGATGACCAAGGCAAAACTGAAGGTCGTGACACGATTTTCAATTCAATCTTCGGTAAAACGTTTGATACGGTTCAAACAACAGCTGAACCTTTAAGTACATCAACATTTTCTGATAGTACTGCAAGTGAATCTACTACAGATGCAGAAGCAACTGAACCAACAGCATAATTGATTTATAGACGACTTCGGTCGTCTATTTTTGTATACAAAAATAAAAACTAATTATTCGGTCTAAAAGAAAACCCGATGAAAAGGAGAATATAAATTATGGCAGTTAAAAAATTTATTGAATTATACGATGAAAATGGAGAAGTGAAAAAATATCATGCACCTGCATTTATTAAAGGTAGTGTTGCACGTAAAGGTTTCAATTTAGGTAAAGAATTCCAAAAATTAGAACAAGATGGCGGCGAATTTGACGATAACTTACTAGACAAATTATATAGCTTTATTGCAAATGACTTATATGATGGTCAATTCACTGCAGAAGAGTTTGAAGATGGAATTGATGCACGTGAAGTTATCACGGTTGCAATGGAACAATTAGGCGGTATCTTAGGTGACGAGGGAAAGACAACGAAATAGATGACTCTCGTTTAAAGCCCGAAGATTTCACTTATGAAAAACAATCAGAATATCTTGATACGCTTTATAAAGAGTTGATGGAAAATGGTTGGAAAATGCCTGAGATTGACAACACAGATATTTATCAGTTACTTCGCATTATGAATAATAAGAAGAAATCTAAAACGAAGAAAGTTGGTAAAAACGAGAGCCTAATTGGAGCTATAACAGGTAAAGACCCTAGAGCTTCAAGCTAGGCTCTCTTTTTTTATTTCTAAAGAAAGGAGAGTGAGTTGAATGGCAGATGAAATTAAAGGTTTTACGATTGATTTAGGCCTAGATACATCAGATATTGATCGCGGTATGGCCAATTTAAAGCGTAAGTTACAAACTACTGATGCAGAAATGAAAAAGAACCTTTCAAGTTTCGATAAAGCCGAAAAATCAGTAGAAAAATACGAAACTGAAATTGAAGGACTTAACAAAACACTTACTCAACAAGGTAGAGCGAGTGAACAAGCACAGAAGAAGTTAGATCAGTTAAGACGTGCACAAGAAACCATGTCAGATAAGCTTGAAGAATCAGCACGTAACGCTCAAAAAGCTAAAAAAAGTTATGAGACCTTAGCTGATTCTTATGACAAGTTGAACAATGAGTTGAAAGAACATAAAGCAAATGTTCAGTCTGCTCAAGTATCACAGAAAGAAATGCAAAATACTGTTACAGCATTAAGTGCCAAAATGAAAAATGCTAAAAGTTCTGTCGACAATTTGCAAAATGAATTCAATGAATTAAGTAAGTCAGGTAAAGCAAGCAAACAAGAGCTAACGGCATTAGGCAATCAGTTAACTAAAGCTAAAACACAATATGTAAGTCTTTCAAAATCTGTAGATAGTGCTAAACATGATTTAAATGAGTCTAAAATAGCAACGGCCAACGCTAAGAATGAATTACAAAATTTTAGTAAAGCAAATCAACAAGCGATGGCAAGTGCAAAATCTGCAATGGATACAGCTAAGAAAGAAGCTAACGCAGCAGAACGATCTTACGCTAGTTTAAATCGTGAAGTTGGTCAACTACCCGTGAAATTAGACAGAGCTGAAAAAGAAGTTTATCAACAAGCAATGGCTTACAATGTTCTACAAAATAGAATAGATGAAACTACATCAGAAATGCGAGAATTTCATAGAGAACAAACGAAATTCTTTGGCATGGGACCTGCATTAACAGCTATGAGTCAACGTTGGGAAGAAGTAAACGCTAAAATAAATAAAATAGGTAATAGCTTTAGAAACGTCGGTTATGTTGTGAATGGTATAGGCTTTGGTGGTTTAATATCAAATATTAGTACCATCATTCCAATAGCGGGAAGTGCCGTAAGTGCGTTGTCTGGTATTGGTGGCGCTGCAACTGCTGCTGCAGGTGGTGCTATTGGGCTTGGTTGTGCTTATGGTGTTGCGCTAGGTGCAATAACTGCATTTAGTGGCCAAGCTACAACTGCGTTGAAAATGCTTGAAGATGGTGAATTGAGAGCAACTGCAGAAGTTAGAAATTACCAGTCAGTTTTAAATAGTTTGCAAAATCAATGGAAAGGTTTAGTGCAAGCTAATCAAGCAGATATCTTTAATACTATGGCTAATGGTATTAATATCGCTAAGATTGCGTTAACAAGACTTACACCATTCATTTCAAAAACCACAAGTCAAATAGCTCAAGCATCTGCTAGAATGCGTGATTGGGTTAACTCATCTAATAATGCAAACAATGCATTCAAACTCATTAATAATATAGGTCCGCCGATATTCCAAAACTTATTAAATGCAGCAATGAAAGTGGGAGATGGTATCACCCACATGTTTACACAGTTTGGACCATTATTTACATGGACAGGTAAAGGTATTGAAAGTCTAGCTAATAAATTTAATGCTTGGGCAAATAGCACAAGTACAGATAAAGGTATAGCTCAATTCATTCAATACACTAAAACGAACTTGCCAATTGTTGGTCAAATTTTTGGTAATGTGTTTAGTGGAATTATCAGTTTATTTAGTGCTTTTAGTGGTCATTCACATAATGTGCTAGTAGGCATGCAAGGTGTGACACAATCGTTTAAAGATTGGGCGGCGAACTTAAAAAACACAGAAGGTTTTAAAAACTTCTTAAAATACTTAGAGTCGAATGGTCCAGTTGTTTGGCAATTGCTTAAAAATATTGGATCTATTATTGTAGGATTAATTAAAGGTATGGCACCAGTTGGCGCAGTAATGTTAAGAATAACTACTGCATTGACAGGGTTTATCGCTAAAGGTGCTACGGCTAACAATACAATGGGACTAATGACAGGTGTCTTAACAGCCGTCGGTGGTGCATTAGCTGCAATTCTACCAATGTGGGGAGTATATAGAACAGTAGTTGGTGGCGCATCGTTGGTAACAGGTGCATATAATGCTATAGTAAATGTAACTAAAACTTCGATGGCTATTTGGACAGGTGTTACACGAGCTCTTGCATTAGCACAAATATTAAATGCTAGAAACACTTCGTTAGCAACCATAATGACAGGTAAATATTCTATTGCTACAAAAATGGCAGCATTAACTACTCGAGGTTTGGGTCTAGCTATTAGGTTTATGACAGGTCCAATCGGTATAGTTATTACTGCTATTAGTGCTTTAGTCGCAGGTATTATATATCTATGGAAAAACAATGAAACTTTTCGTAATTTCGTTATCTCTGCTTGGAATGCCATAAAAAATACTGCTATATCTGTGTTTGGATTCCTTAAACCTTACATCATCGGTATTTGGAATGGAATTAAAACGGCATCGATGGTTATATGGGGATTAATGAAAACATCAGCCACATTAGCATGGAATGCTATTAAAATAGCCGTACTACATCCAATTCAATCATTAAAACTAGTTATCACTGCAGTATGGAATGCTATTAAAATGGGCGCAATTCTCGCATGGACTGGTATCAAGACTGCGGTCATGTTAATAATTCAAGGTTGGCTTACTGCCGTTAAAATTTATTTCGGTATGTGGAAGACAGTCATCACTGCAGTGTGGAACGGTATTAAGTATGTATCAATTGCTATTTGGAATGCCATAAAAAATGGTGTAATGGCGATTATTAGAGTTTGGTTCACTATGATGAAAGCGTCCTTTGCAATGTGGAAAGCCGTAATTACTGCGGTATGGAATGCAATTAAAACTGTTTCAATAGCAATATGGAACTCTATTAAGAACAGTGTATTGGCTATCATTCGTGCTTTCATTGCAGGAGCAAAAGCCATTATTGGTGGTTTAAAAGCATTTGTTACAAGCGCTTGGAACGTTATAAAAAGCGTTTCTATACGTGTATGGAATGCTATAAAAAACAGTGTGATTGGAGCAATTAGAGCACTTTCAAATGGTGTTCGTAAAATCATTGGCGCTTTAAGAAGTTGGATTATAGCAGCGTGGAATTACATTAAGAATAAAGTCGTTGCATTAGCAAAAGCTTTAGGTGCAGGTGTAAAAAGAGCTTTCACAAGTTTATCAGGTATAGTTAAAAAGATATTTACTGGTATTCGAAACTTTACAGTCAAAGTATGGACTTATATTAAGAATAAGGTTATTGCTTTAGCTAAAGGCCTTTATAATGGTGTAAAACGTGCGTTTACAGGTACATGGAACTTTGTGAAACGTGTATTTAATAATATTAAAAATTTCTCTGTTAAAGTATGGAGTTATATTAAAAACAAAGTGGTTAGTTTTGCTAAAAGTTTATATAACGGAGTTAAACGCAACTTTACATCAACATGGAATATCACTAAAGCAATCTTTGGTAAACTACGTGGCTGGCTTACTAAGACTTGGAAAAATATCAAAAATTCTGTGGTGAATTACGCTAAAAATCTTTGGAGTGGCGTAAAAAATACATGGAACCGTTTAAAAAGCGGTACAAGTAGCACATTCAGTAGAGTGAAAAGTGATACGATTTCTAAATGGAAAGGTATAAAAAACTCTGTTACTGGTCTTGCAAAAAGTTTATGGAGCAGTGTTAGAAATACATTCAGAAATATGGCCAGTGGATTAAAAACATTGATTGGTAGAATCAAAGGTCATATTGGCGGTATGGTCAGCGGAGTAAAAGGTGGATTAAATAAATTGATCAGTGGTGTTAACTGGGTAGGTAAAAAATTAAGTATGCCTAAAATACCATCGATTAAACTTCACACTGGTACGACTTCAACTCATACACAAAATGTTGTAACTAACGGCAAAATAAACAGAGATACTCTTGCTACAGTTGGAGATAAAGGTCGAGGAAATGGTCCAGGTGGTTTCCGTCATGAAATGATTCGCTATCCTAACGGGAAAACTGCAATCACACCTAATCGAGATACTACAACTTATTTACCTAAAGGTAGTTCAGTATTAAATGGTAAACAGACACACTCTCTATTAAAAAATAATCATCAATTCTCCACTGGGACATTACCACGTTTTGCAAATGGTACAGGTTTCAATTTGCTTGGTGGAGGTAAAAAACCTAAAAAACATAAGCATGGAGAAAATGTAGTTGGTGATGTTATAGGAAATGCTAAAAAAACTGCAGGAAACGTTGGTAAACAAGCCAGTGCGATCACAGGTAAGGTTGTTAAAAGCGGAAAAGCTATTGTAGATAAAACACTAGAAACTGCAGGTAAAGGTAAAGACTGGCTTAAAAAATCTGTTGGTGATGTGTTGGACTACATAGAACATCCAGGGAAATTACTTAATAAAGTCCTTCAAGGTTTTGGTATTAGTAAGGATAGTTTCGGTATAAGTAAGGCCGCCGAACTACCATACAATATGATGACTGGTATGTTTAAAAAACTTAAAGAAGCTGCTACTAAAAAAATTGGAGAATGGCTAGAAGATAGTGGTGGGGGCGACGGTGGTTACATTGACTTATCCAAAGGTATCAACTTTGGATTTGCAAGAACTGCTGCTGAAGCCGCAAAAGCTGGGTATCCATTCCCTCGACCGCATCACGGTTTAGATATTAACTATAAACATGACAAAGTCTACTCAACGATGTCAGGTACAGCTAAAACCTTTAGAGGTTGGAGTGGTGGTTTTGGAAACCACGTAGAAATAACGAACGGTAGTTTAAAATCTATTTATGGACATCTACATAAACTAGCGTTTAATGGAACTAAAAAAGTGCGACCAGGTACCTATTTGGGTATTTCTGGTGGTAATCCTGGCGAAGATGGAGCAGGTGCAGGTAGTTCCACTGGACTTCATTTACACTATGAAATGCAACGAAACGGTGTAGCATTTGACCCTACAAGTTGGTTGAAAAAACATAATGGTGGTGGCGGTGGAGGTCAAAATAAGGCTGCTTCCAAATGGAGAGGTGATATTCGACGTGCCGCTAAACGCATGAAAGTAAACCTTTCAGGAAGAGAATTGAATGGTATCATCGCTCAAATTCAACGTGAGTCAAATGGTAATGCAGGTGTTACTCAAGGTAATATTGGTGATATAAACAACTTACGTGGTACACCTGCACAAGGATTACTTCAATATGTGCCTAGTACATTCAGAAGTTATGCAGTAAGAGGTCATAAAAATATTAAAAATGGTTACGATCAATTATTAGCATTCTTCAATAACTCAAATTGGCGTAGAGATTTACCTTATGGACGTTCAGGTTGGGGGCCTAGTGGACATCGTAGATTTGCTACAGGAGGCTTAATCAAAAATTCCGGTTGGTACAACATCGCAGAAGGTGGATACCCAGAGTGGGTAATACCAACTGATCCAAACCGTCGTACTGACGCTATGAAATTACTAGCACTTGCTGCTAAAGACATTCAAGGTTCTAAATCAAAAGGTAATAAACGTCCTAGTGCATTCAGTGGTAAGAGTGTATCAACTAATAACAACGATACTGAATTGTTGCTTAAGATGATTGAGGGACAACAACAACAGATTTCACTATTGATGCAACTTGCACGTAGCAATCAAGACATTGCAGATAAAGATTTTGAACCTGTCATTGATCAGTTTGCAAACGAAAAACAAATTTTTAAAGGTATAGATAAATACGAAAGACAGAAATCAAGAAAAGCAAATTTTAAACCAGTGGGAGGTTAGATAATGCTTGATACAATAAAAGTAAATGATAAAACACTTCCATGGTTGATTGTCGAAAGAGGGTTTGAAATACCCTCTTTTAATTTTGCTATTGAAAGTGAAGAAATAGCTGGGAGACCAGGAAGCATTGTAAAAAGTAGAAATTTAAAAGAATATCGTTTTGAATTACCTCTTATCATACGTAATGATTATTTATCACATGGCGGTATGAAAAAGTTAGACGATGTATTAAATGAAGTCGTACGATTTTTCAATTATGATGACCCAGTTAAGTTACAGTTCACATCTCAAGATTGGTATTGGAATGCATATATAGAAGGACCCATCGAATTAGACAAAGACCGTATTGGTTTTTGGTCATTCAAGATTAACGTTGTATTAGCAGACCCTTACAAATATGCAGTTGAAGGTACAAAGAACACGGCTATCTCAGACCAAGTTAGTGTGGTTAGTACAGGTACAGCAGATAGTCCAGTTATTGTACAAGCTACTGCATTACAGAATGCTAGTTATTATATGATCACTAAAAACGATGAAGATTATTTCATGATTGGCGATGATGACTTAGATAAAACAGTAGAAGATTACACGCCAACGCTTTGGGATAACGAAATGCGTGCTTTTACGGGTTGGACTAAGCAAACAGCAAGCACTAATATAGATGGTTATACTGGTGGGACAACTGGTGGTGGAATGATGTTAAGCAGTTCGAATGATTCGTTTATGTTGAAACAAGAAACAATTACGGCTACATCAGGTTGGAATGGCGCAGAGTATAAGCATAGTTTTGGTAAGTCTGCACAAGATTTTGTTTCCACTTGTAAAATTCATGTGAATCAAAAAAATAAAGGTTCTACACATTTTGCTCAATACTTATACGATACAGATAATCGCCTAATTGCAAGTATCGGCTACCGAAATGCTAGAGCAAGCCAAGCGATTGGTAGTATTGTAATTACATTATTTGACCAGTTAGGTCAACAGAAAAAGATATACGAATATACGAACTCTCCTATGTTTTATAAATGGGATGACATCGTTATATACATGCGATTAGAACGTGTAGGTACAACCTTTAAAATCAAAACATGGAAATATAAAGAGCTCGAATACCCTAAACGTGTTATTCCAGTTGATGTAAATGAAAAACAATGGGAAGACAGTGGTAAATTTTATCAACGTCCTATCGCGGCCGTAAGTGTTTATACTGCAAAAAACGGTACGAATTATCATATGCCAACATATATTTTAGGTAGTTACACTCATGAGAAATTACCTAAACCGCCTAAAGCACGTGACATGATAATTAAAAAAGGTGATGTGATTAACATTAATACACAAGATAAAACTGTGACGATTAATGAAGATCCATCACTTGATTTAAAAACGTTTGGTAGTGATTTTTTTAATATCAATAGTGGTTATAACGAATGTATCATCTATCCAGAAAAAACTTTTGATACTACCGTTTATTGGCAAGATAGATATTTATAAGGAGGTGACGAATTGAAACATACAGGTATCCATATTTTAGATTTTAACGACAAAATTATAGATTATATTAGTCGTGATGATGGCGTGTTATTAAATGCAGTGATGAGTACTAACGCCGAAGAAAAATCAGAAACGTTTGATTTCACAATGTTGAATGATCGTGCCGAAAATTTACGTGAACGTAATCGATTGATTGCACAAGATAATAATGGTATTTATCGTGAGTTTATTATTTCTCATGTTGTGGATAACTTTGACGGAACGACTGATGTAGAAAGTAATGCATCATATTTAGAAGATATCGATAAATCACGTCCAATTAAACCTGGGAAATATAGTTCGTATAGCACGTATCAAGCCTTAAATGAAACGCTACGTAATACTGGTTGGGAAATGTCAGATGACACTGAACATGGTGGTATGAGAACAACATCATGGACATCTTATTCAACGCCGTATGAAGTTATCAACATGTTATGCACAACGTATAATATGGTAGCAGATTATTCAATAGAACTTGGCTCACATACAGTTGAGCATAGATATGTAACACTTAAGAAACCCGTTAGCTTATTTAAAGGTAAAGAGATTACTAAAGGTAAAGACTTAACAGGTATGACGCGTACCGTTGATATGTCAGAAGTACGGACTGCATTATATGCGATTGGTCCTGAAAACGACACTGGACAAAGACTAGAAAAAATACTTACAGATGACGACGCTCAGGCACAGTTTGGATTGCCTGGGCGTTATCTATGGAGTGTGTATGAGCCTGAATCAGACGATAGTAATATGACTGATGAGCGTTTAACCACACTCGCTAAAACAGAACTGAATAAACGTAATAAATCGGCAATCAGTTATGATATTACTTCAACAGATATTCATCGATATTATCCAGAAATGGTCGTTTCGCTACATGACACAGTACGTATTAAGGATAGAGATTTCAGACCACCACTTTATATAGAGGCAGAAGTCATTGGTGTTGATTATGATTTACTCACAGAGGAAAGTAGCTATAAATTTGGTAACGTAGTCGAATATGAAGAAAATAACTTAAGAGATATATTCAATAAAAAACTTGCTGATATAAGCAAAAAGTTGAATGACAATGTATCGAATATCAATACTATTGTGAATGATGTTGTGTCAGGTCAATTAGAATATTATGAACGTAAAATTTTTAAGCAAGATACGCCACCAGATAATCCAGTTAATGACATGCTTTGGTACGATACAAGCAATCCTAATGTTGCGGTATTAAGAAGATATTGGAATGGTGAATGGTTAAATGAAACCGTTGATGATGTAGAAAAAATCGGTGGTGTAACAAGAGAAAAAGCATTATACGATAGCATTAAAAATGCATTTGAAAATTTAGCTATACAACATAGTAAGTTAATGGACGAAACATACTCGGTTTTAAACAGTGAATATTTAGTCGATACAGATTTAAAAGAGAAACTACAAACTGAATTAAATAATGTAGATAATATATTCCAAAGTATTCAAACTGGCTTAAATGCAATAACGTCTGATACTGCCACAATTGGAGCTTTAATTGATATACAAGTCCAATTTGGAACGTATAGACAAAAGTTACAAGATTTATATAAAGCGTTACAAAATGCGAAGATTTCTGCAGATAAACGATTGCAATTACTTCAATCACAATATACTGATCAGAAATTTAATGATGCATTGAATAAAGTGGCAAGTAAGTTTGGTTTAACGGTAGATAGTAATAACAATATGATTGGTACACCTGATGTTATAGCAAAAGCCGTACAAGCCTCACACGATGACACGGCAGAACAATTAAAGTCTTACGTTAAAAGTGTTGATTACCAAACGGATAAGAATGGTATTGTAACACGGTTGGATAGTGCAGATTCTGAACGTAAACAGTTGAGTAATCAGATAAGTGATAAAGTGAGTTTGAGTGAGTATCGTAATTTAAAAGTAGGTGGAAGAAACTATTTAGCAAATGACAATTTAGAATTTGGTACTTATGTTTCATCTACAGGTGCGCCTGCTGGGTCATCCACAACAAGAATAAGAAATATTAATTATATACCAGTAACAGCGCTTGATAATTATATTATGAAAATCAACAAACCTATAGCTAATAAAACGCTACAGATGTCTATTTATCAGTATGATGTGAATAATGCATTAATTAAAAGTAGTGGTTTTTCAACGCTATCGGACACATTAAATTACAATTTCGATACTGGTGTAGAGAAAATTAAAATGTTATTCAGATATTCTGATAACACAGATATGACGTTAGATGATATCAGAAATGCAAAAATTAAATTTGAAAAAGGTACTATTCCAACTGATTATGATATAGCACCGGAAGAAACAGATACCAAACTTACCAATATGAATACTTCTATCAGTCAAAACGGTAAAGATATACAACAACGCGCAACTAAAGAAGAATTTAACTCTAGTAAGAAAACTTTATCTAAAGTCATATCTGACTTCACGAACAATGTTGCTACTGGTATGACATTTACTTATGACGAAAATGGTGCAATCCAGTTAATGAATATTGGTAAAGATGGTATTAAGTTAAAAGGCGATAGAGTAGATATCACAGTTAACAAAGACTTTAATGTGGTTACTCAAACTTTAAATAATAAAGTTGGTAAAGATGAAGTTGTAAACCGATTAAACCTATCTAAAGAAGGATTAGATATCAATGTAAATAATTTAGGTATTCGAGGTGGAAACAACTCTGAATATATAGATATTCGTAATACTTCTATATTATCTTATGGCTCATTCACTCGTACGTGGGCAAACATCACAGATACTGCAAAACTGAAATTAGGTATGAATAAAGGTACTATACAAGTATCTAATACCACGACAGGCTATAACTTGTATTTAACGGAAAAAGGCCTTTCTACTATGCTTGCAGGTGCAGGAGATGAAACAGCTGGTACTTTAGAGTTCCATTCGCAACGATACAATGAAACGTCTCGTGGTGTGACATTACATTCAACATACGGTGCAGTTGCATTAGCGAGTGATAACAGTCGTGTTATTTTAGATTCAAACTTAACTGTTAACATAGAAAGTCAAACAAGCTCAGTCTATATCAGACCGATGAAAGACAATAGAACTGGTACAAATGAATTTAGATTTTGGGTTAAAAACAATGATACTGGAGCCGATACTGATGGGGTTTTATCGTATGGTTTAATTACTGGTACGAACAACAGCCCTTATGATTTTGGTTCAGGTATACGTTTTGATAAGTCACCAAAATCTAACTATGTATATGCAACTGACAAAGACGGTAATATCGGTACTGGTGACTTTTATGCTCGTAATTTCTTAGGCGATTGGTGGGCTAAAGGCACAAATTTATATGGCTTGGTAAATAATGGTGGAGAATTACGTATAACTGATCGTTCAGGTTATAACAATGGCAACCCAAATTATCAAGGACTTGCTGCAAACGAGATACGTGCGGGGTCAATCAGAACGTTAAGTGGTAATCTCTATATTGGTGTTTCGACTGATAAATTAAGAGTAACAAATAACTTGTTATATAACGGAGGCAATATTGGGTACAGACCTATTGAAGCAAGTGACTTTATAAAAGCGTCAAGAGTTGAATATAAAGAAGACATAGAATATTGGAATTTCGATGCATTAAGTATTCTTGTGAATAATCTCGATTTATATAGTTATAAATATAAGGAAGATTTAGATAAAACAACTCATCATGGTCCTATTATAGGCGACGGCTATAATACGCCTGAGGAATTTGTTATAGGAAATGGCGTGAATACTAATGAAATGCTATCTTATTCAATAAAAGCTATACAACAATTAAATGAAAAAGTACAAAACTTGGAGGAACAAATCAATGGAAAATAACAATCAAGGATTACAAGCTAATCCACAACTTACAATTAATTATCTTACACAGGAAATTGCAAATCTAACTAAAGAAAACGCAATGCTTAAAGCAATCATACAAGAACAAAACCAACCAAAACAAAGTGCTGAGGAAGAGTAATCCTTAGCACTATTTTTATACACAAATTTAGGAGGAATCAGTTATGGCAAATGAAGTAGTAAACAAAAAAGAAAATTATATTTTGGTACAAGTAGACAGTGAAGGTGTAGAAAATGCACTCAGTATTGATTATCGTGGGCAATTCTTCCCAAGCACTAACACATCTGCAGCATATAAGATTGACGAACAAGAGAAAGCAGAAAAGCTCGCTCAACGTCTAAACAGTTTGAATGAACTAAATTATGAATTTGGTATAGCAAAAGAATTGTTGACTATTAAAGTAGCTAAACAAGTTGTTGACATTAGTTATACTGACACAGAATAGGAGTGAATTTATGAAAAAAACATACTTTGATTATATCCATAAAGTTATTCTTTATATGGGTGTTGGACTACTCATGTTCGAAAGAGGTTTCTTTTGGACAAAAGAACAAGAAGACGTACTAGATGACTCACAATTCTATATAGCGCTTCACGATATTATGCCTATATGGATATGGGGCATTTTAGGTATGGTTTTTAGCTTAATGCTAATTATCGCTCCTTTTTTCTTACCTAAGCATCAAATTAATAATACATTCAATTATTTAATTTTGATTGGCGGTGCAGGAAATGGTTTGTTTTACTTTTTAATGACATCAGCAAGTATATTCCACGCTATTAATTGGCTGACACCACTGCAATTTTCCACACTTGCAGTGCTTAACATTATGATTGCTATGCTTGGAGTGATTGGCGTTGTCCGAAAACGATGAAAAATATGTGTTGCGTCACGAGTGGGAGCGTAATACAGGTAAAATTTATGAACGTATTAATGAGAATGATAGGAAACAAACTGAGGCAATTAATAGTTTGAATAATAAAGTGGATAAGCAAACCTTAATACAGCAACAAACCTATGAATCACAGAAAAAACAAGAAAGTCATTTAGAAAAAATTAGCGATACAATAAGTACTTTTGGTACAGAGTTTAACGAACTAAAATACAAAGTTAAAGGTCATGACGATCAATTAGAAAACTTTGGTCAAATTATAAGTAAAAAGCAAACATTTAATGTAGGTATAGCAACTGCAATTGTAGGTGGTGTGTTTAGTTTACTCACTGCAGCAGTTGGGTTAGCACCTATATTATTTAAGTAAAGTAGGCGTGTTACGTCGGCTTTTTATTTTACTCAAAAGGAGATAATCAAATGACTTCAGATAAATTAAAACAATATATTGGCTTATTTGGTGGTATGTTAGGTGCTTTATACCTTGCATTAAAAGCGAGTGGTATAGAAGTTCCTTTTTTAATGCCCGAAAAGTTAGACGCATGGCAAAATTTCGCTACGTCAATAGTGCCTTTTGTAATTGCGGTATACGGTGTCTATAAAAATACGTATGTGATTCACTCGCATTCAAAAGCACAAGAAGAATACTTAAAAGAAAATAATTTAAAATAGGAGTGTTATTAATGGCTACAGAGAATTGGAAAGGCGTTAAAGTAAGATACCAATTATTAACTAAAGGTACACGACGTTATGGTGAAACAATGGACGGTGGTAAACCTCAGTTCATCGTTGCGCATGATACAGGTAATATCAACACAACTGCGCAATCGAATGTGACTTATTATGAGAATACTTATAATATACCTTGGAACAGTGTAGCTAGCGCGCATATATTCGTTGATGATAAAGAATGTATCATTTGTATACCGACGACAGAGAAAGCTTGGCACGTGCTTTATGACGCGCCTACAGATAACATTTGGTACAACAAAGACGCTAACGATGTAGCGATAGGTGTTGAAATATGTTATTTCAGTGATAGAGAACGTAGTAGAAAAGCGTTAGACAATGGTGCTAGAGTATTAGCATATCTTGCAGAGTATTGGCATATTGATTACAAAACTAGAATGCCAGGACATCAAGATATTCAAGCAGATAAACAAGACCCAGGAAATGCATTAGAAGCGTCTGGTTATGGCAGAAATACATCAAATCTCGATAAATTAATAGCTAAATACTACAAACAAAACGTAAAAGTCAAAGCTGCACCAGTGAAAGTAGAAAAAGGTGCGACATCATTTACACGTGATGAATTCGTAAAATGGTTAAAATCTACAGAAGGTAAGCAATACGATTATGACTTGTACGCAGCTTTTCAATGTTTCGATTACGCAAACGTAGGTTGGGATAAGTTATTTGGTCATGGACTTAAAGGTAATGGAGCGAAAGACATTCCTTTTAATACTTATAATAAAGATAAGTTTAAAAATGAGGCTACAGTATTCAAAAATACACCTAGCTTTTTAGCTAAACCAGGCGATTTAGTCGTTTGGGGAGATCAAATGGGCAATGGTTGGGGTCATGTTGCTTGGGTCGTTGAGGCAACACTCGACTACATCGTTGTACTTGAACAAAACTATTTTGGCGGCGGTTGGACAAGTGGACCAATCAATAATGGAACCGGTTGGGAAACGGTCACACTTCGTAAACACGAATATGACACGCAAATGTGGTTTATACGTCCTAAATTTAGCAACAAGAAAACAGAATCTAAATTACTCAAGAAATCGAAAGAGAAAAAGAAAGAAAAACAGATCACATGGAATTGGAAAGGTAGATTTACTACTAATACAACAATCAAAGTAAGACGTAGTCCAAGCTTGAAAGGTTCTGTCGTACCAAGTTCAGATTGGTTGTTATCTAATCAATGGGTAGACTTCGTTAGTATTACAAAAAAAGATGGCTATTGGTGGGCAAAATTCAAATATCCTACTAATCCATCTTCAGGATACTTCTATTGTGCGTTATGTAAAATAACAGACAAACAAGAAAAAATTAAAAATGAGAAGTATTGGGGTTCCATTAAGTGGAAATAATATGTTAACATAAACGAAGAGTTTTGATTAATATAATCACAAAGAACTCCAATAAAAATACGCACTTTTTCTTTCAATCAAGGGTAGTCCTAGCGACTGCCCTATTTTTTATGTTATAATACACTTAACGATAACGTCACACACAGACGGTACTATATTCTACTAGCCACGTTCTTTATGAGCGTGGTTTTTTTATGAATGTAATCGAAAAAATGACAATCAAAAAACATTTAGGGTTTCTTTAATGTTAAATAAGTGATACATTTAATTTGTGGTATAATTCCCCAATTATCCACACGCATAAAATCACCATTTTAAACGATTATTATCTTTTCTTTATGCTGGGTAGCCCGAAAGGCTACCTTTTTTATTGTACTTATTCAAAAATAAGCTATAATGAGTGTAGGGATTATTTCAATTTGCATTTAAGGTGGTCAATAGACCGCCTTATTTTTTATACATAAATTTAATGTGTACATAAAAAATATTGTGTGATATATTGGAATAGTATTTTCTTTAGATATATAACTGTATAAACAACCAACTAATATACTTCGTGTTGTTTTTTTGCATTATATTATTAATTGTTGTATTATATAATGTGCATGTATAACCTCATATACTTTGCATTAAAGAGATAATTGTTTTAATTATCTCTTTTTTTATGTTATTATTTTTTTACATGCAAAGAACTTAGCCTTACGATAATCCCTTTGTAAAACTCAAGCATGTCACTGAGTGTTATTTTCCATGCATTTTAGTAATGCAAAATTTACGAAATACTCGTAGCCTTTAAGGTGCGAGTATTTTATTTTGCGAATTAATTACCAAAAACAGTATTTTTATAATGTATTGTCAAAAGTAAAAATATCGTGTATATTAATATTTGAACATTCCAATGTAATTGTAGTGTTCGACTTTAAAGTGTTCTCATAAAATTCTGTTCGTTTAAAGATGCAGTCCAAGGGACTGCTCTTTTTTTATATTCAATTATATGTATTAATTTTAGATTACTATATTCTATTTCTAGTTAAATTATAAATGTTTTTTTATTCTCAATATGTTATAATTATTTTTGGAGCTTCAATACTCCATCTCTCACAATAGATCTTCTGTTTAATTTATTTTAACCATACCCTTTTTGGGTGTGGTTTTTTTATTTGGAACTTGGGTCCCTGAAAAGTCCCTAAAAATCTGTTTTATATAGTGTCTTATTAGACGACAAAATAATAAGAACCCCGTCATTATAGGATTCTTATTTTCAAAAAGTGTTTAATTTTTCGTTATTAGCCCCCTCGAAGGGAATCGAACCCCTATTCTAAGAACCGGAATCTTATGTGTTATCCATTACACTACGAGGGGTAAAGATATAAAGCTTATTTCTGTACTAAATCAATTAAAATAAGTACAATCAAAAATAGTTATTTCTAGTGTACAAAAGTATTTAACTTAACGTCAATGAACAAGTTAAGCTAAAGAGCTTTATTTTTGACCATTTTTGACTTTTAGTTTAAAATTAGGATTAACAGTTATTACAAGGAGGAAATATAAATGAATTTAATTCCTACAGTTATTGAAACAACAAACCGCGGTGAACGTGCGTATGATATTTATTCACGTTTATTAAAAGACCGAATTATTATGTTAGGATCACAAATTGATGATAATGTAGCAAACTCTATCGTGTCACAATTATTATTCTTACAAGCACAAGACTCAGAGAAAGATATTTACTTATATATCAATTCACCAGGTGGTAGTGTAACAGCTGGTTTTGCGATTTATGATACAATCCAACACATCAAACCAGATGTACAAACTATTTGTATTGGTATGGCTGCATCAATGGGTTCATTCCTATTAGCTGCAGGTGCTAAAGGTAAACGTTTTGCTTTACCTAACGCTGAAGTAATGATTCACCAACCATTAGGTGGCGCACAAGGTCAAGCAACTGAAATTGAAATCGCTGCTAACCATATCTTAAAAACACGTGAAAAATTAAACCGTATTTTAGCTGAAAGAACTGGTCAATCTATTGAAAAAATTCAACAAGATACAGATCGTGATAACTTCTTAACTGCAGAAGAAGCTAAAGAATATGGTTTAGTTGATGAAGTAATGGAACCAGAAGGTAAACAATAATTCATTACACAATAACTTTTTAACAAATGATATTCTAAAAGGTGTCAGGACAAATTCAATTGTTCTGACACCTTTTTTAATTAAAAAATACTCAATCAAAGTGCGACTTTGATTGAGTGTCATTTTTATTTATTATAACGTGCTTTGTTGTTGGGTTTCTTTATTTCATTTTTCAATCCACGAATTGAAAAATATAAAACACCTATACCTATAATCATAAAAAGTAAAGAGAGTGATATCATAATAATCGAATGGTCAAACGCAAGTACGCCGTTAATTAAACAAATAACGCCTGCTATAATGAGTAAAATGTATGTTAATCGATTGTTTTGAGAGTTCTTCATAGATGTACCTCTTATCTTATTTATTAACTAAATCATCAAGTGCACTTTTAAGATTATTATACATGAAATTAAAACCTAGTGCTTGTAGTTTATTTGGTAATACCTTTTGTGTATCTAATACTACAGTTGACATTTCACCTAAAACTAATCTCATAGCAAAACTTGGCACCCATGTTTCATGAGGTTTGTGCATAGCTCGACCTAATGTATAGCCAAATAGATTTTGACGTTCAGGAATAGGGGCAGTTAAATTAAATGGTCCATATGCTTTTTCATTACCAATAGTAAATAGAATAGCACGTGTTAAATCATCGATATGAATCCAGGAATACCATTGATATCCAGAACCAAGTTTACCGCCTACATAGAATTGATAGGGTAATTTCATAGTTTGAAGTGCGCCACCATCATTAGATAAAATCATACCAAATCGACCTAATACAACTCTAGTTCCAAAGGATTCAAATTGTTGAGCAAATCTTTCCCATTGATAGACGATATCTGATAAAAAGTCGAAAGGTAGCGTTTTAAATAATTCAGTATAACTATGATGATAGTCAGGAGGGTAATAACCCATTGCACTCGCGTTAAATAATACTTCTGGTTTATGTGTTCTTTCTTTAAACAAATCAACTAGTGCTTGAGTAGATTGAATTCTACTTAACATCAAAGTCTGTTTATAATCTTCAGTCCATCGTTTATTAAGTGTAGCGCCTGCTAAGTTAATGACAATATCTATATCTGGAACGTTATTTTCCCAACCTTCTTTAGCCCAATTTACATAAGAAACCTTAGTATCATTAGATTGTTCATCATGTCTAGTTAAAATTGTTATATGGGCATTTGACTTTTTAATTTCGTTTACTAAATGCGAACCAACCATACCCGTTCCACCAGTTATTAAATAATTTTTCATTATTTCACCTCAACTTGAAAATTGTAATTCATAAATTACTTAGTAGTGATTCTAGTTATTCAAAATTTATCCATTTTTTAGCCAACAATATGTCAAAGACTTTTTTATAATCGTATTTAAAAATTTTTGTGTTAAGTTATAATAAATTTGTACCTTCGGAAATTAATTAAACATCTCTTAATTAGTATGAGTATACCCCATAATATACTAGCGAAGGTAAATTTTGACTCCCTTTAGTAGTGGCCCATGCGAGCAGCGTATGGGTCTTTTTTACCTTCAATCCTATTCTAAATGATAATTACATCTTTTTACAGAAATTAACTTAAAAACGAAAAATATATTATGCAATATAAAAAGACATTTTGAAATTACTAATTAAAAATCCATATAAAGCTAAATAATAGCAACAGGATAATGATATAAAAAAAGCTTTCACGTAGTTTAGGAACATGATTTTGATTATTATCATTTGATATGAGCATCTTTTTTAATGTTATTTTTTGTTTTTCTTCTTTATCAAATTCCAGTGAATCATCAAGTATTTTCTTCATTATTATCACAAACCGTTCTTATTAAATTTATATTAAAATGGTTAAAATTGATGTTTCTTATTCATTATGATGTTATCATAAGTAAGATAAGTTTAAGTATAAATTTATTTGCTAAACTTAATGAACATTTTAACTTATGTTTTTAACGATTGAATCAATTCATCAACTTAAGATAAAGATTTATTTAATATTATAGAATATTCCATGTTTAAAGTGAGGGAGAATATGTCAAAGCAAGATTTTAATGATTATGAAAATCGAGGCAAAAAAGGTATGAGCGGAATCGCTAAAATAATAAGTATTATTATTGTTTTATTACTATTATTTGGACTAGCATTTGCTATATTTTCATTTGTAGATCATTCTAAAAAAGCAAATGAGCGCCTTAATAACGAGACAAAGCAAGAGCAGAAAGACAAAAAAGACAAAAAAGACAAAGACGATAAAGATAAAAAAGAAAAATCTTCTGACGATAAGTCTAAAGAAAATCAAAATACTCAACAACAGACTCAACAAACTCAGCAAACTCAACAAAATACACGTCAACAAACAACACAACAACCTTCAACTCAACAAAGAACGCAACAGCAAAAAACGCAACAAAAATCAAAAGTAGATAATAAAACAAAAGAAAAACAAAGCACACAAGAAAAACAAAGTACAGAAGAGAAGCCAAGTACGCAAGAGAAACAAAGTACTGAAGAAAAGCCAAGTACTCAGGAAAAACCAAGTACCCAAGAAAAGCCAAGTACTCAGGAGAAACAAAGTACTCAAGCTAAACCTAGCACACAACAATCATCACAGAGTAATAATTCAAGCAATAATACGCAACGTAGTAACACACAACAATCTAGTAATTCTCAAAGTTCACAAAGTCAAAGCAGTTCATCTAAAAGTGAATCAGACGATTAAATAAAAAGCCGATTAAGTATGTAGAGCATTTACTATATGTAAACAACTCTATGACTTAATCGGTTTTTTTCTATTAACAAATTCTATTATGAAAATTACCAAACTTATTAAAATAGCCAATAAATTATCATTGTAATAATGAAAGAAATAAACATTAAAGTACCACAACCCATTGTGCAACCACAACCTGTGTGTGTACATCCATATGAATATGTTTGATATCTTTTTTTAGAGTCATCTTGTATATTTTGATGAAAATGTTCTTCATCTTTATAACGAGGGTCAGTTGGGTCGATGACCTCAACATTATTTTCTTCATTATTGTTCATTATGGAACAAGCCTTCTTCCTAGTTTAGAAATTGATTTAATTAGATTATAAATTAAAGTGTTAGAAATAGAAATGAATGTCGAATATCGTAGAATATCACCGAATGGTTAGTACACAATATAAAGGGTAATATTATAAATATATTGTTTATTAAAGTAAATTCACTGAATGACATAACAAACTTTCAAAAAAAGATAAATTATTGTAACCAAGTGATTAAATTCACGTAACTGTAGGTACAACGAATGAAATCGCTTTACACAATATTTGGAAAATTTTGAGCGGATTTACTTGCATTTTAATTTGCATAATAGTACTATTGCAATTGTAAAGAGGTTAGATTTTGTCCCACGTGGGACTTTAAACGTCAACCCTCTATGATTCAACAAAATTGACTCATCCTTTAGAAATATATTGAGGAGGAACGAGTAGTGAAAGATTTGATCGAAACTCAACAACAACTTATTCCAGATTTGGTCGAAAAGATGTATCGTCGTTTTTCAATCTTAACTACTATTTCTCAAAATGAGCCAGTTGGACGACGCAGCTTAAGTGAACATATGGATTTGACGGAAAGAGTTCTACGTTCTGAAACAGATTTATTAAAAAAACAAGAACTAATCAATGTTAAATCAACAGGTATGGAAATCACTGAAAAGGGTAAAGAAGTAATCAAACAATTGAATGACTACTTCAACCACTATTCAGATGACCATAAAATGGCAATAGCTATTAAAGAAAAGTACAACATAAAAGAAGTACATGTTGTCCCTGGTGATTCTGACGAGAAACAAACAGTTAAGAGAGAAATGGGGAGACAAGCTGGTCAGTTATTAGAAAGCATATTGTATGAAGATGCAATTGTTTCTGTAACAGGTGGTTCTACAATGGCTTATGTAAGTGAATCCATTCATTTATTACCATTTAATGTATTCTTTGTACCTGCTAGAGGCGGACTTGGTGAGAACATGGTTTATCAAGCAAACACTATCGCATCAAGCATGGCGCAACAAGCAGGTGGTTACTACACAACATTGTATGTACCAGATAACGTAAGCGAATCTACATATAATACATTAATGTTAGAACCTTCAGTTAGTCACACACTCGATAAAATAAAACAAGCAAATGTAACCATACACGGTATCGGTGATGCGCTGAAGATGGCGTATCGACGACAATCACATACAGATGTGATAGAAAAACTTCAACATCACCACGCCGTAGGTGAAGCATTTGGATATTATTTTGATGCTCAAGGCAATGTAGTTCATAAAGTGAAAACGATTGGATTACAATTAGAAGATCTTGAGTCCAAAGACTTTATATTTGCAGTAGCAGGTGGTCAATCTAAAGGAGAAGCAATTAAAGCTTATCTTTCAATTGCACCTGAGAATACAGTGTTAATCACTGACGAAGCTGCGGCGAAAGTAATATTAAATTAGGAATAAAAAGTTCAAAGCTTTTTAAATATCATTTTAAAGGAGGCCATTATAATGGCAGTAAAAGTAGCAATTAATGGTTTTGGAAGAATTGGTCGTTTAGCATTTAGAAGAATTCAAGACGTTGAAGGTTTAGAAGTAGTAGCAGTAAACGACTTAACTGATGACGATATGTTAGCTCATTTATTAAAATATGATACTATGCAAGGACGTTTCACTGGTGAAGTAGAAGTTATCGACGGTGGATTCCGCGTTAACGGTAAAGAAGTTAAATCATTCGACGAACCAGATGCAAGCAAATTACCTTGGAAAGACTTAGATATCGACGTAGTATTAGAATGTACTGGTTTCTATACTGATAAAGATAAAGCACAAGCTCACGTTGACGCAGGTGCTAAAAAAGTATTAATCTCAGCTCCAGCTACAGGCGATTTAAAAACAATCGTTTACAACACTAACCACCAAGAATTAGACGGTTCTGAAACAGTAGTTTCTGGTGCTTCATGTACTACAAACTCATTAGCTCCAGTAGCTAAAGTATTAAATGATGAATTTGGTTTAGTCGAAGGTTTAATGACAACTATCCACGCATACACTGGTGACCAAAATACTCAAGATGCTCCACACAGAAAAGGCGACAAACGTCGTGCTCGTGCTGCAGCAGAAAACATCATCCCTAACTCAACTGGTGCTGCAAAAGCAATCGGTAAAGTTATTCCTGAAATCGACGGAAAATTAGACGGTGGTGCACAACGTGTTCCAGTTGCAACTGGTTCATTAACTGAATTAACAGTAGTATTAGAAAAAGACGTATCAGTAGAAGACGTTAACAAAGCTATGAAACAAGCTTCTGACGAATCATTCGGTTACACTGAAGATGAAATCGTTTCTTCTGACGTTGTAGGTATGACTTACGGTTCATTATTCGATGCAACTCAAACTCGTGTAATGTCAGTTGGCGATCGTCAATTAGTTAAAGTAGCTGCTTGGTATGACAATGAAATGTCTTACACTTCTCAATTAGTACGTACTTTAAACAAATTAGCTGAGTTATCTAAATAATTAAAGCATAGTTAATTTAACTAGTGCTCTTAACTGTTAAAATTTATAATAAAGCTTATGAGTAAGCGGGGAGCACAAACGCTTCTCCGCTTATTTTTTAATATATGTTTTCCTAATTAAAGGAGGAAATGAAAATGGCTAAAAAAATAGTTTCTGATTTAGAACTTAAAGACAAAACGGTATTAGTTCGTGCTGACTTTAACGTACCTTTAAAAGATGGTGAAATTACAAACGACAACCGTATTGTTCAAGCATTACCAACAATCAAATACATCATCGAACAAGGTGGTAAAGTAGTATTATTTTCACACTTAGGTAAAGTGAAAGAAGAAAGCGACAAAGAATCATTAACTTTAAAACCTGTTGCTGATGATTTATCTAAAAAATTAAACAAAGACGTAGTATTCGTACCTGAAACTCGTGGAGAAAAATTAGAATCTTCAATTAAAGATTTAAAAGCTGGCGATGTTTTATTAGTACAAAACACTCGTTTTGAAGATTTAGATGGTAAAAAAGAATCTAAAAATGACCCAGAATTAGGTAAATATTGGGCTTCATTAGGTGACGTATTTGTCAATGATGCTTTCGGTACTGCTCACCGTGAACATGCTTCTAACGTAGGTATTTCTACTCATTTAGAAACTGCAGCAGGTTTCTTAATGGAAAAAGAAATTAAATTCATCGGTGGCGTAGTTAATGATCCACACAAACCAGTAGTAGCAATCCTTGGTGGTGCTAAAGTATCTGATAAAATTGGTGTAATCAAAAACTTATTAAATATTGCTGATAAAATTCTTATCGGTGGTGGAATGGCTTATACTTTCCTTAAAGCACAAGGTAAAGAAATTGGTTTATCTCTATTAGAAGAAGATAAAATTGACTTTGCTAAAGAATTATTAGAAAGCAATGGAGACCAAATCGTATTACCTATTGATGCTAAAGTAGCTAAAGAATTTTCAAATGATGCAGAAATTACTGAAGTATCAATTGATGAAATTCCAAAAGATCAAGAATCAATGGATATTGGTCCTAAAACAGTTGAATTATTCAACAAAGAATTACAAGGTGCGCATACAGTAGTATGGAATGGACCTATGGGTGTATTCGAATTTAGTAATTTTGCTAAAGGTACTATTGGTGTATGTAAATCAATCGCTAACTTACAAGATGCTGTAACAATTATCGGTGGTGGTGATTCTGCAGCTGCAGCAATCTCACTTGGATTCGAAGATGACTTCTCTCACATCTCTACAGGTGGCGGTGCATCATTAGAATACCTAGAAGGTAAAGAATTACCAGGTATTAAAGCAATCAATGATAAATAATATAAATGTAACTCTGTGTTTTTCTCGAATATATTTGGGAAAATAAAACACGAAAGACATTTTAAGAATTTTAATAAACATTAAATTATTAAGGAGTGTAATGAATGAGAACACCAATTATCGCAGGTAACTGGAAAATGAACAAAACAGTTCAAGAAGCTAAAGATTTCGTTAACGAATTATCAACATTACCTGATCCAAAAGAAGTTGAATCAGTAATTTGTGCACCAACAATCCAATTAGACGCATTAATTACAGCAGTGAAAGATGGTAAAGCTAAAGGCTTACAAATCGGTGCTCAAAATGCATATTTTGAAGATAATGGTGCTTTCACAGGTGAAACATCTCCTGTAGCATTAGCTGATTTAGGCGTAAAATATGTTGTTATCGGACACTCTGAACGTCGTGATTTATTCCACGAAACTGACGAAGAAGTTAACAAAAAAGCACATGCTATCTTCAATCATGGTATGACACCAATCATTTGTGTTGGTGAATCAGATGAAGAACGTGAAAGTGGAAAAGCAAATGAAGTTGTAGGTAACCAAGTTAAGAAAGCTGTTGAAGGTTTATCAGACGAACAACTTAAACAAGTTGTTATCGCATATGAACCAATTTGGGCTATCGGTACAGGAAAATCATCTACATCTGAAGATGCTAATGAAATGTGTGCACACGTACGTAAAACACTTGCAGACGTTTCAAGTCAAGATGTAGCTGATGCAACTCGTATTCAATATGGTGGTAGTGTTAAACCTAACAACATTAAAGAATACATGGCTCAATCAGACATCGATGGCGCATTAGTAGGCGGCGCTTCATTAAAAGTAGAAGATTTTGAACAATTGTTAGAAGGTGCAAAATAATTATGGCAAAACAACCAACTGCCCTAATCATTTTAGATGGTTTTGCAAATCGTGAAAGTGAACACGGTAACGCTGTGAAATTAGCTAATAAACCTAATTTCGATCGTTATTATAGTAAATATCCAACTACACAAATCGAAGCTAGTGGTTTAGATGTAGGTCTTCCTGAAGGCCAAATGGGTAACTCAGAAGTAGGTCATATGAACATCGGTGCTGGACGTGTTGTTTATCAAAGTTTAACTCGTATTAACAAATCAATCGAAGATGGAGATTTCTTTGAAAATGATGTGTTAAACAACGCAGTTAAACATGTTAAAGATAATAACTCAGCATTACATGTTTTTGGTTTACTTTCTGATGGCGGTGTTCACAGTCATTATCAACACTTGTTCGCTATTTTAGAATTAGCTAAAAAACAAGGTCTTGAAAAAGTATATGTACATGCATTTTTAGATGGACGTGACGTTGATCAAAAATCTGCAATTAAATATATCGAAGACGCTGAAGCTAAATTTAAAGAGTTAGGTGTTGGTCAATTCGCTTCTGTTTCAGGTCGTTATTATGCAATGGACCGTGACAAACGTTGGGATCGTGAGCAAAAAGCTTATAATGCCATTCGTAATTTTGAAGGTCCAACGTTCTCTACAGCTAAAGAAGGTGTAGAAGCGAACTATGCTAAAGACTTAACTGACGAATTTGTTGAGCCATTTATCGTTGAAGGACAAAATGAAGGTGTTAATGACGGAGATGCAGTTATTTTCTATAACTTCCGTCCTGATAGAGCAGCTCAACTATCTGAAATATTCACTAATAAAGCATTCGAAGGTTTCAAAGTAGAACGTGTGAATGATTTATTCTATGCTACATTCACAAAATACAATGATGACGTTGATGCAGAAGTTGTATTTGAAAAAGTAGACCTTAAAAATACTATCGGTGAAGTAGCTCAAGATAATAATCTTAAACAATTACGTATAGCTGAAACTGAAAAATTCCCACATGTTACTTATTTCATGAGTGGGGGTCGTAATGCTGAATTCGAAGGTGAACGTAGACGACTAATTGATTCACCTAAAGTTGCAACTTATGACTTGAAACCAGAAATGAGTGCATATGAAGTCAAAGATGCTTTATTAGAAGAATTAGACAAAGGTGATTTAGATTTAATCTTATTAAACTTTGCTAATCCTGATATGGTTGGTCACAGTGGTATGTTAGAACCAACAATCAAAGCGATTGAAGCAGTTGACGAATGTTTAGGTGAAGTTGTAGATAAAATTATCGATATGGGTGGTCATGCGATTATCACTGCAGACCATGGCAACTCTGACCAAGTCCTAACAGATGATGATCAACCTATGACAACTCATACAACTAACCCAGTTCCAGTTATTGTTACTAAAGAAGGCGTAACATTAAGAGAAACAGGACGTTTAGGAGATTTAGCTCCAACATTATTAGATTTATTAAATGTTCAACAACCAGAAGATATGACTGGAGAATCTTTAATTAATCATTAATGTTAGGAAAGTTGTTACAAATAAGGGGCAAACACTCCTTATTTGTTAACTTTTCATTAACGACATGTATTATTATTTTATTAATCAAATAAATAAAGCTATAATAGCTTTAAATCATATATTTAAAGGAGAAATTAAACATGCCAATTATTACAGATGTTTACGCTCGCGAAGTCTTAGACTCACGTGGTAACCCAACAGTTGAGGTAGAAGTATTAACTGAAAGTGGTGCTTTCGGCCGTGCATTAGTACCATCAGGTGCTTCTACAGGTGAACACGAAGCAGTAGAATTACGTGACGGTGATAAATCACGTTACTTAGGTAAAGGTGTTACTAAAGCTGTTGAAAACGTAAATGAAATTATCGCACCAGAAATCGTTGAAGGTGAATTTTCAGTATTAGATCAAGTATCTATCGACAAAATGATGATTCAATTAGACGGTACTTCAAATAAAGGTAAATTAGGTGCTAACGCTATTTTAGGTGTATCAATCGCTGTAGCTAGAGCAGCTGCTGACTTATTAGGTCAACCTTTATACAAATATTTAGGCGGATTTAATGGTAAACAATTACCAGTACCTATGATGAACATCGTTAATGGTGGTTCACACTCAGATGCACCAATCGCATTCCAAGAATTCATGATTTTACCAGTAGGTGCTGAATCATTTAAAGAATCATTACGTTGGGGCGCTGAAATCTTCCACAACTTAAAATCAATTTTAAGTAAACGTGGATTAGAAACTGCAGTAGGTGACGAAGGTGGTTTCGCTCCTAAATTTGAAGGTACAGAAGATGCTGTAGAAACTATCATTCAAGCTATTGAAGCTGCTGGATATAAACCAGGCGAAGAAGTATTCTTAGGATTTGACTGTGCTTCATCAGAATTCTACGAAGATGGCGTATATGACTACACTAAATTCGAAGGTGAACATGGTGCTAAACGTAGTGCAGCTGAACAAGTTGACTACTTAGAACAATTAATTAACAAATATCCAATCATCACAATTGAAGATGGTATGGACGAAAACGACTGGGACGGTTGGAAACAACTTACAGATCGTATCGGCGATAAAGTACAATTAGTAGGTGACGATTTATTCGTAACTAACACTGAAATTCTAAATAAAGGTATCGAACAAGGTATCGGTAACTCAATCTTAATTAAAGTTAACCAAATCGGTACATTAACTGAAACATTTGATGCTATCGAAATGGCTCAAAAAGCTGGTTACACTGCAGTAGTTTCTCACCGTTCAGGTGAAACAGAAGATACTACAATCTCTGATATTGCTGTAGCAACTAATGCTGGTCAAATCAAAACTGGTTCATTATCAAGAACTGACCGTATTGCTAAATACAATCAATTATTACGTATTGAAGATGAATTATATGAAACAGCTAAATTTGATGGAATCAAATCATTCTACAATTTAGACAAATAAGTTTGACTTAAATGTTGAGTTCACGCAATAAAGTTCACGCTAAATATCTAGGAAGCGCATCCTAGATGATAACCCGTTACAGAGTTGAGGCTGTAACGGGTTTTTTATATTTAAAAATACATTTAATATTAGAATGTCATTTAAATTAGCATGATTTAACTTATACATTGAAACTGGTATAATAATAGAAGTATTCAATTTCAAAAGGAGAACTAAAATGGCTGAAACTACGAGACGAGAAGTTGTTACAGGTAATGTAATTGCTATCAGTTCACTTATATTTTTTATCCTGTTAATCATTCATAACTTTTTCGTGTTAGATACAACGACTGTAAAATCACTATTATCATTAGCAGGTCAGAAGACAACAACACACTCTGTGAATCAAGTATTAAATAGTTTTAGATTTGATGGTATTATGTATTTATTAGCATACTTAGCAGGCGTTATTGCTTATTGGAATCGCCATCCTTACTTATGGTGGTTTATGTTTGCTGTTTATATTTCTAATGCATTTTTCACTCTTGTTAACCTATATATGGTCGTACAAGGTATATTAGAAGCTAAAAATGTCATTGCTGCATTTCCAATTTTAATTGTAGTAATTGGATCACTTATTTTAGCTGCTTATATGTTAATCGTTTCAATTAAACGCAAAAGTACATTCAATCGATAGAAGATTGATAATTAATACGAAGATGTGTTATAATTCGTTTCGTATATAATGAATGGAGGACAATTTTTATGCATACATTTTTCATCGTGTTATTAATAATAGATTGTATTGCATTAGTGACTGTTGTATTACTCCAAGAAGGAAAAAGTAATGGACTTTCAGGTGCTATCAGTGGCGGCGCAGAACAGTTATTTGGTAAACAAAAACAACGTGGCGTCGATTTATTCTTGCATAGATTAACAATAATTTTATCTGTAATATTCTTTTTACTTATGATTGGCATAAGTTATCTTGGTATATAAGGTCCGACGATGTTCATGTCGGGCTTTTTTATTTATAATTAAACTTGCAAAATAAATGATATAAAAAGCAATGAAGTTCAAATAATACACTTAGAGTTCAAAATAATACTTAATGTAATTTAAAACTCATATTTAAATAAATCTTATAAATTTTTGGAAGAGGGATGAACATTATGCAAATCAAACTACCTAAGCCTTTCTTTTTTGAAGAAGGTAAACGTGCAGTATTGTTATTACATGGTTTTACTGGTAATTCTTCAGATGTAAGACAATTAGGTCGTTTCTTACAGAAAAAAGGCTATACGTCTTATGCGCCACAATATGAAGGACATGCTGCGCCACCAGAAGAAATTTTGAAATCGAGTCCTTATGTATGGTTTAAAGATGTTTTAGATGGATATGAATATTTAGTAGACCAAGGATATGACGAAATAGCAGTTGCTGGTTTATCATTAGGTGGTGTTTTTGCATTAAAATTAAGCTTAAACAGAGATGTTAAGGGTATTATAACAATGTGTGCGCCAATGGATGATAAATCATCAAGCACGATTTATGAAGGATTTTTAGAATACGCTAGAAATTTTAAGAAATATGAGGGTAAAGACCAAGCAACGATTGATTATGAAATGGAACATTTTCATCCTACAGAAACACTTGAAGAATTAAGTGCTACGATGAAAGGTGTCAAAAATCAAGTTGATGAAGTGATGGACCCAATATTTGTTGTCCAAGCAGAACAAGATAAAATGATTGATCCTCAGTCAGCAAATTATATATATGAAACTGTAGAATCTGATGATAAAGATATCAAATGGTATGCGAATTCAGGACATGTGATTACGATTGATAAAGAAAAAGAACAAGTCTTTGAAGATATATACGATTTTTTAGAATCATTAGATTGGTCAGAATAAAAAATAAACAAGATAGATAGAAAGGAGGGGCATAATGAATTTAAAACAATCCATCGAAGAAATGATTAAACAACCTGATTATGAACCCATGTCAGTATCAGATTTTCAAGATGCATTAGGTTTAAATAGTGCCGACTCATTCAGAGATTTAATAAAGGTGCTTGTTGAACTAGAGCAAACTGGTTTAATAGAACGTACTAAGACAGATAGATATCAAAGAAAGCAATCTAATAAAACAAATTCAAAATTGGTAAGAGGAACATTAAGCCAGAATAAAAAAGGATTTGCTTTTCTTAGACCGGAAGAAGAAGGTGTAGATGACATCTTTATTCCACCAACAAAAATTAATAGAGCATTAGATGGCGATACAGTTATCGTAGAAGTTCATAAAGGTAGAGGCGACTTTAAAGGTAAAACAGAAGGTGAAGTAAAATCTATTGAAAAACATTCTGTCACTCAAGTCGTAGGAACTTATAGTGAAGCGAAACATTTTGGTTTTGTGATTCCAGATGATAAACGTATCATGCAAGATATTTTTATTCCTAAAGGTCAAAGTTTAGGAGCAGTAGATGGACATAAAGTATTAGTCCAAATTACAAAATATGCAGATGGTACAGATAATCCAGAAGGACATATTTCAGCTATCTTAGGTCATAAAAATGATCCAGGTGTAGATATTCTATCAATCATTTATCAACATGGTATAGAAATAGAATTTCCTGACAATGTACTTAAAGAAGCTGAAAATGTTCCAGAAGAAATTAAACCTTCAGAAATAGAAGGTCGTCATGATTTAAGAGATGAATTAACTATTACAATTGATGGTGCAGATGCTAAAGATTTAGACGATGCTATCAGTGTTAAAAAGTTAAAAAACGGTAATACTGAACTTACTGTAAGTATTGCAGATGTCAGTTATTATGTGACGGAAGATTCTGCATTAGATAAAGAAGCATATGACAGAGCAACAAGTGTGTACTTAGTAGACAGAGTCATTCCAATGATACCGCATAGATTAAGTAACGGTATTTGTTCTTTAAATCCAGAAGTTGATCGTTTAACGCTAAGTTGTCGTATGGAAATCAACGCTCGTGGTGAAGTAGTCAATCATGAAATTTTCGACAGTGTTATCCATTCTAATTACAGAATGACTTATGATGCGGTCAATCAAATCATCACTGATCAAAATCCAGATGTACGTCGTCAGTACAGTGAAATTACTGAAATGTTAGATTTAGCTCAAGATTTATCTAACCGTTTAGTAAATATGCGTAGACGTCGTGGAGAAATAGACTTTGATATTAGCGAAGCCAAAGTTTTAGTTAATAATGAAGGTATTCCAACTGACGTTCAAATTCGTGAACGTGGTGAAGGTGAACGACTAATAGAATCATTCATGTTAGCAGCTAATGAAACAGTTGCTGAGCACTTTAACAAGTTGGAAGTACCATTTATATATCGTGTCCATGAACAACCTAAATCAGACCGATTAAGACAGTTCTTTGACTTTATTACGAACTTTGGCATTATGATTAAAGGTACTGGAGAAGACATCCATCCAACAACGCTTCAAAGTATTCAAGAAGAAGTTGAAGGTCGTCCAGAACAAATGGTTATTTCTACAATGATGCTTCGTTCTATGCAACAAGCACATTATGATGATGTGAACTTAGGTCACTTTGGTTTATCAGCAGAGTACTATACTCATTTCACATCACCAATTCGTCGTTATCCGGATTTAACTGTTCACCGTTTAATTCGTAAGTATCTAATTGAACATTCAATGGATAAGAAAGAACAACGCAAATGGGAAGATAAACTTCCAGAACTTGCAGAGCATACGTCTCAACGTGAACGTCGTGCTATCGAAGCAGAACGTGATACAGATGATCTGAAAAAATCTGAATACATGGTACAACATATTGGTGAAGAATTTGAGGGTATCATTAGTTCAGTAGCTAACTTCGGCATGTTTGTAGAATTACCAAACACGATTGAAGGTATGGTTCATATGTCTAATATGACAGATGATTATTATCGTTTTGATGAACGACAAATGGCTTTAATTGGTGAACGTCAAGCTAAAGTATTCCGTATTGGTGATGCTGTTAAAGTAAAAGTCACTCATGTTGATGTAGATGAACGCATGATTGATTTCCAAATCGTTGGTATGCCATTACCTAAAAATGATAGAAGTCAAAGACCAGCACGTGGTAAAACAATCCAAGCGAAGACACGTGGTAAATCATTAGATAAATCAAAAACTGATGATAAAGGTAACGGTAAGAATAAACGTAAACAACGTAAAGGTAAAAATGCGCGTCAACAAGATAAAAAAGGAAATACAAAGCATAAACCATTTTACAAAGACAAAAGTGTAAAGAAAAAATCACGTAAAAAGAAAAAATAAGCAGCAAAGAGGTGAGACAGAATGGCTAAGAAAAAATCACCGGGCACACTAGCTGAAAATCGCAAAGCAAGACATGATTATAATATTGAAGATACGATTGAAGCGGGTATAGTGTTACAAGGTACAGAAATTAAATCTATACGTAGAGGTAGTGCTAATTTAAAAGATAGTTATGCTCAAGTTAAACGTGGCGAAATCTATTTAAATAATATGCATATTGCACCTTATGAAGAAGGTAACCGTTTCAATCATGATCCATTACGTTCTCGTAAGTTGCTATTGCATAAGCGTGAAATTTTAAAATTAGGTGACCGTACACGTGAAATTGGTTATTCTATCATTCCGTTAAAATTATATTTGAAGCATGGTCAATGTAAAGTATTACTAGGCATTGCTCGCGGTAAGAAAAAATATGACAAACGACAAGCTTTAAAAGAAAAAGCAGTTAAACGTGATATGGATCGAGCTGTAAAAGCCCGTTATTAAGCAATACTATTGCTTACACGGGCTACATTTGATATATTAATAAGTGCTTTGTTAGAAAAGCGCATTGATTTTAGTTCATAAATTTGGTTCGCGACTTGAATGACTTGATGTTGTTTGAGGTCGAGATGTTATGGACTGAAGGATGAGTTTAAATTCTACAAAGTACACTTTTTATTACGGGGACGTTTATGGATTCGACAGGGGTCCCCAGAGCTTATTAAGCGTGTCGGAGGGTTGTCTCCGTCACTAACACACTCAGTTTATAATAACTGGCAAATCAAACAATAATTTCGCAGTAGCTGCGTAATAGCACTCTGCATCGCCTAACAGCATTTCCTATGTGCTGTTAACGCGATTCAACCTTAATAGGATATGCTAAACACTGCCGTTTGAAGTCTGTTTAGATGAAACTTAATCAAACTAGCATAATGTTGGTTGTTTATCACCTCTCATTATGCGAAACTCAATGATAAACTACACACGTAGAAAAATTTGTATCAGGATCTCTGGACGCGGGTTCAAATCCCGCCGTCTCCATTATATAGCCTGCAACCCATGTGGTTGTGGGCTTTTTGTTTTTGAGTGCACAAAAAGTGCACAGATAGTGCACAGTACATAAAAAAACCACCTTAATTAGGTGGTTTAGGTGGTATGATTTCTTTATATCTATATTCGGTGAATTTATATAATTCACATTCTTTTTCTATCCAAGACTGTACCTTGTTATCTATACTTTTACAGAAAAGGATATTTATAATTATTATATTAAACTTTTGTATGAAATTATATTTATCATTTGGATAACCTTTTTTGCAATTGTATTTGTACTGTTCTGCATTTGATAATTGTAAAACTTCCCAATGGTCAGCCAATAAATATCTTGCAAAAATTCTTACCATTTCTTGTTCTTTATCGGTTGGTGTGTTATTGAAGTTAATATCTTCCGAATAATATTTTTGATTTAGAAATTCACAGTAATTTATAATCATGTTTGTTGTTTTTTGGAATTTTGACAGCTCTTTTTTATCATCAATATCATGTTTTTTAAATCTTACAAATGACCTTAAAGTATGTACATCTTCTTTTCTAATTTCTCCTTTTCCTGCTAATTCTAATAGCTTTTTTCTCCATTCAGATTTATCGTCTAAATTATCTAAAAGTGATTTTCTTAAATTTTTAATAGTAAAAGCTATAGTAAAAATGCCAATTATTAAAGTAGATAAAGGAGTTAATATAATTTTTAACCACTCTAAAACCATATTTTTGGGTGCAAATGTATTGTAATTCTCAATAATTGTTTGACCTAACTCGTTCATTTATACAACTCCTTACAAGTATTTAACTATTTCTTTTTGTGTACTAGGGTACAAATGTCCGTATCTATTATAAACTTCATTGCTATCAGCATGTCCTAGTCTTTGAGCTATTACCATGATACTTGCACCATGATTGACTAGCATAGATGCATGGCTATGTCTTAACTCATGAATTACAATTCTAGGGAATGTCTGACCGTCTGGTAGTTGTTTATCTAATGTTTTTAATGCAGTGGTAAACCAACGATCTATAGTTGATTCACTGTAAGCTTTGAAGAATGTACCGAATAATACGTAATCATCTTTAAATATGTTGGTTTCTTTGTACCATTTTAAATATTCTTTTATGTCATTCATCATATGAGCAGGCAAGTATATATCACGTATGGCTGCTTTTGTTTTAGGGGCTGTCACTTCACCGTGATAGTCTGTTTTGTTTATATGTATGAAATCATCATCGTAGTTAATATCACGCCATGTGAGGGCTCTAATTTCTCCCTTACGTGCTCCAGAGTAAAACAGTAGCTTGAAGAATAACTTTTGTTGCTGTGTAGCTAATGCATCATAGAATTGGTTGAATTGTTCTAGTGTCCAATAATTTAAACGTTTCTGTGATTCTATTTCAAAATTGCCTACAAGAGATGCTACATTTTGCTTAAGATCATAAAATTTCATGGCATGGTTTAGTAACGATACTAAATATACATGCATCTTCTTTAAGTAATCTCCAGAATGTCCCTCTTTTAACTTCTTATTCTGAAACTTCATAACATCTTGTGTAGTCATATTGAACACGTCCATAGACTTAAAATAAGGTATCAAATGGTTATTTGTATGTGTCTTTAATGCTTTTACACTAGATGACTTACGACGTGCAGAATACCAATCTATATATTCGTCTACTAGCTTATCGAAAGGGAGTTTTTTAATTTCTTCTCCAATACCCTCAAGCTCATCCATCATCTTATTGCATTGCTTTACTGCGTCCTTACGTTGTGCAAAGCCTTTGCGTGTTATGTACTTACGTGTATTTGTCTTGTCATAGTATGTGATACGAAAATAGTAAGTACCACGTTTAGCGTCTTTATATATGTTGTGGGATAGGTTTAAGTTATGTTCTATCGTAATCACCTATATTTTCTGAAGAATTTTCTTTTAAATAACTCTTTAAAGATGGTTCATTTTTTATAAGATTTTTAATAATAGTTGATAATTCATCATTGATTTTATCTATTTTTTCATCTTTAGTTTTACCAATATCAATATCAAAAGAATATTCTGATTTGAATTTAGGTTGTTTATTAGGTATAGCAATTGCTATTATTTCTTCGCTTTTTTTATTATCGGGATATTTTATTTGTAATTCTTTAATTTCATTTATTGTTTTATCTAGTAATGTTTCAAGATAATTCAACAAACTTATATCTACACTTTTATCTCTGCTAGAAAAAAGTAAAGTTATATCATTGAAAATATTTTGTAATTCATAATGGAAGTCAAGGAAGTCATAATCATAGACTGTACTTTGTAAATCTTCTAAACCACGTTCTAAAAATTTTAATATATTACTATTTGATTTATAATTGTTTATATAATAATTGAGAAATTCATCTGTAATGAATAAATATGTTGAACTTTCAAGTATTAATTCGGGAGTATGAAATTTATTTTTTAATAAAGGAACTGATAAAGTTCGATTTATACCTGCTTGCATTAATTCTTTTCTTTTTTGATAATCTGGAAAACGTAAAGCTTTACCTATATGGCTTTCTTTAGGATATTTTTTTAGCATATCATTAAAAATTTTTTCTTCTAATTCTGAGTTATCGTCATTTGAATTGTATAACAGTTGCGTTACATTAATGTCGCCGTATTTACTTATCATACTTAATCTTTCTTTATTGGGTAAAGATAAGCCTTTTTCCCATGTAGCAACATTTCCTTTACTTGCAGAAAAAACTTTGCCAAATTCTTCCTGAGTTTGACCGTGTTTTAATCGGATATTTTTAATTCTTTGACCGATTGCTTTTTTATCATACATAAAATTATCTCCTTATAAAGTAAAGTTATTAATGCTAATTTTAAAGTAAAGTTCTAAAAAGTTCAATGTTTTTGTTGCTATAATATTAATTTCGTGATAACATCAATTTGTAAGTTCTAAAAAGTTCAAAAAAAGAACTTATATAATTTTTGAAATTAAGTTCTAAAAAGTTCTAAGGAGGAAGAAGATGACAAAATTAGCATATCCAATGTTATACATCACTAGAAAAGAGCATGGAGATACTCAAAAGAAAGTGGCTAGCAAACTTGGTATAAGTCCACAACGTTACCAGTTAAAGGAAAGTGGCAAAGCAATTTTTAATTTAAATGAGTGCCAAATTCTTTCAGAAATGTATGATATTCCAATCGATGAATTATTCAGTTCATCAATCAAAGTAAATTCATAAGGAGGTAATGAAGTGAAAAACTATCTTACGTACATTGGAACGATTTCGTTTATAACTTTATCGGTGGCATTAGTTGCAGATATTTTTATAGCATTCGGAATTTTTATTTTAGCAACAGCATACGGACTATTTTTGGAGGTTGAGTAAAATGGAACAAGAACAACTTGAAGTATTAAAACACATTGCGTATCAACTTAAAACAAGCGTTTATAATCAATTTGAAACTTATGAGCATACTGAATTTAAAGATGGTCAAGAAGTAGTTTCAGAAATTAGTCGAGAGAAACACCTTGAATTAATAATGAAATGGGCAGTCCAAGAGTTAGAGAAAAATTTTAATATCAATGAGGAGAATGAATAAGATGAATAAATTAACTAAACAGGAATACAAAAATATTGAAAATAAATTGAATTATGAACACATAGTGAATAATAAAAAGCAAAATAGAAAAATATCTAAATTATTACTAAAACGTCATAACAGAGATGTATCAATTATAAAAAATGAATATCCAAATTTAAGTAAAAGTGAAATTACAAAAGTATTAGATGATTACAGAAATTATAAAGAGTTTGTAAAATCTTCAAATATTTTGATCGACTTTCCTATTAATTATGAAGATTCTAATATTCGCTATTTTATTACTAAAGATGATGTTGAAGAATTAAAACTAGCAATCGAAGAAATGACGAGTTTTATTGGGAAGTTGGAGGACATAGAATAATGAAAATGGAAATTAGAAATTTATTTAGTGATTTGGAAGTATTGAAAGATAGATTTGAAGATTTAAAGGATAATCATGGTTGGCATTTGGATGAATATTATCCTTATAAAACAAGTCATATATTAAATAAAGATGAGTTAATCAGAGAAGGGATTTCTTATCATGAAAGACGTATTCATGATGATCAGATGATTGACCTACTACGTCTTTATTTACAACAGTTTGATGAAATTCTTGAAAAGTTTCATGAAATAGAAAAAGCGTCATCTGATGTAAGTTTGCCGACAGAATCAGATAACGCATAGAAAATTAATAATCTAACAACAGAGTAATTAAGAAATTACACATTTTTATTATAACATCATTGCTCTGTTGTTTCATTAGAGGTGAAGAAATTGAACAAAATTAAGCTAGAACATGATACCCAAGTATCAGTGGTTTGGTATAACAATCTAGATTCTCGTTCATTTAAAAATTTTTCGCAACCCAAATGGAGTGAGTTAATTAATAGGTTATCCATACCACAAAATAATACTGACAAATATGCTCGTGGTGTCGCTGTATATGGTGATATGAACGATGGTACTGACGAGAATGGAAATGAATATCAGAAATACCGTAACAATGACAATGTGATTTATCGTGATGTCCTAGTGTTGGATTATGATGATATACCCAATTTGAGACCACTGCATGATGCAATTACAGACACTTTAAAAGGCGTTGCATGGTTTTGGCATACTACGTTTAATCATCAAACAGAAAGCCCTAGAATACGCTTGTATGTGCCATTAAATGAGCGTGTCAATGCAGATGATTACCGTAAGTATACAAAAGTGTTAGTAAGCAAGATAGGTCATAGGGTAGATGAGGGGAGCTTTCAACCTAGTAGAGCGATGGCGTTACCAGTAAAGAAATCCAACGATTCATTTTACATCTTTAAATATAACGATGCGCCAGCAATAAAAAAAGAAGAGTTAAACAAGATGGTTGTTAAAAATGCGCCAATAACTGTGGATTATTCAAATCATTTTCATAAACGTAATAGTTCATATTGGCGCGAAATTGCATTTGGTGTAGGTGAAGGTGAACGCAACCAAACATTGGCTTCTTTAACAGGGTACCTATTACGTCGTTATGTGGACGCTAATCTTGTTTACGGATTGGTAAGTGCATGGGCGATGACCTGCAGGCCACCAATTGAACAAAAGGAAGTTAATCGTACATTCAAAAGCATTTTGAAGAAAGATAGTAAGAATAAGTAAGGAGGTTTTTATTTGGAAGATGTAACCAAAGAAGAAGTATTTGAGTTGATTGATGAAAATAATTGTTTGGCCAATAGTGATGATTGGCGCAGTAAATTAAGACGATCAGCCACAACACAAGCCCTTAAAAAGACCACTGCAAACGCAGAGTTAATAATGGAAAATGATGAGAGTTTAAAAGAGTTAGTACAATACGATTCCTTTGAAAAAATTACTAAACTAAAACGTCTACCATATTGGCGTACCAAAGATGACAATAATTATTATTGGGCTGATATTGATACAACTCATGTCATTTCTCATATAGATAGATATTATAATGTGCAATTTAGTCGTGACATTATGGATAGTGTCATTGAAAAAGAAGCTTATCATAATAAATTTCATCCTATTAAGTCCATGATTGAATCTAAAACATGGGACGGCAATAAGCGAATCGAAACATTATTTATTGATTATTTAGGTGCAGAAGATAATCACTATAATCGTGAAGTGACTAAAAAATGGATGATGGGTGCGGTTGCTAGAATTTATCATCCTGGTATCAAATACGATTCCATGATTATTTTATATGGCGGGCAAGGTGATGGCAAGTCTACGACAGTAAGTAAGTTAGGTGGTCATTGGTATAACCAAAGTTTAAAAACATTTAAAGGTGATGAGTCCTATAAAAAAATACAAGGTTCCTGGTTGTGTGAGATAGAAGAGCTCGCAGCATTTCAAAAGTCTACTATTGAAGATATTAAAAGTTTCATTAGTGCGATTGTAGATATTTATAGAGCTTCATACGGTAAACGTATTGAGCGACATCCACGCCAATGTGTGTTTATAGGGACTACAAATAATTATGAATTTCTAAAAGACCAAACAGGTAACCGTCGTTTCTTTCCTATTACGACAGATAAAAATAAAGCAACTAAAAGTCCGTTTGACGATTTAACACAAGACATTGTTCAACAAATGTTTGCTGAAGCTAAAGTTTATTTTGATGATGATCCAACGGATAAAGCATTGTTATTAGATAAAGAAGCTAGCGAAACTGCATTGAAAGTACAAGAAGAACATTCTGAAAAAGATGCTTTAGTCGGTGAAATTGAAGAATTTCTTGAGCGTCCTATTTCATCTGACTATTGGTATAGAACATTAGAAGAAAAAAGAATATCTGCTCACGATGTTATAGACCAAGATTACATTAAATTATATGGTGATGGAAAATTAATTGAGTTACCAAACACAAAACCAGGTGCTTATGTATGGCGTGACAAAGTATGTAGTATGGAAATTTGGAAAGTGATGATGAAACGAGATGACCAACCACAACAACATCATTTAAGAAAGATTGATAAAGCATTAAGAAACACAAGATATTGTGGGCAAAGTAAGTCGCGGTATAGATTCGGTGAAGGTATAGGTAGACAATATGGTTTTCACATTGATTTGTCCTCTTATTATCGAGATTTAAAAAATGAAAATAACAATAAAGGGACAACGGGACAATAATGGGACAGTTGTAGGACACATTCAAGCTATTGTGACAGTAAGTGCCATGCTACAAGTGTCCCTGTGTCCTGCTAACTTTAAGTTAAAGTTTTATAAAATATATATACCAAGAACTCAAAAAATATATAAGTGTAGACCTAAACCGGTGGGACAACGGGACAAAGAACCTTAATACATTGGGAGAATAGCAATAACAAGTGTACTAAATGCGTCCTGCAACTTACTAATAATAGGACGTTAGGACACCTATACAATTTTAGGAGGAATAAAATGAATAAGAATGAATTAAAATCAAAAATTTTAGAATATATAGAAACACACGATGGAACTACTTTTGTAGAAATAGAAAATGTATTTGAAGAAAATAACTTTAATTATAAAGGTGATGGGGCATATACAAGTGGCCAACATCCAAATATAGTGTTTTGGATTGGATGGAACCAAGAAGCGTTTAATATAATTGCCGAACTTAAACGAGATGGATTAATTGAGATGGATATTTGTCCACCAATTATTTATCTAGTTGATGGTAAAGGGTTGGACTTACCAATAGTGAAGTCTAAATATATTAAAACAGATCATTGGTTGCCTGTTGCATTTAATATTTGTAAGAAAGAAATGGAGTGCGTCTAATATGAACATTGAAATTATACCGAATCAGTTTGAAACAAGAGCAGGCACGTTATTAAGATACTACACGGGATTATTGGATAGTAGTAGAAAGACACCGTTTGGATTCAAAATATATAACGATCCGTTTGATATGGTGTATGTGGTCATGGAAGGTAATTTGTACGGTCATATCTACATCAAAGATTGTAATGTTAGAAAAGCGTTTGAATTAGCGTCTCCTAAGCACACTGAAGGGCTTATAAGAAGTATTGAGGGGCATTATGCAGGTTATGAAATACCAGATGGTACACATGACACTATAAGCGATATGATAGCTAGTTTTATGTTTGATAATGATTATTTTATGTATGGATTGGAAACATTCGCAGAAAGTAATAATACTGATATGTTCGAGTATATGGAAAAAGATTTTGGCGTAGAAGAACTTGAGGGCATTCAGTCTAGTAATGCTTATGTGATAGGTAATATAGAAATGTTGTACCAGTTAGCAACAGGGATTAATGAACCAGCAACAGAATTAGTTGAGGGATTGAAGTTGGTAACTGAATTTGTGCAAGATGAGAACGCTACACAAGAGGATTACAAAGCGTTAGAGCGTAAGTTAAGTGAATTGAAAGCAACTTATTATAGTTTAAATAAGTAGTGTTAAGAGGGGTCATATATGTTGTGTGGCTCCTATATAAAATTAGGAAAGGTTTTATGAAGGTATGAAAAAATAGCAGAGTTCAAATTTAGGCTTTGATTAAAAACTAAAAAAAGCTAAGTATTCAAAAATTCATAAGGGGCAAAACTACACTCTTAAATAGAACGTTTGTTCTTATTAGAGAGTTTGTGAAAGTATATGAATGTCATTATAAATATTGTTATATCAATGTTTAAGTTGAATGATAAGAAATAATTAAAATCAGTAAAATAGAGAACGTAAGTTTGCGTTTTAAGTGTAAATTTAGTATAATAGAGATAAGGAGAAAAAGTTCAGAGCGAAAGAAATCATGTGTAAGAATCATTGAAAATTAGGGGACAACAAATACTAATATATAAGAGGTTTTGACATGATAAAAACGATAGAAAAACAGGTAGCTCAACCACCAACCGAATATTTAAGAGTTTATGATATTATTCAGAACTCAAATGAAAAGTATGTAACTAAGACTAAGATATTGAATCAACTGGGTTATCCCCTAAATAAAGCCAATGATAGATGGCTTACACAAGTTATTACTAGCTTAATTATTAACTATCAATATCCAGTAGGTTATAGCTATAAGAAAGATGCTAGAGGCTACTACATCATTAAAAGTGAAGAAGATAAGCAACAAGCTATCTATAGTGTTAAACGCCAAGTATTAGGCGCACAGACACGCTTAAAAGCGTTAGAAGAAATAAAAGTATAAAAAATTTGAAAAGAAAGAGGTATAAGAGTATGACGACAACAACCAAGCAAAATACATGGGGTGTATTCTTTGATGATAGGAAATATAGAAATCTATTAGGAGATTTAGACGATCTACTTACTGAAACTAAGACAATGTATAGACAGGGCTATCGTCCAGATGTCATTGATAAGCAACAACAACCAAAAGTTGAGGCGTTAACTGAAAGTTTTAAACAGTTTGCTATAAATAAGATGGAAGATATCAAAAATAAACTAGATACATTAACTGAACAAGCGCAACAGGATTATAACAATCCTCAATCAGAAATGTTAAAGCGCCAAGATCTATCAGCTAAAATTGATTTAATTGATAACACTGAAGTTATCGCAATGATTGTAAATGCTGATGCTACTAATACGACGGTATATGAATTGAAGTTACTCCAAGATGTCATCAATAAGCGATTTACTGAAAGTGAAAAAAATAAAGTAGCCATGAGTTTTGAAACATTGAAACAAAATGTTCTATATCCAGAGCGTAATGATGAATTTGCTCAACTTGAATATAACTATAACGTAATTAATCAAACGGGAATGGATAACAGTGGTGTGGTTGTAACAGAAAATGAATATGGTTCAGTGGATTTCAAAACGATTAATGACCGATATGCTGATGCAATCAAAAGTGTGACAAAATAAAAACTAACTAGCGCCTATCCTTAATTGGGTAGGCTCATTCTATATTATTGGGGGTATTATCGTGCAGGAACATACTAATGAATCATATCAACAATCAAAGATATCTGAATATGAGTTATTAACAAAATATAATCCTAAATACATTAATTCTAAAATCAAAACGGCACAGTCACATATAGATGAGATGTATCATTTAAGTACTTCCATTACAACATGTGACCAGATTATGGGTATTATTTCTGTATCTTATCCAGTTGATAAGCTCGTGATTTGGATTAGTGAAACAAAAGCTAATTTGAAACGCTTTAAAGATGATTCAGCAATACGATTATATTTATTAAAGCAGGTGCTCAATACCTATACCAAAGAAGAACAACAAAAAGTGGTTAGATACATGCAATCGCATGGACGTATCAAGACGCATGAGCTCATTGAACGTTTGCAGGTAGATTTATACAACATTAGCCATGATACGCCTTTAACAAAGGCTAGTGAGCCACAACAGACAATGGTGGTGTGATTATGTTTGTTGGTGATAAAGAGACACTGAAAGACTTTATATTAAACTACCATAATAATGTGGATGATGATTATAAGTATGTATCAGTTAATGATTTCTTTACGTTAAATGATGATGTAGAAGAATATTCATATCAAACAATTAATGCAGATGAACATATATTTATGAATGACCTAGATATCCTGGTTGATCGTATTGCAGATTTTAGAGAATACAATATTTTTATGTTGCTATGTAATGGACGCACATTTAATGATATAGCTCAAATACTAGAAATTACCCAATCCAGAGTCCAACAATTATTTGATGGTTTACTAAATAAAGTTATAGAAAATAAGGAGTGATTCAATGGACAAATTAACGCCTAAACAAGAGCGTTTTGTGAATGAGTATATGAAGACACTTAATGTTACTCAAAGCGCTATAAATGCCGGTTATAGCTCAAATAGTGCACACGTAACAGGTAGCAGACTACTGCGCAATGAGAAAGTAAAAGACTATATTCAAAGCAAGAAAGATGAGATTATAGACGATACAATTTTAACTGCAAAAGAAACGTTATATTTACTTACAAAATCAGCTGTTGGTGATGAAACTGAAACTAAGGAAGTTGTGGTTAAGAAAAGCTCATTTGAGCGCAACCCAGATACAGGACGTATGAATCTTGTATACAATGAGCATGTGGAAACAGTAGAAGTACCAATTAAGCCAAGTGATCGTTTGAAAGCTCGTGATTTGCTCGGTAGGTATCACAGTATATTTACTGATAAAGTAGATATGAATGTGGCGACACCAATATTTATAGATAGTATCGGTCAAGACGATGAAGAGAATGAGCGAGATTTAAAAGAATTGGAAAAGCAATATCCAAATGCAGAGTTTCATATTGATGATATAGGTAGATTTGAGGAGTAAAGAATATTATTTTTTTTGAAATGCAGAAAATTATTGAAAAATTAGTTTGATAGTGATAATATTTAGTCATAGATAATTTAGTAAATCCACCCATGAGAGTAGGAACCCCACCATATGGGGCTTTCGAAATCATGGGTTTTTTTGTCATATAAAGGAGTGATGAAATGGAAAGAGTAGCCATTTTAGTAGATGGTGGGTATTATAGAAAAAGAAGTGCAAAAGTTTATGGTAAGGTTACGGCGAAAGAAAGAGCTAATGAATTATATAGATATTGTAATAGACACTTAAAGGATACACATTTTAAAGAAGAAATACATAATAAATTATATAGAATTTTTTACTATGATTGTCCTCCAATTGATAAACAAGTTTATCACCCTTTTTTAAAAAGGAATGTGAATTTTGCCCAAAGTGATACTAAAAAATGGACAGAAGATTTTTTCAAAGAAATAAGTAAAAAGAGAAAAGTTGCATTAAGATTAGGAGAATTAAGTGAATCTTCAGTTGAATATAATCTAAAATACTCTAGTACAAAAAAATTACTGAATGAAAGTGTTGAGCTAAACGATTTGGAAGAAAAAGACTTCACCTTATCATTGAAACAAAAAGGTGTTGATATGAAAATAGGTTTAGACATTGCTTCATTAGCATTTAAACAACAAGTAGATAAAATTATTTTAATAGCTGGCGATAGTGATTTTGTGCCTGCTGCTAAATTAGCAAGAACAGAAGGAATTGATTTTGTGTTAGATTCTTTAGGTTCTGATATTAGAGATAGCCTTTCATTGCATATAGATGGTAGACGTACTTGTGATGATAAGTTTAAATTTAATTAGAATAATACTAGTTAAATATAGATCTTTTTAACTTTAACCGTATCTTAATTGGTACGGTTTTTTTGTGTAAAAGTATATAGTTAACATGTATAATAAATATTATATATAGATGAAAAGGTGATTAATTATTTTAAGGGCTTTGAATATAAATGTAAGTATTTTAAGTATAATATTGCTTGCATTACTAGTTGTAAATGGAATAGCTTATCAGTCAAGTATATATTTCACTAATATTGTTCCATTGACTTTAATGGTAATAAATTTATTTATTATAAATAAGGTTATAAAATGCAATAAAAAGAAGTATGAAATATACTTTTTAGCATTATTTTCTTTTACTTTTGTTGTTATTTTATTCTTTTTGTTATTAGATATACCGCTGTCTATAATATTAACTATTAATCTGAAATTGCATAATCCATTTTTTTGGTATAATAATATATCAATATTATTTATCTTAGGCATTATCATTTTAATCTTTGTTAACTGGAATTTTTTCTGTAAAAATAAAAGTGATGATAGTTACATAAAGTTATTTAAAGATACATATTCAATACTTACTCTGTTTACCACTTTAGTAGTTGCAATAATAAATGTTGGATTCAATAAAGGAAGTCAGTTGGATGCTGTATACGAATTTAACATAATATCAATTCCATTGGTCGGGTATTTGATTTGTTCAATATTGGAATTTATATATAAACATGCCTTAACAATAAGAGATATAAAAAATACATTAAAATTGCACTGAGAAACGACCTGTGTTGCAGTGAGTAAATGAGTTTAAGTAGCTAGAACCAGTGTTTGGATTTAATTTAATTGAGTAATGAGATAAGTGAATAGAACTTGAAATTATAATTTGAATAAATAATTTGACTGGTGATCTTAAGGTTTTAATTTTAGAAAGAAAAAAAGACTTTCTTATTTTTAAGAAAGTCATAATATGTTGGTTTGTTAGTGAGCTTTAGTATTAAATAAGCTAATGCCTAAAATTATAAATATTATACCTGTTATTTTATTTAAAATGGGTTCTACTAACTTATTATTTCTAAGTTTGGAAGTTAAAGCACTTGAAAAAATTACAGTTATTAAATCCCAAATTGTGCCAATTAAAGTGAAAATAACTCCAAGAATAATGAATGGAATTGGTCCGTAATGATTTGTCGATGAGATAAATTGTGGAACAAAAGAAATGTAAAATAAAGCAACTTTTGGATTAGTTACATTAGTGATCATTCCCTGAGTAAACAATTTTCTATTGGATATTTCAGAGACTTCTACAATATCTAAACGAGTTCCTTTATTTATAAGCATCTGTATTCCTAAATAAATAAGATATATTGCACCAATTGTTTTAACAACGGTAAAAAGTAAAACTGAAGTTTTTAACAGTGCTGAAAGTCCTACAGCTGCTAATACTGTATGTATTAATGAACCGGAAGAGACTCCCAAAACAGAGAAGACACCAGCACTACGTCCCTGAGAAATACTACGACTTAAAATAAACATAGTATCAATACCCGGAGTTACACAAATGATAATTGCAGTAAGTAAGAAAACTTGAAATGATATAATATCAAACATGTTGTCATCCCCTTGTAAAATAAATTATATACATATTACATTATAACATTAAAAAAAGAAAACAATTTATATTGAAGTTATTTATTTTCATGACTCCTTTAAAAAAAGTCAATTGTTGCAACAGGTTTATAGGTTTTAATGTACTTGAAATTAGAATTACGAAATGTTTGAATTGATTAATATAAAAGTTGCATTAGATTATTATATTTAATATTGCTTAAGAAAGGGCAAAAAAAGGGCATAATTTTGATGATAAGGGCAAATTAAATAGTTAGCACACGGACAATTTAAATAATTCGTTTCAAGCGTCACTCATTAAGTGGCGTTTTTTGCATTTTAAGATGCTGAGAAACGTCCTGTGTTGCAGTGGGGAATGAGTTTGTGTAATAGACTGTAAGTTAATGTAAAATGTGAGGTAGTGAAATACGAAATCACCAATTAACTATATGAATAAAATAATTTATATTAGTATAGATTATTAACTATAAATGAGTTTTAAGCTTTAAACTCTAAATAAGTTGTTGATCATTCTATTGAAATTTTTGTGATTTATTTTAAACTATAAGTAGAAATGTAAAAACACAATTGGGTTGGTAGTCCCAATGCAGAAAATAATATCTGTCAGTAACCTTCCTCCTCAGGTCGTCCATCATTTCTGAATAAATAAGAGGAGGGATAGCATGGAGCTATCTGTATTTCACGACGGACAATTCTATGTTGGTTTAGTTGAATACAAAGCAGGGAGTAAATCTAAATTTGCAAAATTCACCTTTGGTACAGAACCAGATGATGAAGAAATTTTTTATTTTATTGAAACTTATTTATTATCAATAATCGAAAAAACTAAAACAAGCGTTACAACTAAAAAGAAAAAAAGAAAAGTTAACCCTAAAAGATTGCAACGACAGGTAGCGAAAGAACAAAAAATGCCCAAAGATTTTACTAAAGCTCAAATAGCTATAAAAGAAGAACAAGAGCTGAATAAAAAACTATCCAAGAAGAGAAGTAAGGCGAAAAAAGATTTCACTAAAGAGCGAAAAAGGCAAATCAAGAAAAATAAAGCTAAAGAAAAGCATAAAGGACATTAATATTTTAAATTTATAAATAGGAGTTATTATATGATTCAAGCCGTAAATCACGTTACTTATTCTGTATCAGATATAAAAAAGTCTATTGAATTCTATAAAAATATACTGAAAGCTAAAATATTACTTGAAAGCGACAAAACAGCTTACTTTACTATAGGTGGATTGTGGTTAGCTTTAAACGAAGAAAGTGAAATACCAAGAAATGAAATTCATTACTCATATACTCATATGGCTTTCTCAATCAAGGAGAATGATTTTGATGAATGGTATGACTGGCTAAAACAAAACCATGTAAATATATTAGAGGGACGCCCAAGAGATGTCAGAGATAAAAAATCAATATATTTCACTGACCCAGACGGTCATAAATTAGAATTACACACAGGTTCATTGCAAGATAGAATGAATTATTACAAAGATGAAAAGTCTCATATAAAATTTTATGAATAGGTAAATAATAGTTTGTATCCAATTTTTATGAGTGCACAAATTTCTTTTGTTTTTTCAATTTTAACATTTTACACACAACTGATTAGACAATTTAAATGTTGATATGACAATGTTTATAGCGTATCTTACACGAATAGATAAACGCTATAATGAACTCCCGCCGTCTCCATTATTAAGCCTGCAACCCATGTGGTTGTGGGCTTTTTGTTTTTATTGCCACAGATGTGCCACAACACAAAAAAAGACACTACCAATTTAAGTAGGTAGTGACTTATAAATATTCAATTATTTCTTTTTTAGTACTAGAGTACAATTGTACTCATCGTTTATATACTTTGTCACTATATGGTTAATCTAGTAAATGTTCATGTAATGATACCAAGGATAACATTTTTTGTATTAATAACTATTATAAACTTCCTCTTGATTAACTATTCAGCACCTGGAGGCTCAACTTTAATTCCTTGTTCTCCTAAACGTCTAATTACTTCTGCTCCTTCTTCAGTGTTGGCTTTTTTATCTATTTCACTTTGTATTTCTTGCTCGCTCAAAGGTTTATTTGAACTAGGAACACCACCAACATCACCATTTGGTATGCCTGTATAACCATTTTGTTTAGCAACTTTGGCATTAGCTTCCATTTGTTCTTGATTTAAGGCGCCATTGTTTTGTTGAGTATTTGCTTGTTGGTTTTGAGCAGTTTGTTGTTGAGGCTGTTGAGCTTGTTGATTGTTCTGATTTGAATTATTCTGTGTATTGTTTTGTTGTGTTTGTTGTTCGTTATTTTGTTCATTAGACTGTTCATTTTGCTGATTATCTTTACTTGATTGTTGTTTGTCCTTGTTATTGTCTTTCTTTTTATTCTCCTCTGACTTTTTATCTTTATTTTTCTTTGGATCGTTTGATTTCTTATCTGATTTACTTTCAGATTTTTTGTCATCGTCCTTTTTAGAATGGTCTTCACTTTGACCACATGCAGTTAAAACTAACGCTGATGATAATATTGCCGTTCCTAATAATTTGAATTTCATTTCGATTTGGCTCCTTAATATACAATTTAATTTAATAATACATTTAAATTTTAATTATTAATATTAACTATAGTTTATTGATAGCTATAATGTTTTGTTATTGTAAAAAATATATCTAGAATTAAAAGTATATTTAAAAATGATTGCTTTTACACTTAGTTGCTATGTTTACAAAACATTAAAATATGATATATGTATAGTAGGTAAAAAAGGAGAATTATATGATTATTTTACTATCTATATTACTGATTATTTCGCTATTTGAAACATTTTATCTTTTGATTAAAATTAGAAATCTAAAGAAAAGAAATGCGGCTGATCATGAATACGAAAAAATGGTTAATAAGTATTCACCTATAGGAACTATAACGTTAATTATCTCTATCATTTTATTAGTCATAGCTTTTGTTATTCTGTAATAGAATTTTTTGAAAGGACTATATTATATGAGCTTAAAACAAATATGGAACTATTTATTAAACAAAAAGTGGAATATTGAAGATATAATATTTTTAGCTTTATTTATATTTTTAGGAAGTATATTTACTACACCCATATTAGGAGTTCCTATCGGTGTTATCGCATATTTATTTTTAATGGCTGATGATTTTGATTGAGTTAACTTAGGAGAATATTATGATATTAAAGAAAACTAAATTAAATGAAAAAGATTATGATAAGGCTTTAGAAATTTGGGAAAGATCAGTAATAGAAACACATGATTTTCTTAAAGATGAAGATAGAATAGCATTAAAACATGAAATTCCAACTTACTTTAAATATGTAGAAGGATATTTGTGGTGGGATGACATTGAATTGATAGGTTTTTCGGGAACGAATGATCAAAATTTAGAAATGTTATTTATAGACCCTCAATATTTTAATAAAGGTTATGGTACACAAATTGTACAGACGCTTATTAAAGACAAGAAAATACAATTCGTTGATGTGAACAAAGATAATGAAAATGCTATTCAATTTTATAAGAAGAATGGATTTATAAAATACGATGAATCTGAACAGGATGGACAAGGTAGAGATTATCCTATTTTACATCTTAAGTTATCTAATTAAATATGTATGGAGGACGAACATATGGAATTATTAGGTAAGATCATAAATTTCACAATGGAAACTGTTTCAAATTGGTTAGGTAGTAGTTCATTATTTGATGATGTTAAGAAATTATTTAAGAAAAAGAACGATAATTAACATCTAATTGGATACATTATGCAATACAGTATATACGTTTTGTTATAACAGTTATTGTAAAAGATAATCATAAATATTTTATTGGAATTCTATTTTCTGCTTTGTAAGCCTGCAACCCATGTGGTTGTGGGCTTTTCGTTATTGTTATCATCGATATGCCTCAACACGTAAAAAAGACACCCTTTATTAGAGTGTCTTTAAATTTTATACATTGATCCATCCTATTGCAACTGTGCCATATCCTGTATGAACTGCTCCAACATTTATAAATGGATTTTTTTCTATAATTTTATTTGGAAATTTCTCATTTAAAAAATTAATAATTGAATCAGCAGTTTCGTGTTCTCCTGTGTATGAAACACCAACTTTTGATGGATTATCTCTTGTAATTTCATCTTTTAGTTTATTAATTAAATAATTAAAGGCTTTCTTTTTAGTACGTAATTTATCGGCTAATACAATTTTTCCTTTTTGAAATTCAATAATAATTTGTATGTTGAGAATTCCCGCAATAAGTGCTTTTGAACGACTTAAACGGCCACTATTTTTAACCTGATTTAAATTTTTAGGATAAAAAATTAAAGTGGAAGCGTTTTGTAAATCGTTCACTTTATCAATAATGGCTTGATAACTTTCATTATTATTTTTGGCTTTGATACCTTCTTCAACCATTCTTCGGAGCGGGTAATCTCCAGTCATAGAATCTATAATAGTTGATTCAATATCAAAATCACGGCTTACAGATTTTGATTGTTCACACGCACCAGTTAATGCACTCGTTGCATGAATAGCTATAACGTGAGTATAACCATCATCGATGACTTTTTGATAAGTATCTATAAATGATTGTGGTGTAGGTTGAAATGTAGTTGCGCCATTTTCATATTGCTTTAATAATTCAAAAAATTCTTGTGAGCTAATATCAACCATATCTGTATAATCTTTATTATTAATTCTTGTTCCCATAGGTACTACGTAGACATCTGAATACTCATGTAAACCGATACCAGATGAACTGTCAGTAATAAATGCAATTTTATTCAAATGATCTCCCCCCCCCTAAAAATGCAAAATTTATTTAATTATTATACTATGTACCCTAAAAGTTATATTATATTCAATTAAATTAAGTAAAACGCAATGGTCATTATTTAAAATAATCTATAAATTATTCGTATCACTATGTCACTAATACATTCAATGAAACATTTTTGCGTCACATCAAAGATATAGTATCACTAGATATTTTGAATTATGTAATAAGAAGAAGCACTAATACTAAAATATAAAGTTTATTTTTAATTTCTTAATTTAATAATTTTATAGTATAATAATACACATTAAATATGCTTAAACGCCAAAATGGAAGAAAAGGAGAATAAGAGGTGATTTCATAGATGACTTATAAAACGTTAAAAACAATTTTTCACATGAGTGATGAACAAAACTTTGAAAAAGAGTACCAACAACGATTAAATAATTTCACTACTTATGTCACAGATATTGAAATAAATCCAATTAGAAAGCAGACACAAATTAAATGTATGATGTTCCCTTTATTTTTTTGTCCAACTAAAACCATAATTATTAAAGCGGAAAAAATATTGATCAATTCAAGTGAAATTAATAAATTGATTAACAGCCAACCAATAGTCGCTACAACTTCATATCTAAAAAAGTTACTAATTAACGAAATGCAAAGTACAAATGAAAAAGAAAATGTAAGGAGTACTAAAAAAGAATTAGCAGATGCGTTAAATAATAATAATTTAAAAAGTAATAAAAGATTTAGAGGATTAGTTTATCAATATAGTTTATTACTTAGTGATGAAGATTTTACATTAAATGAAATATCTGATTTTAGAAAGGCTTATGATTTATTGTTATCTAACGAAATAGCAGATGAAGATTTACCAGATGGGTTAATGTTTAGAAAACAAGGTGTAGGAGTTCGTGATACTTCTAAAGAAAAATGGGTACATAGAAATGAGTATTCTGAATATGAAATTGTTGATTTTTTAAATAAAATGTTAAATTTTATTAGTCACTATGAAGCACCAGTACTTCTGAAAATATTAGCTAGTCATTTTATGTTTGAGTATTTACATCCTTTTTATGATGGTAATGGAAGATTAGGACGTTATATTATAGCAAAACTTTTGAAAGATAATTTAGAACATGTTACTGCATTAACTTTTTCTTATGCTGTGAATAGAAATAAAAATAAATACGATAAAGCATTTGCTAGTACTTCTCATTTTCTTAATAAAGGAGAAATGACTTACTTTATAGATGTCATGTTGGATTTAATCATTGAGGGTCAAAAAACTGCAATTGAACAATTTAAAGAAAATATTGCGATGATTGAAACGTTGTATGGAAGACTAGAGAATTTAAACTTGAAAGAGCATGAAAAAAATGTGTTGTTTATATTGCTCCAAGATAAAGTATTTGGTAATGAATATACAAGAATTAGTCTTCGAGAATTAGTTGAATTCTTGCCTTTTGGACGAAAGAAATTAGATAGTATTATCAAGAAACATGAAGATAAATTACATAAAGTTAAGCAAAGACCAACAGTATATGAAGTTAAAGATGAATTTATAAGTGATTTGATGAGGGGATAACTAATCTAACTAAAAATAAGGGTATTAATCTACCCTTATTTTTATAAAGTTAGTAACTTTATTTGATTTTCTATGTTACTATATTCAATCGTATTAATATCATTTTCTTGAAGAAAAGTTTTATTTTGAATATTAATCTCTTTGTTTCTATCATTTAAAATGAATATAAATTCATTAGGACGCTGTCTTTTAATTTTTTTAGCTTGTATAACATCTGTTAATTTAGATTTTATAATCATCGCATTGTTAGGGTTTGATATGGCATTAATAAACTTTTCTTTTTGATTTTTTTTAGCACTAATAAAAAAATCAAAATTATGAACTACACCGCTTGAACCCACAATAGGTAAATCTCTACCATATGAAATATTATGTTCATCTAGTTTGGTAGCTACATCATCAGAAAATATATTTTGGACTTTTGGTTTTGAAAGACCATACATATCATTGATGAAAATTAAACATTGCAATAGATTATGTTTGGATTTATTAAAATTTGCGAAATTAGTTTTTATATAAATTTCACCTGTTTTATCATTGAATTTAATACCATATGCAGCAAGGTGTTCTTCAAACATATTCTTACGTTTTTTTGATTGATTTATAAAGATGCCATTATTTTCTAGACCAAATATTGTATATCCATCATCAGTTAGTGTAATAATGTCATCAATTTGATTATATAATGCGTATATAATTAAATTATCTAACGAACTATCTTTAAAGGGAAAGTCTATTCTTACTATATTCTTACTGAGATTAGAAAAGGTTAATTCTTGTTTATACCAATCTAAATATTCATTTTTTAACTTCTCTGCGTCTAATATAGTCATACTTATCCCTCCTTTATTTTGTTTCACTAATATTATTATAAGCTAAAAATGATTTATAAACACTGTATATATCATTAAGAATTGGAAAATCTTTTAAATTGATTTCATAAGCAAATCTATCTTTTTTCTCATATGCATTATTATAAATATGAATATGGCTATTTGGAGCTGATGATCCATCTGGATTAAAATGAATGCCACCTCTAATATCAATTCTAACTAAAGTATGGTAGGTTTCTTCAAAAATTATAGAAATAGAAAACCTATCAATTTCTACATTACCTCTATTTATAATAACAATGTATTTTACCCCTAATTTAAAACTTATTACTTTTTGTCTTTGTTTAATTTTTGTAGCAATTAATGTCTTTAATTCACTTTCATTTATATAAGAGTCTGTATATTTTAATTCATTTATTAGTTCTTTAACTTGTCCGTCATCCAAATCGTTTAAATCAAATTTGTTCAATATTGTTCTCCTTATTATAAAATTTATTTCTTCTATAAATTATTGCTATTGATAAAAGAGATATAAATTATATTATACATTTTTTATGTATAAGTTACACTTTTAGAATGGTGAATTAAAATTATTTTTTTAACTATAAATCTCGAAATGTATGGCGGAAAAATCTAGTTATAATATAAATAAAGTGCATTTAGAGGGAGGGTTAGGATCTTAAGTGGATAAAAAAACTACTAAATCTAAAATGAAAACAAAATAGATTTAGTAGCAATTAAAATAATAATGCAGTTGTTGTTAAGAAATAATACTTAATTAATTTTTATATTGGTCATACTCGCCGTTTTGGATTTTTTGTTCTTCATTTTGAATCTTTTGATAAACTTGATCCGCATTATTGCCATCGTAATACCCTTTTTCGATTGCAGTTTTAGTTTGTAATTCGGCTGATGAAAGACCGCCATGATATTTTTTGCGTAATGCATTATAGTATTCATCTTCCGTTTGTGCAGCATTAATTTCTGAATTAACATCTTTTGTTGTTGATTGATCATCATTAGATTGAGATTCGTCACTAACATCTTTAGGGTTAATCAAACCAGCATCAGTTCCAGGCTTTTCTTGTTTTTGATTATTTATATTCTGCTGATTTTGTTGTTCTGTACTTTGTTGTGTATTAGTATTTTGTCCATTATTTTGTGCAGTTTGTTGATTATCTTCGTTAGATTGTTTGTTATTTTCTTTTTCTTTTTTCTTCTTATCTTCTGATTTTTTATCTTTTTTAGAATCATTGGATTTTTTGTCAGATTTACTTTCTGACTTTTTATCGTCTGTCTTTTTAGAATTATCATCATTTTGCCCACACGCTGTTAATATTAGAGCAGATGATAATAAAATTGTTCATAATAATTTGATTTTCATTTGTATAAACTCCCGTATAATTATTAATTATATATATATCTAATTTCTATTTTTCTGCATTACTGCTATCACTTGATGAATTTGAAGATGTGCTACTTGATGATGTACTTTCAGCTGGTTTAGCGGCATTATCATTGTTAGTTACTTCTGGCTTCGTTTCTTGTGGTTCACTTTCTTTTGGTGTAGTAGTTGGTGATTTGTCTGCTTTTTCAGCTTGTGAATCATTGCTAGAATTGTTACTTGAACTACTATTACCATTACTATTAGTACTATGGCTCGAATTATTTGATGCATTTGAACTTGAAGAAGATGTACTTTCATTATTAGATGGTGTTGTTGAACCACTTGAACTTGTGTCAGTAGAGGATTCACTATCATCACTATCTGATTCGTCATCATCTTTATTAGAAGTTTTAGCATCAGATAAATCTACAGTAATACTTTTTACGCTAAACAAGCTTGATGTAATTTCTAATTTTTTATCTTTAGTATTTGCTACTTTTTCAGAAACATCGAATACAATTTTTCCTTCTGCAGTACTATCGGGATTAATTTGTTCTAAAAAGAATGAGTTTGTAACACTGCCATCATCACTTTGGTTAGCAGATAGAGATCCAGTAGCATCGGCATCAAATGATTTATTACCAGATTTAAGTTTAAACATTTGGGTGTCGATAGTTAATGATTTGTTGCCTTTATTTTTTACAGAAACGTCTGCTACGACATAAGTGTCTTTAGCATTTGTAGGTGCGATAGACGGGCCAACTGATGTTGTATTTTCAACAGATTTAACTTTTACTTCTAAATCTCCATTTTTGATCGTATCTCCGATTTTATAGTTTTTAGTACCATTAGAATGACTTCTGAAATTATCTTTGATACCACCATTAAAAATCATGGATAGGGCTATAATGCCAATAATAAATAAGATAAAAAACACTAAACAGCCGCTACAGCCCCAAAGCCACCATTTCTTAGTATTAGATTGATTAGATTTTGCTTGTTCTTGTTTGGCTTGTTGTCTTTGAAATTCTTGAAATTGCTCCCATTGTTTCCCTTTGTTGTTCCTCATTAAAGTTTTCTTCCATTAAACATATCTCCTTTAAATGTAATTTACATATATATTAATAATACTGTGGTGCCAGGCTAATGAGTAATCATATTATGTTATCAATAATGATAATTAAAATGAAATTTATAAAAGTTATTTTCAAAACAAATTGTCATACAACTAAAAATTAAAAATAAAATATAGTTTAGCGTGATTTTAACTTTATTCTTGTGGTTAAAGATTGTTAAATAAATAATCATTAAATAAAAATATAAACTTTATCCAATGAATTATTGATAAACCAATCATTATGAATAAGAACCTTGATATGGTACGATTTTTGAATGTAAAAACTAAATTGGAAGTAGGTATAAATATGAATGATAATAAAGCGTTATTAGTGATGGATATGCAAAATGGGATTATTAGCTCATTATCTGATACAAAAGATTTAATTGATAAAACAAATGAAGCAATTACTACAGCTAGACAAATGGAACTACCCATTATCTTTGTAAGAGTTGCTTTTTCGAAAAATTTTATGGAAATTTCATCTAATAACAAGATGTTTAGTAGAATCAAAGAAAGTGGACAACCAATGACAGTTAAGGATAAATCGACTCAAATTATAGATGAGCTTCATATGGATGATGATGACTTATTAGTTACTAAACAACGAATTAGCGCATTTACTGGTAGTAATTTAGAAGTATTGTTAAGAAGTTTACAAATTGATCACTTAGTTTTAACGGGTATAGCCACAAGCGGCGTTGTCCTATCAACAGGAGTAGAAGCATTTGATAAAGATTTTAAACTAACATTTTTACAAGATGCAATGGCTGATAGATCCTCTGAGACGCACGAATTTTTAACAAATCAGATTTTAACTAGATATGGAGATGTATTAACAGTTGCAGACTGGCAAAAACAATAGAATAGTCAAGGGTGACATTTATGTCGAAAAAAGCTATTAGCAATACTTTTAATAAAAAATTATATACACCTATGATTTTAGGTTCGATTTTAAATCCAATTAATTCTTCAATGTTGGCTGTAGCGCTTGTCCCAATTGCTCAAGCATTTGGTGTGCCGTTCTATCAAACTGCTTGGCTTGTGTCGTCTTTATATTTGGCTACAAGTATTGGTCAACCGGTAATAGGAAAGTTAATTGATATTTTTGGTCCAAGGGGTTTATTTTTATTTGCCACGAGTTTAGTTGGATTAGCAAGTATGATTGCATTATTGACACCGTCGTTTTATGGATTAATTTTAGCCAGATTTTTAATAGGTATTGGGACATGTGCCGGATACCCTTCAGCAATGTATTTAATTAATTATGAAGCTGAACGTACAGGTGAAGATAGTCCGAGTAAAATATTGACAATTCTATCTATTAGCAATCAAGTTATTGCAGTTATAGGACCGACTTTAGGTGGAATTTTAGTCGCTAATGGTGGATGGCAATCCATTTTTATAGTTAATTTACCAATGTCTATCTTGGCATTTATCTTTGGTTATTTATATTTTCCTAAGACAGCCACTAAATATAAATTACAGTTATTAAAAAAACGAGTTGATTTTGTAGGAATTATATTATTTTCGATAAGTTTAAGTTCTTGGATGATTTTCTTTATAGAAGCCAAACCATCATATTGGTATTTATTTTTAATTGGGTTTATAAGTTTAATCGCATTTATTTTTTATGAATTAAAATCGGCTAAACCATTTATAGATTTGAAAATTTTGAGTCATAATATATCGATGAATAATACGTATCTACGTACTTTTTTATCAATGCTTATTTCTTACAGTGTGCTATATGGTTATGTGCAGTGGTTAGAAGAGGTGAAAGGTTTATCACCCATGCATTCAGGAATGATGATGTTACCACAGTTTATTGTGGGTATCTTTTCTGCTCAGTTAATGGGCCCACGATTAAATATAAGAACTAAGTTATATATTGGAACAATTGGTGCTTTAATCACAATGATAGGATTTCAAATGATTTCAAGTGACACATCAATTTATTATTTAATTTTCTTATCAGCCATATTTGGATTGCCACAAGGATTATTAAATCTTGCAAATCAAAATGCGCTATATCATCAAACTCCAAAATCAATGATAGGAATGTCTTCTGGTTTATTAAGAACTGCAGGATATTTAGGTGCAATTGTTTCTTCAACACTGATTGGAATATTATTTAAAGGTTCTGATTTAACTACAGCAGTGCATGAACTTGGTTTTGCAGCAACAATTATAGCTATTGCTATTTTATTGCTAACAATGACAGGTGGTAAAACTTTATCAGAAAAGTAACCAATAGTTATGTTAAAAAAACATTATATCTATTGCATATTGGTATTAACATTAGAAAAAGTTAAAATGAATTTGAAAATATTTATAACAATAATCATTAAACAAAGGGGACATTGATATGAAAATGTTTGATTCGCATTTGCATATTATCAACTATGATTTTGAAATAAAAGAAAATAATGGTTACTTACCACCATCATACGGTATTGAGGATTATCAAAAAGATGTAAAAGAATTAGATATATTAGGTGGTGCGATTGTGTCTGGGTCATTTCAAGGATATGATCAAAACTATTTAATTGATGCTCTAGACAAATTAGATGGTAAGTTTGTAGGTGTTACACAACTTCCTTATACTGTAAAAGATGATGAATTAATAATGTTGAATAACTGTGGCGTCAGAGGTTTAAGGTTCAATGTAAAACGTGGTGGTTCTGAAGATTTATCTAAACTAGAATATTTGGCTAAAAGAGTATATGAAGTAGTTGGATGGCATACTGAATTATATATAGATTCGAAAAATTTACCTGAAATCTCAACTACAATTAAAAAATTACCTGCAGTATCTATTGATCATTTAGGTTTATCGCAAGAAGGATTATCTGATTTATTAGAATTAGTAGATAGAAATGTTCGAGTTAAAGCTACAGGGTTTAGTAGAGGCAATTTAGACATTGCAAAAACATTGAAAGAAATATATCAACTAAATCCTAATGCTTTGATGTTTGGTACTGACTTACCATCTACAAGAGCGCCTCAAAGATTTACTAAAGACGATATTAAAATAATAGAGCAACACTTTGATGAGACAGAATGTGAAAAGATATTTTATAAAAATGCTATGAAGTGGTATAGAATTCAAGACAACTAATCTATATTTTTATGATAATTACATTTAATAGCTATTTCAAAGGTGATTTCAATAAAAGTTAAAAATTTTATTTTGTTAATTATAATAAATTTGAAAGAATATGGCTAAAAGGGTTTACTTTTCTCAAATATAGCGTATAGTAGTACTTAAGTAATCAAGTACGTGAAGTTAATTGCGAGTTATTATTAAGAATATTCTCCCTTTGATTTATGGATTTGTTACAAATATTATGTGCAAAAGCACGCGGAGGTATTCGATATGAATAACGGTACAGTTAAATGGTTTAATTCAGAAAAAGGTTTTGGTTTCATCGAAAGAGAAGATGGAAGCGACGTATTCGTACATTTCTCAGCAATCGCTGAAGAAGGATATAAATCATTAGAAGAAGGACAAAAAGTTGAATTCGACATCGTTGAAGGCGATCGTGGAGAACAAGCAGCTAATGTCGTAAAAATGTAATAACATTTTCAAAGCAACCTTAATGGGTTGCTTTTTTTTATGCTTAAATTTAGTTTATTTTGATAAATGAAATAGATAAGAAACAGATTTCTAAATATTTTATACATAAAAAAAGCACTACAGATTCAATATGAATCCGTAAGTGCAATATCAATATAATATATAGTATATAAAACATAAATCTATCAAAAATTAATACTGTCTAATAGACATTGATACTAAAATTTTGCGTTTTGCATTACATTTAAATTAAACACTTTAGTTTGACCACAGTTCTCACAAACAGTAGCAAAACCTTCAAGATCGTTTGTTTCATTTCCAGCTGTTGGAATATGAACGATATCTTCTAAGAATGTTAGTTTTGGGTTTGAACAACAAACAGAACGTCTTCTTGAATTATAAAATTGTTTGATTGTTTCTAATTCTTCTTCATTAAATTTTGTGTTTTTCATGTTTCACACATCCTTTCATTTGATATGTATATAAATAAAAATGTTATCAATAAGATGTTGCAACATGGTTAACGCAAAATATCAATTGTCTATCTATCAGTTTGCAAATTTGATATTAAATAGAGTTTAATATAATTGAGCGAAATTTTGTTGAATATTGCTTAACTGTTTGAAAAAACAGCTTAAATGTAAGATACATCTAAGCTGTTCATCATTATTAATTACTTATTGGCTTTGTCGCCGTCAACACGTTCTTTATTTCCTTTGTCATCTTGTGACTTAGGATTGTCTTTCTTTTTAGCACTATTTTTTACTTTTTTGACAGTTTTATTGTCATTACTCTTAGAATCTTTTTGCGTTGATTTACTGTCATTTTGTTTTGAATCGTCACTACTATGACTACAAGCACCTAAAACTAAAAAGCTAGATAAGATCAACCAAAATACTTTTTTCATTCTATCTCTCCTAAGATATGTCATTATCTTAAGTTTACTACATATAAATGTTATTTTACATCTATTTCTTTTTAAAAATTGTGAATATTTTTATTAATATTAATAAGTAAAAGTAATTTAAAAAGAAAAGTTGTTGAAAGTGAAAAGAGGTGATATTAAAAAAGCGCCAACATTAACTTTAATAATGACGAAAATTAAAGTTAAGCTGACGCTAACAAGAAGTAATGTTAAACACTCACAAAGTTTAACAAATTTAGAGTACCACAAAGTTAAGTTTTTTACCACTTTATTATATTGATAATTAGCAAATGAAAATTAAAGTTTAAGTTAAATTATTTTTATAGTTGAAAGAAAAATAAATAAACAAGAATTTTAGTTATGAAAAATATAATAGTTTAAAACATTTAATGCTGAAATACTTTATAATTCGCTATATCAAGTATTTTAAATGACACCCTCTAGTAGCATAAGGTTTTGAAAAGTTATAATCTATCAAAGATATTTAATTCTTTATTATTTGCATCAAAAGAAATATATAAATCATCATCGAATACTTCTGAATTATTATTTTGAATGTCTAGTTCAGCAAGTATTTTAAAACTTCCATTGTTTTGTGGTTCAACTATTGAAATTTCATTAGCATTACGTTGTATAGCAAAGTGACGATTTGAATGATTATTGATTTTCCAATCTTCCATAATTAATAATCCTCCCAAGCGCTAAATACATTCATGCCTATATAAGGGGAATGTTTTAAGGTATTGCTCATCATTTCTAACCAAAGCTTTTTTCAATTTCTGTAAATGCTTTAGTAGTTAATTTAATATGATTAACTTTGTCATCTTCAATATCACCGTTAATATAATCATTATTAATCAGTACTTTCAAATTTTCTAAAAAGTCATCGTACTCACGATCACAAAAATAGTCATCTTGTGTAGTAACAGAATCTTTGAAATCATTCGCTTCTTGTTCTGATTGACCTTCATTAGATCTTTCCATATATAATTTGTAAAATGTAGCAACGGTATATTTTTGTTCTTTAGTTAATTCGTCCATCTTACTTTCCTCCCTAATTCACATTACATATGTATTACCCTTTATTTTTAAATTGCAAAACAATTTATTAGAGTAATTACTGACAAAACTATGACTTTTGAGTATTTTTCACACCTTCTTGTACAGCTTTAGCAAATTTATAGAATGTTTTCGTATAATTATCTGGATTTGAGCGGATTTTTTGATTAAATTGGCGTCCTTTAAAAAATTGTTTTCTCAATCGCGTAGTTAGTTCCAACTGCACCCCTGAGTCGCTTTCGTTATCATTAACAAAGTTTTTTGATGATTTAGCATCAATTTCTGTTGGGCTTTCTTTAACGGAAAAGCCTTTTCGACGTAGCGATTTAGCAATTGATTTTGACATTTTTTTATCTTTACCTCCGACAAAGACAATAGGATCGTCACCTGAAAAACCATGAATTGAAATAGTTTTTTTCGTTGTTTTAAGCATATTACGCAACTTTGGTTCATCGTAATTGGTAGATGTAATGTGAAGTTGGTCATTGTTATTGGAGCGTAAACCTTCAAAAGTGTAAAAATCATATTTTCCAATATTTGAAATACGACGAGCAAGTTCAGTCGTGCCAGGTTCAATACCTCCGCCATGAATTGCTGTTACTAAAATATCATGGTGATTACGATTTTTTGTAATAACACGCCAATCTTTATTTTCTTTGGTATTTGTTTTAAGTTCTTGAAAATTATTATATCGGTCATTTGATTGATTCATATTTTTTCTTGTATTATAAAAAATTAAAGCCACAATGATGATGGCGATAACAATTAATAGAAGTGAAAAATAATATAATTTTGTATACAGACTTGTAGACTTTTTCATATATTCTCCTAAAAGGTGTTTTTTATCTATAAATCATATCAATTTATTAATACTATCAACAAGCATTTTCCTTTTATTTAGTATATTAATTTAAAATATTATAAGTAATAAATGAAAAGTTTTGGTTAGATTGAAAAGGTGAGTATAAATAAAAAAAGTAGAAAATCACTTTAAATATTACAAATTAACAATTCCTTAATATTACTTTGGTAAAATGTAATTAAAGGGATGTGATAATATGGATAAAGAATTATTAAGAAAATATTTAAATGACGATGGTTTTAAAGCAGTAGGGGTAATTTTTGGGAATAAACGTATTATTTTAGAAAGTGATATCCATGTTGATTATGAACACGAAGTTATTATTTATCCTATGAAAAATAGCACAAGAATCATTCCGTTTAATGCGATTAGTTACCTTGATCTATTAGATAAGAACGATCAGTACATCAATTATTTTAAAGAAGTATAATTAAATTTAAAAAACGCCTTACTATTCATATTAAATATGACTTATATGAAGTAGGGCGTTTAATAAGTTTTGACAAGTTTTAAACGATATTCATTTGTGAAATTATCTTTCAATGCATAAGGTGAAATAATATATAATCCATGGTCGCTTACAGCATTTTTGCTTACGCCTTCCTTATATGCTTGGTAGATAATTTTAGTACAGTATGTAAATCGTTTACTTTTTAAGTTTAAAGTCACTAAATATCTATTGTCTGTATTTTCATAGTTTTCTTTTGTCCACTGTGCGGCCTTTTTACCAGCTCCTGGTTTTACGCAGCGATAAATTTTAATCCAGTCATCTTGGCCTTCTCCAAATCGTGTTTTGATGATTCAAATGATTCTGTGATTGGTTTATCACCAGGTCCTTCAATTTGTAAAACAGTATTATGATCAATGGCAATACTAGAATGACCAAAAAAACCATATAAAACTGGTCCTTTCGTAATAATGATATCTCCAGGTTGTAATTGGAAATCTTTATTAGATGCTGAATATGTATGTTCCTGTGACTCTGCGTTTAAATGGTTGGGAGGGAATATACAAGTACTTATCATAAAGAACATAATAGTTATTAATATGTATAATAAAATTTTACGCAATTATCAAAAACTCCTTTAAATAATGTAAGAAGCATAAATATAAGTATTAAAATAAAACGTTCAGCTACTAAAGCAACTGAACGTATTTGTGATGTGTTACAAACCGAATATTAATGTATAAATTAACATGGCTAAACCAAATATAAAGAATACAATTGTGAAGCCAAGATAAGATTCTTTTTTAGATTCTTTTTTAGTTTTAAGCATAGTAACAAGAACGATTGTACCTGCAATTAAAAATATAATTGATAACCAAAAAAGAATAGTGAAATGTAAGCTCATTTTTTAACCTCCCATCTTTTAAAGAAAATCGTAAAAAATTGGATAAATGTAATATAGGGTAAGAATGATATTAATAAAAAAGAGAATTTCACTTAATAAATCCTTATTAGAAATAGCTATAAATAAGCTTATAATAATAATCAAACCACATACTATTAATCCGGGCACTAACCATAAGGTGTCATCTAGGTTGGTGTTATTTGTAATGACGATATTAAAAATTACAAACAATATCGTTAATAAAATATTAATTACGTGTAGAAAATATAATTTCATAGGTGATTCACCTCTGGAAAATGCTTCTTTAGTAAAAAAATCCTTATGTATATCATATCATTTATTATCACTTGGTAAATAATTAAATAGAAGTATATAGCTATAAATTGTGAATAAAAAGAAACGACATTTTAAGCGAACATCCCATTTTTTTGAATAAGTAAATAAAATTGTGAATAAATTTAAAAAAATACAATAAAAATGTGCAAAATTTACACTTTGCACATTTACAATCTCGAGTTTTCTGATAAGATTAATTACAACTTAAATAAAGATAAAATATGAGGGGAATATTGTGATGACATTTTATGATTTTATAATAGGTTTTATAAATGACGATACACCGTTTGGAAATTTAGCTAATTACATCAATAAAGATCATAAATTCCCAAAAAATGAAAAGAATAAGTTTGTAATTCGTACTTATGTTTTATCGAATTATGATGATTCTCAACTCATTGAAAGTGCCAATAGAGCCATTAGTTTATATCAACTAACTTAGTTAGTACCAATTTTGTTGATTCAACGCATACCATACATCTTTTGTTCTAAAATTAATATCATTATTTTTAACACTAAATGGCTTTATAATATCTTTGTCTAACCAAGTATTGATTAACTCATTTGGTACGCCATCTAATAACATATCGCTTTTACTTACAACAAAGCATTCCCATTCAAGTGTTACATTATTCGGATTCACATAACTGTGATCATGAGATTCCATATTGATTAACACTCCTTTAACAAATGTAAACTTAGTGTTAAGTTATACCCACTAAGACAATATATTAATCATCTGTTTATATTATTTTTCATTGATTTGTTGATTTACTATTACTATGTCTAATGATTTAATGTTAGTTATGAGCTTTATATAAGTAATAGAGGTGGAAATATGGCAAAAACTTTATATTTAATGAGACACGGACAAACAGTTTTTAATTTAAAAGGCAAAATTCAGGGCGCTAGTGATTCGCCTTTAACATTATTAGGTGTAGAACAAGCAAAAGCTGCAGCTCGATATTTTGAACATAATCAAATTGAATTTGATAGTTTGTTTTCTTCTTCTCAAGAAAGAGCGTGTGATACTCTAGAAAATGCAGTACCAAACCATCAAAATAGATATATTCGCTCAAAAGGATTAAAAGAGTGGCGTTTTGGTTTGTTTGAAGGCGAAAGTATTGAATTACTTAAACAAATTAAACAACCTAAAACGCTTTACGGTGATTATGTTGTACCTTTTGGGGGAGAATCACGTGAAGATGTAGAAAATAGAATGGTAGAAACATTAACTGATATTATGGAAAATTATAGTCGTCATACAACACTAGCTGTAAGCCATGGAAGTACAATTGGTTTATTTATTAGATACTGCTTAGGCTATGAAGAGGGTAGTACATTTAATATTGGAAATTGTAATATACTAAAATTTAGTTACGACAAAGGGAAATTTACTTTCATAGAATTAATTGACCCTATGTAAAAGAAAGCTCAACCTTGCTATAAATACAAGGTTGAGCTTTTATCATTATATTAGCTTTATCGTTAAATTGAATTAGAGGTCAGATGTTAATGAAATATATAAAATTACTTTGGATGTAATCTTAATCCATTTTTTGTCTAACTTAAATATGATAATAACTTAATTTTTTAAATTATAAGTTAACCAATGTTCATCAAAATAATCTTCACCGATTTTAGTAGCATTTTTCTCGAAACCTAGATTTTCAAAACCTAGAGAAGTGAAGAATACTTTTGCACTAATATTATTTGAAGTGACAGAAGTGAGAATGGTTTCTAAATCTTTCTGGCTAGCAATTTCAATAATATAATTGATTAATTCACGATTTATCACTTCATCATTATCTTTAACAAAGTTATTGTTGATGACAGCTTTATGTTGTTTACCTACTTGTCTCATTTGACTTAAGGTTGCAGTAGCTACTAGAACGTCATTTTCAAAGGCACCATATACATTGATGAAAGGGAATTCGGAAGATAAAAGTTTTGTCAAAATGTCATCAGAAACGTGGTCTAAATAATAACGATCCCACGAATAAGTATGATGTTCCCCTGATAATAGTGATTTGTAAATTTCTAAATCATCTAGAGTTAATAAACGGATGTTGTTCATAGTGACCTCCTAATTCAAATCATTAATTGTGTGTCGTTGCTGGGTAAATACATATTAAAATATTTAATAAAAATAATCAATGATTATTTAAGAATAAGCAAAAACGTTTTTGAAAAAATAGTTAAAATATATATTTAATTGTATGTATATAATAACTCTTCATATACATTATAACAGAAACTCGATTTTAAAGGTCGGAAATATGAGGTAATTATGTGAACAAAAAAAGAGACCCATTCAATAGAGAATGGGTCATATAAATATATAATATTGTATTTATAACTTAGTCAACAACTTCAACATTTAATTTAACATCAATGTTTCCTCTAGTTGCTTTAGAGTATGGACAGAAGTCATGTGCATCTTGTAAATATTTTTCAGCGTCTTCTTGAGATAATACATTTTTCACTTTAGCATCGATATCTACGCTTAATTTTGGACTTTCAGCGTCTGGATCATCTTCAAGACGTACTGTTAAAGTTACTTCTGGTTCAGCATCTCTAACTTTGTTTTGTTTTAAAATTAAATCAAATGCACCATTAAAACATGAAGCATATCCTGCTGCGAATAATTGTTCAGGATTAGTAGCATTTCCGTCCGCTTGTTGTGGTGGTAATACATCTACATTGATTGCTTTATCGTCAGTTTGAACGTGTCCTTTACGTCCACCTACGTTTGTCGCTTTAGTTTCATATTGAACTGCCATAATTATTACCTCCTAATTAATCATATATATAAAGTGTACCCGTAAATTTTTAGTTCAATCATTCATAATAATTTTTTGGCTATTGATTCAATAAAGGCGATTGGTAGTAATGTATATTTTAGTTTAAAATAAAAGAAAATATACACGTATATAGTTTAAATAGAGACAGGAAAGAGGGATAGTATGTCAAATGTAAATATAGCTGTTACGATTGCACCTGAAAACACGATAGCAGATGATTTATTTAAAGACATAGAGTTCTATCAAGATAGTATTGATATTATAGAGCTTAGAGTAGATCAGTGGGATAAATTAGATAGACTCAATCAAGTCATTGAAGAATTAAATCAGTTAACGTTTGATTTTAAAATTTTAATTACATTTCGATCTGCTTCTCAAGGTGGTAAACGTAATGTGAATGAATCCGAATATCTGAATGTGATAGAACATCTAATTAATACAGACGGATATAATATGTTAGATATTGAATGGGATGAGCAAAAGAATAAAGATGATTATTTAAATTTAATCAATTTAGCTCAACAAAAAGGATTAGAAGTAGTATTATCACATCACAATTTTGATGAAACACCTACGTTTGAAGAAATGAAATTCACTTATTATAAAATGAGTCAATTTAACTCGAATTATATAAAGCTAGCAGTTATGCCCCATGATATAAAAGATGTATTGCATTTATTAGAAGCAATGAATGAATCAGCTAATACATTAAATCAAAAAGTGATTGGAATTTCGATGTCTAAAATAGGGGTCATTAGTCGCACGGCACAAGGTGTTTTTGGTGGTGTAGTATCTTATGGATGTTTAGGTGAACCCCAAGCACCTGGTCAAATTCATGTCGAAGAATTAAAAAAGCAAATTGACTTTTATGAGAAATGATTAGAAGGTTTGAACAATAGTAGATTGTGTCTTATAATTGATAAAGATTATCAACGAAATAATAAAGGGAGCGATAGGATTGGAACTACAAGAAGCAATCTCGAATAGAAGAAGTGTTAAAAAGTTTAAGCACGATATGACAATTGATGATAAAGCTTTATATGAAGCTATTGAAAAAGCTACAGATGCTCCTAACCATGGCATGAGAGAACCATGGAGAGTTGTCCATGTTGCTAAAGATAGATTAGGAAATATGAGCGAAGATATTACACGATTTGCTTTTCCAGATAGTCCTGAAAAGCGAGCAGATCATTATGATAAAGTTACTAAACTAGGTGGCATGTTAGTATTAGTTTTAAAAGCTGATCCAAGACAACGTCAAAATAGAGAAAATTACTTTGCATTTGGCGCATTCGCGCAAAATTTAATGTTGTTATTATATGAAGCAGGTATAGGTTCATGTTGGAAATCTCCAGCATATATTTTTGAACCTAAAATACGAAAAGCTTTAAACATTGAAGATGATGAAATTTTAGCAGGTTTCTTATATTTAACTGATTTAGAAGAGCCAATGACAAAAGCCAAACGTAAGAATAGACATCTTATCTCAGAATACTAAATAATTAATCACAAAATGAAAGATATTAAATAAGGTCGAGGTAACAAATAAGAAATAAGCCATTGAATGGTACTCAAATTTCTTTACTTGTATCTCGACCTTTTAATATTATTTGCTAAATGTTTCGTCTAAAAATGATTCAACTTGTTCTGGTGATTTAGCATTAGCTGAATGTAAATGTGCTAATTTATCACCATTTTTAAATACTAAAATACTTGGAATTCCCATTACGTCATTTTCAGCAGTAACGTCTTCTAATTCATCACGGTTAACTGTATACCAATCATAATCTTTATATTTTTCGACGATTGGGTCAATCCACATATCCATAGCTTTACAATCTGGACACCAACCAGCTTCGAATTTAACGATGACAGGTTTGTCATTTTGAACTGTGTTATTAAATTGTTCTGTAGTATTAATACTTTCCATTACAAAAGCCCCTTTTCATTTAATTAGTAAATTTATTATAACGGATGAAATTTCTTAAATAAAAAAATAAGCTTAAAAAGTAGAGCGTTTTATAAAATAACATGATATATTTGTGATAAGAGACAAAGGAGGCAAAACTCTATGATTAAATTTTATCAATATGCAAATTGTACTACTTGTAAAAAAGCAGCAAAATTCTTAGATGAGTATGGTGTTAGTTATGAACCAATCGATATCGTTCAACATACACCTACAAAAAACGAGTTTAAAGAAATTGTTGAAAAAACAGGTGTTGATACTAAAAAATTATTTAATACACATGGTGCTAAATACCGTGAATTAGATTTAAAAAATAAATTAGACGACCTAACAGATGATGAACGTTTTGAATTACTTTCATCAGACGGTATGTTAGTTAAACGTCCATTAGCTATATCTGGAAATAAAATCACATTAGGTTTTAAAGAAGAAGAATATAAAAACACTTGGTTGTAACACTTTTTTGAAGTTTATAGAAAGTGAACATTCATAATTATCAAAGACTAAAAAATATTAATTACATATTTAAAGCCGAATTTTAAAAGGTTTAAAATTTTTATATAATAGTTGATTGATAATAGTGGGTATGGCATCATTAAAATGTACTTAAAAATTAGGAGGGGATTTATCGTGGCAGTACCAAACGAATTTAAATACTCTAAAGAACATGAATGGGTTAAAGTTGAAGGAAACGTTGCAACAATCGGTATTACTGAATATGCACAAAATGAATTAGGCGATATCGTATTCGTTGAATTACCTGAAACTGATGATGAATTAAATGAAGGCGACACTTTCGGTAGTGTTGAATCTGTGAAAACTGTATCTGAATTATACGCTCCAATTAATGGTAAAGTATTAGAAGTAAATGAAGAATTAGAAGACAGTCCTGAATTTGTAAATGAATCACCATACGAAAAAGCATGGATGGTTAAAGTTGAAATCAGCGACGAAAGTCAACTTGATGAATTATTATCAGCAGACCAATACTCAGAAATGATTGGTGAATAATAACAATGAACTCCTCGATCTCGTATCAAGGAGTTTTTTTAGTTCCACTTCTAATTTTCAATTAGATTAGTGGAACTTATGCACTAGCAAAAGCTAGTGCGAACCGAAAAAAGAAAAATC